>CAVTDX010000010.1:0-10995 GCA_963733345.1 uncultured delta proteobacterium
CACCAACGTGACTTGGTCACTCTCCCCGCCTCCACCATCTCTGCGCCCGCCACATCTGTAATAAGTAGAGTAGACTACGGGCGCCGTGTGGTCTCTCAACCGTCGGTCTCCCGTAGCCCCTCTCCGGTAGGGGGGCAGAAGGGGTCGTCCTTAAGAAAGTAAATACCTTTCGCAAGTTACCGTAATCATTACCAAGTCAAACACTTAATATCGCGGCGGTCAAGCAAAATCTAGCCTTCCAGGAAGAAGGCGCCGGATAGGCGCTCGGCCGATCGCCCGCGCTCTAAGGCCGTGGTCGGGTCATTTTTTAAAAAAAAGGCCGGGATGCGTTTTTTTGGAGCCGGAGGGAATAAAATGATTCGGCCAAGTTGCTGATCAGCTTCACGACGTCGGCTGTAGCCTCGTCAGGCTTTTTGCCCTTGAGCGACTGGCCGTAAACCTGCCAATCCGGGAGATTCGCCTTCTCGCGCGCATTGCTATTTTCGAATTTACCTGCCCAGGGCCATATTTCATCCCAGGCCGCCTTCTCGGCGTGGGCCTCATTTTCGGCCTGCTCCTTCATCGCATTGGTCTCCCGGGCGCCGCCGCCATCTCCCGCCTCCGCCTGCGCTTTGGCGATGATATCATAGCAGCGCGCTTTAATTGCGGCATCCGTGATGAGCGCGGCTGTCTCTTTTGCTCCCGTAAAATCTTTCTCGCTCGCCTGCCACCGCGCAATATTCGCGTATACTCCTCCTCTCTGAGACTTATCCTCTATGCCATCAGCCGATTGCTTGACCAGCGCAATCGTCTGGGGCGCGCCCTGCTTATCGCCGACCTTGGCCTGCTCTTCGGCAATATGCCAATAAGCTATTGCCTTAAACCATTTATTTTGCCATTCAATGCCCGCCGCCGTCGCCTTGGCCCCGGCGATGTCGCCCGCCCTGCCCGGCGCCGCCGTCAAAGCCAGGACCACCAACGCAGCCAACCCGATTGCTGCCCGCGCTGTGCGGTTCATATGACCAGTCTCCTTTATTTGACGCTTTTATGACTGCCGCTAATAATACTCCCGCAGCTTTTTCCGGATCACGGTGAGGTAGAGATCACCCTTGCGGTCTTGAAGGGTCGACCAATAACGGGCAGCCCCTTTTGCCCCTTTTGTCTGTATGCTGCTCTCCCATGAGCCATCCTTGGCGCGTCGATAGGCGATCGCATGGCCGTTGTGTTCCACGAGCGAAGCGAATATCTCCACCGCGCATCTGATATTGACGAGCGGATTGCGCAGAGAGCGATTTTCATCTTTTTCGTTCGGATCAAGGTCGAGCTTGTAATGGTATCTGTCGGAATAGCTCAACTGGAAAAGCCCGATCGATCCGCCTTTGTCTCCGATGGCGTCCGGGCGAAAACCTATTGACTCGATCCTTGCAATCTCAATGAACAGACGAGCCCATGCCTCAATACGCTGGGTCTCGCTCAAACCCCAATAGTTCGGAAAGAACTGCGCGACATCTTCTGCCATTTCCAATTGCTTGAGATGATTTCCGATCCCCTCACGCAGTTCCGCGGACCACGCCTGGCGCTCCGGGCGTCCATCCTCCCAGCCAAGCTGCGTCGTACCCCCAGGAGATTTGGACGCCGTCCCATCCCTGGCCCGTATGACCGCCCTATTGAACTCGCGGACCTCGGCCAGGTACTCGCCGATCTGTTCTTTTAGGACGGCCATGTTTTTCAGGCATTCTTTGTCCTCGGCGGAGTCTTTGAGCACGCTGCTGCATTTCTTGTTGTGGACCGCCACATTGAGTTTCACCACGTCCAGCTTCTCGATCAACGTCTGTCTCTGCGCGTCTCGCTGGCGCCCGACACCGGCGGGAAGCCCCTGGGGCACATCCATAGGCTTTTCCTGGGCATGGCCGCACACGACAAGAAGCAGGCATATCAACCCGCCTAACGTCATTCGTTGAACCAACGATCTCATTGCACACGCCCTCCCGGCAACTTCTTTTCGGCATCGCCGGAAAGGGGCTGTGAGGCGGGCTGCGCCCCTGTTTCGGCGCCCGGGAAGGAGACTACCCGGCTTATCATCTCCCCCATTTTATCCTCTTGAGCCCCTGATATCGTTCGGAATCGAAGATTCCGTCTGCTTGATGTCCGCCAACTGCCTGTCCAGCCTGCCTCTCTCCTCCTGGGTGGTCGCCGCCTCTCGCTCTCGCTCGACCTCTTTGCGCTGGTTCTCCAACTGCTGCTGTTGTTCGATCAAGGCGGCCCATGGGGCAAGCGCCGCTGCAGGTATAGCGCCACGAACATGATTTGCAGCCGTCAGTGTTGTCGACGTGGAGGTGATCGTAGAGGGACCGAAGCACATGCATATCCGGAAAGGTCCCGTCCATCATGTTGCCCATGTGGAACCTCCTGACCCCGACAATATAGATGCACGGGTACACGTCGCCGTTGACATCGACTACCGGCGTATTGCCATACGGCGCACCGCACCCCTGGACGGTCGGGGAAGCGGACATGAGCCGGGGCGCATAGGTGTTAAAAGGGTAGAGGTTCGTCTCGTCCCAGAACTTGCTATTATATATTTTGGACATACCGTTCATGAGCTTATCGACCGACGGCAACAACCGTTCATCAGGGATGTCCTCATCCGAATTGAAAGGGTTCACGGGCACAAACGCACTCGAATGAGCGCCCAGTTCCCTGTGATGCCTGCTTATATCCACCGGGCGGTCCTGGTTCAGGGAAGTCACCGTCGTGCGCAGCAATGCCTGGACCCCCTCACCGGTGAGGCGTCTTATATTGCCCGCTACACGCGCGTGGGTGGGGCGTCCATTTTTAAAGGGCCTGCACCTGTCGTGGATCTCCCCCGGGCCGTCGACGTCGCAGAGAAACGTCATGTTGTATCGCCTGGCCCATCCTATAAGGTCCGGCGGCAGAAGCGACAAATTGCTGGCGACATGGTATTTTACCAGCTTCCCCTCGTGTTTCGGCCTTAAGTTCTCGCAATGAATGATGATCTCCTTGATCAGCGGCCAGTTCAGGAGGGGCTCGCCGCCAAAGAACACTATTTCCAGAAAACCGTGCGGATGTAGGGCGTCGAGGCATGGTTCGAGGCTCTTGGACGCCGCCTCTTTACTCATCATAAGGTTCCTGTTTTTCTGATAGGTCTTTTTGCCGTTGAGGCAGTAAACACAGCGCATGTTGCAGGACTGGGCAATGAGAAGGTAGAGAGACATGTTTTTCTTATTATGAAAACCGGGCTGTTCATCGGCTGGCGCAAGGTCGGCGCCGCCGGCCCCAGGCCCTGTCGCCGTTGGCTTTTTTGGGCGCCGACAAGGGCTGGGTTGTATCCGAATCGACCCCTATCCGCCCTTCCCTCCCACGATGATCTCCGGGATCCTTAAGGTAGGCTGGGCGTCGGCAATAGGCACGCCCTGGTCGTCCTTGCCGCACGTGCCGATGCCGAAGCCCAGGTCGTTGCCCACCATGTCGATATCCTTCAATGCCTTGGGTCCGTTCCCCATCATCGTGGCGTTCCTCACCATGGGCCCGATTCGCCCCTTCTCGATCAGGTAGCCTTCCTGTATCTCGAAGACGAAATCGCCCCGGACGGTATCCACCTGGCCGCCTCCCATCTTCCTGACCAGTACGCCGCTGTCGACCGAAGCGATAATCGCCTCCGGGTCGGCATGGCCGGGGAGGATCAGCGTATTGCTCATGCGCGGGATCGGTTTGAAGCGAAAGGATTCGCGTCTCCCGTTCGCCGTCGACCGCACGCCGTACTTCATTGCGTGAAATCGGTCGAAAAGATAGCTCTTCAGCACGCCCTTCTCGATGAGCACGGTCCTCTGGGAGACCGTTCCTTCGTCGTCGTAGGCATAGGCGCCGCGCCTGAACGGGAGCGTCTTGTCGTCGACAACGTCTACGAGTGGGCTCGCGATCGATTGGCCGAGCATCCCCTTGTAGCAGGAAAGCCCCTCCATGGCAAGGTCCGCCTCCAACCCATGGCCGACGGCCTCATGTATCATTGTGCCCCCAGCCTCTGACGCGAGAACAACCGTCTTCGCGCCCATCGGGGCCTCCATTGCGCTCAAAAGCCCGGTGAGCCTCGCCACGGTCGATCTGACGAATGTCTCTATCCGTTCCTCCGTGAAGAACTCGAAGCCGCAAAAACCCCCTATCGCCTCGTAGGCAGTTTGCAATTCGCCGGCCTCTTCGCCCACGACGAGCAGAGTAAGCACGAGCTGCGTCCTTCTGTCTTCCACCCTGGTCCCGTCGCTTCCGGCAATCCTGACATGCTGGCTCACGTCCCGATAGAGCACCTTCACCTGCCTGATCCTCTTCTCCATCTTCCGCGCCGCGCTCTCGACGGAGCGGACGAGACCAAGCTTCTTCTGCACCTCCACATCGCCGGGCGGGACCATGATGAGAAACGGGTAGCGCGCCAATTGAAAGTCTGCCTCCCCTGCCCGGCCCGGCGAGCCCGCAGCAGGCAGCGTCCGGACAAGCTCTTTCGCAAGGTCGACCAAATGTCCCTCTTCCCGCGAGTTGGTGGAGGCAAAAAAGGTCTGCCAGGGCCTTATCGCCCTCAATCCCACTCCGCTGTCCACTCCTTTTTCCAGTTTCTCTACCTTCTCCGATTCGAGCTGGATCAGCGTCGACGCCGTCTCCTCTTCGAACGTCTCCGCGTAAAGCACGTCTCCGGCCGCAAGGCCGGCGAGCACCTTCGCTTCGTCAAACATTTTCCGCCTCCCTGAATACGATGCCGAACCTACGCATATCGTCCATTATGGACGCTACGGTCTCGTTAGCCTCAGTTGGGTAAATCAGCTCCACCTCGCCTTGCTTTCCGTCAAGCACCGTCAGCAGCGCCACATCTTCATAGGATTCAAGGATCGCCTTGAAAAAACCGATGCCTTCTCTCTTCATTATAAGTCTTCTCACCGTCTCCATCGGGCGTCTTCCTCCGATTTGTCTTTGAGCATCTCGATAAACGCCTCCAGCCTCAGCCTCGTTCTCGCGTCGAGTGGCTTCGGCAAATCGCCTTCTATAGTGATAGCCGGCGCGCCCAGAGTCTCTTTCAGGATGACGTCTTCTATCGCGCGATAACAGAAAGCCTGCACGTAGTGGATGACTCCCGCAACGCCCCTCCGGTCTATCTCCTGCCTCATATCCTCGATGCGCGCGAATATGCCGTAGGGGTACGTATAGCGCATGTAGCGCTCCAGCATGTCTCCCGCATAGGGCAGGGAAAACTGGCGCTGGACCTCGTTGTAGACCACGCGGCACCCGAACCCCTCTACAAACGCATAGAGGTCCGGGTTAATAGGCGGCACTCCTACGTATCCTATCGGAATCCCTTTGAGGGGCGCCCTCTTTTTTGCTTCCTCGATGAACGCTTTTGCGCGCTTTCCATACTGCTCGTAGTCTCCGCCCATGTCGGAGGCGCAGAGCTGCCAGATGTGGTTCTCCTCGCCCGTAACCAGCCTCTCTTCCCACGTCATGCGATCGATGAGCGCAAGACTCTCCCGCACAGACCGCAGAGCCTCTTCGACTGCCGCCAGCCTCTCCCGATCGGCGCCCAGGGCGTCCGCGAGCTTGTTTATCTCCCTCGCCAGGGCCTGTCTATCCCTGTCAAAGGGGAAAGAGAAAGGGATGATCCGCACCCCTCTGTAGCTCAATATCTCCGCGAGGGCCCTGGTGTTGCTGCAGTCCCCTTCCATTACGCCGATCACGACGCCTATGCCCGTTTCCCGCACTACGCCGTAGAGGCCCTTTATCCAGTTGCACATATTCTTCGGAAATCCGTCCCTTTCCGCCGCCGCAACGTAATGGACAGGGTCCGGATGGGAGACGAACAGGTTGTTCAGGTCGCAGGGTCTTAAGCCCGCGGCGAACACGAGCTCGACGGGGATGGTAGTGGTGAAGCCCACCGTATCGCTCATACGATTACCCGGGCTCATGAACCCTTCTCCAACATCCTCAGAGTCCTGTACATCTCGACGAACCCTCCCGGCTCTATCTCCTCCGCCCTTATGGAAGCCGGAAACCCTAGACGCCCGTAAAGCGCGTCTATCTCGTCCCGTTTGAAACGCTCCGCAAGGGAGTGGCGGAGTTGCTTCCTCTTGTAGCGGAAGCACTGCTTGATGAACGCGATGAACGCCGGGTCCGCCTCGCTCGAATCGTTAAAGACGATGGAGATGAACGCGCTGTCTACCTTCGGAGGAGGGATGAAAAGCGAGGGCTTGAGCGAAAGGAGCACCCTCACGTGCGAGTAGAGCTGGAAGATGACCGATAGGGCACCGTAGCTCCTCAAATGGGAACGGCTTGCTATCCTTACGGCAACCTCCTTCTGCATAGTGAGGCAGGCCCCCTTTATCGCGCTCTTTTCGAAAAGGAGCTTGAACAACAGGTCCCCCGTGAGATAATAGGGTATATTGCCCATCACGGCAACTTCCCGGCCTGCTCCAAAATCGGCAAATCGCACCCGCAATGCGTCCGAAAAGATCACCCGCACGTTCGGAAACTCCTGCTCCAGCCGCCCCAGGACGCCCCTGAAAGACTCGTCCAGCTCGACCGCATAGACCACTTGCGCCTTCGCCGCGATGCGTCTGGTGAGGTCGCCCTCGCCCGGCCCTATCTCGACCACCGCGTCGTCTGCGCCGACGCCCGCCAACCTCACCATCTTTTCCAATAGATTCCCGTCTTTGAGAAGGTGCTGGCCCAGGCCCTTTTTCAGCACGCGCTGTTGCTCCATCGCATGCGGGAAAAAGCCCTCATGTCCAGGGTGGAAAAGAGTCCCCTGTCCGCGTAAAAGCGCGCAGTTGCCGCGATCATTGCGGCGTTGTCGGTACAGAGTCCCGGCGACGGAAAGAAGACGGAAATATCTTCAGCCGCGCAACTCCGGGCGAGCATTTCTCGCAGCCTGTTATTGCACGCAACCCCTCCGCCCACGACCACCCGCTTGACGCTCCGATCCAGGGCCGCCCTTACGGTCTTTGCCGTAAGCACCTCGCATGCCGCTTCCTGGAACGATGCGAGCACGTCGAAGCAATTATCCCTATTGACGCCATACTTCTTAACATAGCTTATGAAGGATGTCTTCAATCCGCTGAAGGAGAAATCGTAGCTCTTTTCGTTCATCATCGGCCGCGGCAACGGGACGGAATCCGCCCTGCCGGAGCGCGCCAGCTCTTCGACGACCCTGCCGCCGGGGTAGCCAAGGTCCAGGTGCTTGGCGACCTTGTCGAAAGCCTCGCCCACCGCATCGTCCTTCGTGCCTCCGAGCATATGGAACCGGCAAGGCCCGGAAAACAAAAGGAGCACAGTGTGCCCCCCCGACACGATCAGCGACACAAAGGGGAATTCTACCTGTTCTTCGAGGAAGATGCTCATGGCGTGCGCTTCCACGTGGTTGACGCCGACCAGCGGTTTTCCAGTCGCCAGCGTGAGCCCTTTCACAAAGCAGAGCCCCGCCAGCACCGACCCGATGAGGCCGGGTCCCTGCGTCACGGCA
The DNA here is from genome assembly GCA_963733345.1 of uncultured delta proteobacterium. Taxonomy (GTDB): domain Bacteria; phylum Desulfobacterota; class Syntrophorhabdia; order Syntrophorhabdales; family WCHB1-27; genus BOG-1155. Next base: position 7,496 of record CAVTDX010000010.1, read on the forward strand.
AAGACATCGACGTCCGCGAGGGATATGCCTGCTTCTTTAAGGGCCTGCCCGTATATCCCATCGATCAGCTCCACGTGCTTTCTGGATGCAATCTCAGGCACCACGCCGCCAAAAAGGGCGTGCAGCGGCGCCTGGCTCGACACGATGTTCGACAGCGCCCTCATGCCGTCAAGCACGGCGACCGACGTGTCGTCGCAGGAAGTATCGACGCCCAGGATAATCATTCGTGGAATAACGATGGGTTTTTATTCATTGCCGGTGTTTCCTCGCGTTTTCCCCGGCAGAACGAAGCCGTTCCCTCGGCTCGCTTGAGGCGGTTCCGAAAATCGGCCGAGGCGCAGTCCGGACGATGGCGGCGAGGCGGCCGGAGGAAATTTCGATGGATTTCGCCGTGATCGAGGAGCCGCGAGCCGGAGCATACTCTGTCGTATGTGAGGACTCGCGGCGCCGATGAGACAGGCGAAAGGCGCGAAATTAACCCGGTCGCCAGGCTAGATTTCGTTCCAGTAGACGCGTATCCTTACCGTCCTCTTCATCTCCTCTTTAAAGGCCGCCAGGTAGACATTCTGAGTCATCGCCTCAAAGAGGCGCGTGTAGTTCTCCTTCTCCTTCTGCCATTGGGCGTCGTCCGGCTGCCTCTCGTCGACGCAGGAAAAAATATAGTACTTGCCGCCTATCTCTACGGGCCTGTCATAGGTCTTTCCCTTACTCAGGGTCAGGATGCCCGCCGCATCCGCCGGCAGGCGGCCGATCCCCGGAATGACCGGGTTGTTTTTCTCAAGAAAATCCGTCTCCTTTGCAAACTTTGCGCCTCCCTTTACCGCATCCTGCGCGGCGATCCGGGCTGCCGTCTTCGCCTTTTCTTCCACCAGGCGGGCCCTTATCACTTTGAGGGCTTCGCTCTTTTCAAGGGGTTTCCCGTCTTCTCTGTCGACCATCTGAAAAATGTAAGATCCGCCCTCGTCCCTGAGAGGGAGGGAAACCTCTCCCCTGGCCAGACCCTTGAGCCATTCATGAGGCCGGAGCCTGGCGAACCGGGCGGCCAGCTCGCTCTCCTTCAGCATGCCCAGGTCTGTCACCTGAATGCCCTTAGACGCGCCGTAGGCAGACATGTCCTTCGATTTCAAAAGCTCCATGTAAGCCTCGTCATCCCTGACGCCGCTCTTTTCGTTAATCGCCATATACTTTAAATGGTACATGTTCTCGGAACGCAGCGCGTCTTTCTCCCGCTCGTAGAGGGCGCCCAGCTCTTTCTCGTCGATCTGCGCCCTGTCCCTGTAGCCGGCCGGGTCAAAGACCGCCTCCGACAGCTTCACCTCGCCTCTCTGCTTCAAATAGGCGTCGTGAACGGCCTTTTCGTCCACCGAGGGACCGTTATCCAGGATGATCCTCATCATTTTTTCGATGAGCATCGACTGCCTTTGCTCGTCTTCGAAGGTCTTCGGGTCCAGATTGTTCCTCCTGAGGACCTCCTCGTACGCCTGTTGGCTGAACGCGCCGTTCCTCTTGAACGCCTCGGCCCCGGACAGGAATTCGACAAATTCCCTGTTCGTGAACCTTTAGCCCCATGTCCCCCGCCTTTTTCAGGAACAGGTACTTGTCCGTGAGCTGGCCGATCGCCATTTCCTTGAGCTTCTGCTCGCCTCCCATCGCTTCCTCGAACTTGTCCCCGTACATGTTCCTGTAAAGCTTCTCCATCCTAGTGCGGGTCTGGTAATATTCGGCTGCCGATACCTTGTAAGGGCCTACCTGGGCAATGGTCTTTTCATACCCGCCCTGCTTGAAGCCGAAGGTAAATACAAAGACAACGGCAATGACGGCGCAGATGATCCCGAGCACCCACCTGCTCGCGTGCTTGCGCATAAATCTTAACATCGCTTCTCCATCCTCGCGCGGATATATGACTTTTCTGTGCTTTTCCGTCGCTTGCTTTTGATCCTTTAAAATAGTATATTAACACTTGCTTTTCAAGACCTTAATTATCAAGGGGAGAGGCAGGCAATATGCTCGATGCTCTATTCGGTTTCATTTCGAAGGACCTTGCCATCGACCTCGGTACGGCAAACACGCTCGTCTACCTGAAAGGGAAGGGAATAGTCGTCAATGAGCCTTCGGTCGTCGCCGTCCATCAGGACCAGCGAGGCGCGAAGAGGGTCATAGCCGTCGGCGAAGAGGCAAAAAGGATGCTCGGCAAAACGCCGGGCAGCATCGTCGCCATAAGACCCTTGAAAGACGGGGTCATCGCGGACTTCGAAGTGACCGAAGCCATGCTCAAGTACTTCATTCAGAAGATTCACAATAAGAAATCGTACGCCCGTCCGAGGATCGTCATCTCGATCCCGTCGGGCATCACGCCGGTTGAAAAGAGAGCCGTCAAGGAATCCGCGGAGTCGGCCGGCGCGCGGGAAGTATACCTCATAGAAGAGCCGATGGCCGCGGCCATCGGGGTGGGACTCCCCATTACCGAACCGAGCGGCAACATGATCGTCGACATAGGCGGGGGCACGACGGAGGTTGCGGTGATCAGCCTGTCAGGCATCGTCTACTGCAACTCCGTGAGGATCGCCGGGGACAGGATCGACGAGGCGATCATCCAGTACATCAAGAGGAAGTACAACCTGCTCATAGGGGAGCGGACGGCGGAGTTTGTCAAGATCAGCATAGGCTCCGCCTATCCGGTCGAGAACGAGCAGGAGATCGACCTGGAGATCAAGGGCCGGGACCTCGTGGGCGGCATCCCGAAAACGCTTGAGATCTCCTCCAAGGACATCCGGGAAGCAATTGCGGAGCCGGTCAATGCAATAGTCGACTCCGTCAGGCTCGCCCTCGAAAGAACCCCGCCGGAACTGGCAGCAGACATAGTGGACAAGGGCATCGTCCTCTCCGGCGGCGGCGCCATGCTTAAGAATCTGGACCTCCTCATCAAGGAAGTGACAAGACTCCCCGTCATCGTGACCGACAATCCTCTTACGGCAGTGGTCGAAGGCGCAGGCAGGGTCTTGGATGAGATGAACCTCCTCAAAGAAATCGCGGCGAAGTTCTAGACGCGGGAGCATGGTTAACCGAGCGAAGCGAGTTGAGGGGGAGGCTCCGCCGGCTTAAGCCGGCGGAAGGGGGCGACGCTAGCCCCAGCAATAGAAATCGCGGCGAAGTTCTAGGCGCGGGAGCGAGCACTAGCCACAATAATTGAGCGGAGCGTGAAAAGCACTTTTGTCATCATAGCGGCCATACTGCTCCTCCTGCTCTTTTTCCTTCTCTTCACCAATATACCCGTCTTTCAAAAAGAATACGGCAGGGCAAAATACTATCTCGCCGACGGCGTCGGACCCGTGCTGGAAATCCTCAGAACCCCTGCGCGCTCCGTTTCTTTCTGGCTCGAAAGCTATGTCGACCTGATCGACGTGAAGAGACAAAACGACGAGCTGAAAAAAAAGATCGGGACGCTGCAGTTGGAAAACCAGAAGATTCCGGAGATGGAAAAGGAGAATGAAAGGCTGAAG
>CAVTDX010000011.1:0-12382 GCA_963733345.1 uncultured delta proteobacterium
ATTCCTGAGAAGCAACTCGCAAAATATTACTGGATTTGCCAGATAACTATTGTATTTAATTGCATACAATGGTAGAATTACTTCATGTATAAGAAAACATCTCCCCAACAAAAGCTGTTCGGCATTGACACTCAGTTGTCTCCCTCATTGCGCAGTCGGCTTGAGTCTTCATGGGCTCGCCTGTTTAGATTCGAAGTTCTTCCAATCCTGCTGAAGAACGAGGATCAATATGCTTTGCTCTACGGCAAAACAGGGCGGCCTAATTTCAGCGTTGCGCGCCTTTTGGGTTTGTGTCTATTGCAAGAGTTGAACAACTTAAGCGATCAACAGGCCCTTGATGAATTCAGCTTTGACGTTCGATGGCGCTACGCATTGGACGTCGGCGAGGAAGAGGATTATTTATCCCGCCGCTCTTTTGTTGAGTTTCGAAGGCGGCTGGCCGCCAAAGACCCTGAAATGAAGCTGGTTCGCAATGTCTTCGACAATATCAGAGATTCAGCTCTAAACAAACTTGGCCTGTCGTCCGCCAATCAGCGCCTTGATTCCACGCATGTCGTCTCAAATATACGCGTACGCGGCAGATTGGTCCTGTTCTCGAACACCCTTGATCTGTTTCTCAAGAGTCTGGAGGAGGAGCAATTTTCGAGGGTTCCCAAGGCAATTCAGGAATGGCATGCAAGCGAACCAGAGGGCTGGTTCGGACTGGGTCCGGTTGAACAAAAGGCCAAACTGCAAGAACTGGCTCAATATCTCTACGAGCTTATTGTTGTCTTTGAGAAAGACTTAGCAAGCAGCGAGCCCTATCAATTGCTTAACCGCCTTTTCTCGGAGCAATGCGAATTCGCAAACGACGACTCCTCCGATGAACAATCATCCAAGGTGCGGGTTAAAAAGAAAAGCGAAGGCGCCGCCCTTCAATCCCCTTACGACCCGGATGCCTCCTGCGGACACAAAGGACCGGGGTACAGCCTTCATATCGCCGAGACGTGCAACAACTCCGGCAAGACCGAGATCATCACCGACTATGAAGTGCACGGGGCAGCCCGGTCCGACATCGGCAAAGCTCTTCCGGTCGTCGAACGTCTGGATGCCGCCGGACGTAAGCCTGAGACGCTCTTTGCCGACGGCGGATACCCTTCCGTTCCTTCGGCGCCGAAGGTTATAGAACAAGGCGTCGAATTCATTACGCCCGTCAACCGTAGTCGGTTATCTGACGATGTTGCGGGCAGAGACCTTTTCCAATTCGACTCGAAGGGTCTTGCGACTAAGTGTCCTATGGGCCATGCTCCGATAGACCATCGCATCCTGAGCGGCAACAACAGCACCCGCCGTTCTCGCCATGCGATCTTCGACGGAGAGGCTCTGTCGCTCATGCACGATGCTGGATCAATGCCCGGTGCGAGCTCCCAACCATCGCAATAAAGGCTGCCAGGCGCGAGAGACAGTCGGGGACTTTCGTCTGGAGATCACTCCCGAGCTTCGCCTGCGGGATCAGATGTATTCCCTCCAGCAAACAACTGAATGGAAGGACCGGTATAAGATTCGTGCAGGAATAGAGGCGACGAACTCCGAATTGAAGCGATCTCATGGAATCGGCAAGCTTCGCGTGCGTCGGTTGGCAAAAGTATGCTTTGCCGTAGCATGCAAGCTGACAGCCTGCAACGTAAAGAGATGGGCCAAGGCCTATCGGGCCTTAAGAAGGCTGTTGCACGGCTTTATGTCGTCTATTTGCGTCCGTCTGAGGCTCCCCGGCGCTATTAATGCCTCGTTTTTTGCGAGAAACGAAGTGCTGTCTCTGTACATGTTCTTAGAGGTTTGATAGTTTTAGAAAAGGGGATTGCTTCTCAGGAATCGCTTTTGAGGTGTGTCCCCCTTCCAGGTTTACCCTACGAGCCGGCCATCAAGCCGTTGACGTTGAAGAGTTGCTGCTGCTCGTCGCTCAGGTTCAGCACGTCGAGCAGACTTGGGCTGACCGGGACTGCTGCCCAGTTGCCCGCTCCGGGTCCGACGACCGGGAAGTTCTCGAAGGCGTAGACGCCCACGGGAGGCGTCAGCGAACCCGCCGTCGCATTCACGAAGTTGACCTGGACCGTGTTCGCGGCAGACACCCTCGATGCGCCTATCACGAGGCCGGCAGGCATACCCGGAGGCGGCATTACATTGACCGCCGAGCCTGCCGGGACGCCCGTCACTGTTACCTGCTGCTCGCCGCCCGTGTTCGCGGAGACCGCCGTAAAGCTGCTGACGTACTGCTCGTACATCATAGCCGGTTGAGGCGGACTCGTTTTGCCGATGACGACCGTGTAGACCTCCGTGGGCGTCGGAGTAATCGCGCCGGCCGTTATGTTGATGTAATCTGCGTAAACCGCATTAGGGGTAATGCTGCTCACTCTTGCGCCGATCATGCCCAGTCCTGTTTGCGCCGAGGGTTTGCTGATGCCGACGACCCAATCCACTGCGGCGGTAACGCCGGTGATGGAGATCGCCTGCTCCGACGTGGTGGTAGCGCCCACAGTCGCACCAGGCGTCGAAGCTGCCGCGCCGTAGGTAATCTCGTTGCTGATCCCCGGCACGGGCCCCACTGCGACGAAGCTGTAGACTTCCCCGGCCGTGGGCGTGATGGCCGAACCCGTGAAGTTCTCGAACGTGATGCCGACCTGGTAGTTGCCGGCCACTCTCCAGTTCCCCACGCCGAGGCCGGTCTGAGCCGTGGGTTTGCTGCCGACCACGGTCATGCCGAGGGCGATGTTGTTCCCGCCGCTGAAAGAGACGTTCGGAGCGGTCTGATAACCGGAGCCGGGGTTAGTGATCCTGACGCCGATCACCGCGCCGCCGGACACGATAGCGATGCCGGTTGCCCCGGTCCCGTAAGGCCATGAACCTGTTGCAGCAGGGCTGTCCAGACCTGTAGCGGTGCCGCTCTGGACATATGTCGGGTCTGGTCCGCCGCCTGAAAAGACGACTTCCGGAGGCGTAAAATAGCCGGAGCCGCCGGCCGTCACGTTAGCGCCGATGACCTGACCGCTGCTGTTGATGAGCGCTGTTGCCGTTGCGCCGGAGCCTTCGATGGTGAATATCTGCTCGACTGCCGTATTTGCGGCAACCGCTGCGGGGTTCAGCGCCTGGGAGATGACCGGCAAGCCACGGGCGACGACGACCGTATAGGTCTCTGATGCGGTAGGCGTGGTGGTAACCGAGGTCGAGTTGCCGAAGTTGATGGCCAATGTGCCTGTGCTGGTCCTCCATCCCGCGATCCCTATTCCGGCCTGCGTGGTCGGCTTGTTGACCGACAAGATGAAGTCGTTTGCCAGAAGGGCGGACTCCGCAAACGTGCTTTCCACGGTTGTATTCGGGTTCACCGCAGAAGGAGACAAGCTCCACTGATAGGTGATGAATTGCCCTACCGGCCGCGCCTGGGCCGTTGCCTGAAGGGCGTTGCTCCTCTGCGATATCGGGGGCGCCCCGTAGAAACTGATCCGATCCGTTGATTGTCCGTAAGTATGATCCATGGCTTCTCCTTAAATTGGGGGGACATTCCTGGCGATGGCGGTTGGGGGGACACTCCTCTCGCCCCTTGTTCTTCGGAGGAGTGTCCCCCCTCCAGATTTATCCCCAAGGTGTGTCCCCCTTCCTGATTTATCCCGCGATCCTACAAGCCAGCTCGGGCCGTAGGGTCGCCCATCCCGCCAGCACGTCGATACGGCACGGGAATTGCGCGTTGTTTATGTCGTAGGCCCTCACGATCAGCATGCTGACGCCGTCGTAGGTCTCGCGGGCCGCGAAGTCCACGCCCTTCGGCATCTCCAGGTCGGCCGATGCCATGGTAAAGGCGTCCTTATGGTAGGCCACATTCAACGGATAGTTGGTGTTTGCCGAGCCGGAAAGGAGGTTGACCGTCGCACCGCTTGCCGGGCTTTCCGCGACTGTCCCGTTTGCCACCCCAGAGCCTGCGACAATGAGAGACGGGCTAATCGGTATCGTCACATTGCCGTTGCCGTCAGACGAGCACTCTGCGGTGACAGTGAACCGCTGCAGCACGTTGAAAGGCGTCTGGTTTTCGGGGTTGACCCCATACACGCCCTGGAAGGTGACGATCTCGCCCGGCACGAGGATGCCGGTCACCGAGGCCGTCCACCCGTTCGTGTTGATGGTCGCGCCAGTCTGGCCTGCGGTCGTAACTGCCGGCTGACCGCCGTGCGCACCCGTCGTGATGAGATTGATGTTTTGGTCCATGGCAAACTCGAACCCGAGGGCCGTGCCGATGACGCCCTTCCTGTACTGCTTCGCGATCTCGCCCGCATCCTGGAAGAGACCGGAAAGGCCGCCCACGGACTTCGCCATTGCGGCCGGATTGACGACGACCCGTCGATTGTCGTCCCTGGGGGTCGCCATGTTGTCGAGCATCATGCCCGCATTCAGATAGATCTGCGGCACGGTATAGTTCAATGTGTCGTCGGCGAAGGGATTCGCCGTCGATACACCCGGGGTCGTCCCGGGCGTGCCCACCTGGTTGTAGATGTTTACCACCTGCCCGAGGCCGTCCTGGTCTATCTGTGAGGAAAGGCGGGCCATGGCGGGCACGAGAATGCGCTTCGAGAAGTCGTCCAGGGAAAGGGTGAGCTCCGCCTGGGTGAAATTGAGGCCCACTGGTAGTTAGTGGTGAGGGTCACGGGCACGGTCGTCTCGTTCGTGCTCTGAGCCTGCAGGGCCGTGGTCTTCGACACGTAGTAGCGGTTCGGGAGCCGCACGTTGATCGTGGAGCCGACTTTCGCCCCCGATACGGCGAACTCGTTTGAATACTGCTTGTTCACGTTTTTGACAAAGACGAGGTTGTTGTGGAGCACCCGTTGGGCCTCCTTCAACACCTGCGTCGGCGTCAGCAATTTGTTGCTCATGGGTTATCTCCTTATCAAGATTGGTTGCACAACAGTCCTCTCGCCGATTGACCTTCGGAGGGCTGTCGCGCCAACCATTGCCGTGCCGTTCCTGCATTGTTTGCAGGTGTGGCTTGGCTTGCTACCATGTCCCTTTTGTCTTAGCCTCCCGCTCGTGGGCGTTGCGGCGGCGGACGAACTCATCGATGGGCGCTTTATCGTCATCGAGATCTATAGTCGCCGTCGCTCCGCCGACAGGTTTATGCGGTTCAGGCGCTTGGGACACGGTCTTTGTTTGGGTTTGCGGGACAGTCGGAGCCGATAACCTGGCTTCGAGCCGTCCCATTTCTCTTGCCGCTGCAATGGGATTGAGCCTTGCGATCCTCGCCGCCTCATCCCGATGGGCGGACAAGTAGCGCAGTATCGAGGGCGCAGCTTCCGATTCCTTAATGGCGATTGCCATGGGCAGGCTCACAGGCAGCGTCGCATCATTCTCAATCTCCAGAAGCTCCGGGTCGCTTATCGCTGCCGCTGCCATTCGCTCCCTGTATCGGCGGTCTATCGCGTCTTGAGTTTCCCTGGCCCGAAAGGTCTCCAGTTCCTGTCTCAGGTCCCACTTGGCCTTTTCAACGACATATCGGGTGCGTGCCTCTTCGAAATCTTCCGATCGCTCGAAGTTGGCAAGGAGGGGGAGCTCCGGGGCGCCCGGCGGCGACTGCGAATACGGTTGGGGGGACACTCCTCCGAAAGGCTGGGGCGAGAGGGGTGTCCCCCCTCCGTTTTTAATCCTGCCTTCCGCGATGCCGCGCCAGTACGCCGCCTCCGCGCTCCTTGCCGCCTCCCGTCGCTCCGCCTCTCTTTGCCTTGCCACCAACTGCTGGATGCGTTTTTCGGCGCCCGAGGGTCCCGCTCCCTGGTCTTTCGGTGCTTCCGGGCCGGCAGGGGCGCCCGAGTCCCCAATTTGAGCGGGCGCCGCGGACGGATGGTCCGCTTCAGATGCGGGCGACGAATCCGCGTTTGCGTCTTGCGTCAAAGCGACGATTTGTTCTTCCATTCTTTTTTCCTCCCCCGTTTTTTATCCTTCTATCTTCTATCTTTTTTTGTCGCTCCTCTTCTCCTTGCCACCCGGGCCGAATAAAAAAGCGGCACATGAGTGTGTGGGCACCCACATGCCGCTTCTCTATTCGCTTTCGTCTTCCCTGGGCCTGGCCGGGCCTTAGGGAGAACCCGATTGTTTTGTCTATCAGTTCATCGTTGTGTTCCTTCTGAGCTCGGGACCGCGGCGTGCATCCTCAGCCCCGCCGGCGGCGCGGGGACATCCTGCGCAAAGAGTTCGCTCAACAGCCCCAACAGCATCTTTCTGACCTCCCCGCTCGTCTCCTGCGCCTCCCTCAGGGCTTTCAGCTTTTGCACCTGAAGCTTCTGCCTCTCCACTTCCAACTGCGCCTGTTTAACCTTCATCTCTTCCATTTTGACCAGGACCTGCGGGGGCGGGGGCAGCGGCGGCTTCGGGGGCTGTCCTTCCTTGGGAGGCACAAGGGTGACGGGCATGCTCCTCTCGATGCGCTCCGCGATCTCCTCCGCCCCTAAAAAGTCCTGGAACTTGTACACCAGATCACCCGCAACGCTCATAATTTGCGGATAGGCCGCGACGAGCCGCTCCAAGGATGCTGCGGCTTCCTGGCGCTGCGTCGCATAACTCGGACCCGTCGCAACGACTACGTCATACTTGCCGGCTGTGAGGTCGTTGTAGCGCGCGTCCCTGCCCGCCTTGGCGATCATCTTTGGGAGCTTGTTGCGGTTCATGCCCTGATAACGCTCCGGGTCTCTCTGAGGGCGTCAAAAGCTTCACCCGCAGTCGTGTTCACCGGCACGAAAGTCTCCGTGTCGTCCGTGTTCCTGATCCGGACGTCTCTTTGCGTGTCGTAAACTTCAGGGATCATCTCGTTGATTACCCTGCCCGAATGGGCGATCGCACGGCTCAGGTTGTCGATGAAGGCGAACGTGCCTATGTCGCCCGGCTTCTGCCGCTGAAGGATCGCCTTACCCGACAACTCCGGTCCTCTGTCGCCTATATCAGAGCCGAACATGCCTATGGTGTCCCTGATCGCCTGTTTGGCCTGGCCGATCTGCTCGAAGACCGCGACCGGAGGGGCGCCCGGACCTACCCGCGTTGGCGGAGGGGCGCCTGAGTCGATGTTGTACTTCAGGAAGGGGAAATTCTCCGCGTTGGCCGCCGCATAGTCCTGTTCGTAGCCTTCGAACTGCCTGGCCGTCCCGATCCACGGCGCTTTCGGGATCATGTCCACGATCTCGGCCGCGTCCGTCACCCAGAAGTTAAGCAGCCGCTGGGGGTCCTTGGCGTCCCTGATGAGGCTGCGCACGTAGGTCTTCCCCTCGATGTTGCGCTCCGGTCCCCGCAAAAGTATGATGGGGATGAACCTGCCGGGAACGTCGTTCGGCCCGTTGAGGATTTGATCGGCGGTGATCGCATAATGGCGCACCTTGGGAAACTCTATATCTCTCTCCTCAGCGACAGTCAGGGACGGCGGCGGGGTAGGGGAAGGAGATGGGAGAGGGGAGATGGGAGCCCGCTCGCTGATGCTCGCTATGGAGCCCGCGCTTGCGGCGCTAGGGAGAGGGGAAGAAGGAGGTTTTGCTCCCATCTCCGCTGTTGCTCCCATCTCCCGAGGGAGCGCAGCGACCGGTCTCCCATCTCCCATCTGCATTTGCGGCATAGCTATCGCCAGCGCCTGCAACTCCGCCTTGGCTTCCTCGCCTTCCAGCCATTCCGCGAGTCTCTCCTCGAACTCCTTCCGCTCCCATATCTGCCCGTCTTCGGTCAGGACCATGGAGCGTGTCTCGCTCTCGACAACGTAGTAATCGGCAATGAAGAAGGCGTCCTGTTCGAACCATATCTCCTGGCCGACTCCTTTGCCTACCTTGATGGGATCACCCGGCGCCTCTTTGCCTGGAAAGCGCTCCTCGAATTCCTCCCGCGTCACCTTCTCCAGCACGAAGCCGTAGCGGGCGTCAGCATAGACCTCCGATTTCGCCGATGAGTCCATGTAGACGAGGAAGGGGTTCCTGATGCGCTCCAGGTATATTTCCTGAAGGAAGGGGTTTTCGTCCGTGTACCGTGTGAGCGCGCGCCAGGCCCCGTACCCGCAGGAAGTAGCCATCTCTCCCGCGTAATCGTAGATCGCCTCCGCGTTCGAGAGATATTCGATGTTCGCTATCAGGCCGCTCCGGATCTTGGCGATGTTCACGTCCGCCTTGGAGTCCACGGGCCGCACTTTCACCCGCGCCCTGTTGTGGCGCATGTCGCCCACGACCTGGTTGACGTACTTCGGCAGCTCGTTAGTCTTGAGCACCGGCCGGCCGCGCATCTTCCGGCGCTGCTCCTCGGCCGGGTCCCACTGCTCTCCGTTTAAGAACTTCAGGTCTTCGACGGCGTTTTGACGGTTGGCGCTGTCCGCGTCGATCTCGCGCTTCAGGCGCTTTGCGGCAAGGTCTAAGAACTCGCGCTCGTTTTTCATGTTACCATTTCCCCCCCACCATCATCCCATTCATGATCGACGTCACGGGCACGCTCTTCTCCTTCGGCCGAAAGCCGCAGGCAAACGTCCGATAAGCATCCGCGCCGTGAGAACACCAGTTATGCAAAGGATGATTCGCCAGGCGCTTGGCAACCTCGTCGTACTCCGCCTGGTATCCTTCCAGGGCGGAGATTCCCCGTGCGCATTTCCGCTCGTCAAACCAGCACTGGGACATGGTGTTGCGGCCGGCCTCTATCCCTGAGAGCACCGCCTGCGTGTCCTTGGCCCTCGGAACGATAACCACGGGCCTGATGCCGAGATTTTCCGCGGTCGCCTTCCGGCTCGTCCCCGTGCCCAGCTCGCGGACCTCCGCGTCGTGGGGCATGTAGTGGTCGCCGTAAACATAGGGCCGCTCCTTGACGACCTTGGCATAGTGGGCGAGTCCTTCGCCGGACGCCTCGTAGTAATCGATGAAGCGCAGCTCCTTGCCTACGGCCTGCATGAACCATATCGAAGTAGAGTCGTCGACGCCCAGGTCCCAAAACGTGTAGACCTCGTGGCCGGTCGCATGGGGAACGGAAGTGATGCGGCCCTCCGCTCGCGCGGCCCTGAGCTGCTTCGCATAGTAGGCCCCGCGCGTCATCCCCTCGAAGGAGCAATAGTACTCCTGGAGAAAGATCATCTCGCCTTCGGTCTCCCCAAACTCGGCGGCCAGCTCCCGCCGCTCCTGTTCCAGGGTCTCGGGAGTGAAGACGGGACTGTGCGCCGCATCGATCACAGAAGCGAACCATCCGGCTTCCGCGCGCGCGAAATCAAGCATCGTTTTCCCGTGGTTGTTGCCGCGCGGGGTATAGATGAAGAGCGCCCAACCGTCGTTTGCCGCCAGTATGGGCCTCAGGTACGCCCATGCCATGGGGTCAGCCACGGCGTACTCCGAAAAGACGATCCCGACCGGGGATGAGCCGACGAGGCTGTTGTAATTGTCGGACCCCACGAGTTGCCAGGACGAGCCGCTCGCGAGCTCGATGTACATATCCTGCTCTCGGGTCTTGCGCCTGATCTCGCTCGGGAACGCCTCATCTATCCTCCGCTTGCCCGTGCGGGGATCACGAGCGTCCCACACCACCTTGCGCGCCTGGGCGTACTCGGGCAGCATATGCCAGTACGTCCCCGGCCGCTCCAAAGCTGAGCAGCACGTGAAGTGGAGGGCGACGTCGTCTTTCCCCCAACGCCTGTGTGCGACCATCACCGCGCGCTTGCCGCCACCCTCCAGGTAATCCCACAGCGGTTGCTGATCGCGCCTGGGGGCCCACCCGCTGGGAATATCAATTACCGGGGCTAGCGTCGTCCAGTCCACGAGCGAATGTTGCGGCGCCTCCTCCTCAAAGGAAGGTTTTAGCAAGTTGTCCGCAGGGTCACGCACACTTTCGCCTTGAGTGGGCCCGCCGGCGGGCGGGGACGCGGCTTGCGTTGCCTCCCTCTCGATGCTAGAGACCTGCCGCTTCATCCGCGCTCCCCGCCTTGTCCGCACTTTTTCCGTCATTTAAGGCCTCTCGTGAGAACTTTACGATCCGGATAACCAGCCGACTCTGGGACGCTCCTGGTTGTCCGCGCGTTTGTATCCTTTGTGCGCCTCAACGTCCTGCCTGGCCTTTTGCCTGATCGCCATCTGCTTGAGATCGGGCGCGTCCCCCCCGGCGCGCAACTCTCTTTCGAGTTGCTCGACCAGCAGGTCGTCGGGGATGCGCTCGTTCAGCTTCGCCACAAATGTTTCATACGACCGGGTGTCGCTCCGTGTGGTTTCTGCCTTCTTCATGATGACAGCTTAATAGATCGCAAAAATCCTGTCAAAGCGACAACCAGGAGTGACAACCAGGAGTGACAACCAGGAGTGACAACCAGGAGTGACAACCAGGAGTGACAACCAGGAGTGACAAAAAGCAAAAAAAACTTTTTTTTGGGATTTCGAAAAAAAGAGCCGCGTAGTACTATTAGAAATGGCCGATTACACTCTCATCGCCACGGCGACGTTCGGGGTCGAGTCTTTTGTGGCCCAGGAGTTGAAAGACCTCGGGTACGCGGACCTGACCGTGGAAAACGGACGCGTCTCCTTCCCCGGCTGCGCGAGGGACATCGCTCGCTGCAACATCGCGCTACGTTGCGCCGACCGGCTCCTGATCCGCATGGCCGTCTTTAGCGCGACCGATTTTGAAGAGTTGTTTCAGGGGACGCGCACGGTCCCCTGGGAGGAGATAATCCCCGCTGACGGAAAAATACACGTGACGGGCAAATCGGTCAAGTCAAAGCTGCACAGCGTGCCCGATTGTCAGGCCATCGTGAAAAAGGCCGTAGTCGAGGCCATGAAGAGGAAATACCGCACGTCGTGGTTGCCAGAGACCGGTCCCGTCTACAAAATAGAGGCGGCCCTGGCGGCCGACCTGGTCACGCTCACGCTTGACACGTCCGGCCCCGGCCTCCACAAGAGGGGCTATCGGACGGGGAGGGGGGAGGCGCCCTTGAAGGAGACCCTGGCGGCGGCCATGCTGTTCTTGAGCAGGTGGACGCCGGGCAGGGAATTGGCCGATCCCTTTTGCGGGTCCGGCACTATCCCTATTGAAGCCGCCCTCATCGGCAGGCGTGCGGCCCCTGGCATCCGCAGGTCGTTCGCAGCGGAAGGCTGGCCGACTATCCCTCGCAGCATTTGGCAAGAGGTCCGGAACGAGGCTTGCTCCCTCGTCAGGCCTTCGGATTTCAGGATCCTCGCCTCGGACGTGGACGGCGCCGTGCTCGAAAGCGCCCGGGAGAACGCGAAGGCGGCAGGCGTGGCCGACGCCATATCGTTCCGGCAGCAATCGATAGATCGATTCAGGTCGGACAGCAAATACGGCTGCCTTGTCTGCAACCCGCCGTATGGCGTCCGGACCGGCACGGCAAGGGCGGTGGAGCGAATCTACCGGACGATGGGTGAGATTTACTCGCGCCTCGACTGCTGGTCCCTCTTTGCGCTGACGCCCCATCCGCGCTTCGAGCAGCTTTTCGGCCGGAAGGCGCAGCGGAAAAGGAAGCTGTATAACGGCAACATTTTATGCCGCCTCTACCAGTATCTCGGTCCGCTGCCGCCACGATCCACGTCTATTTAGGCGGCCGGCCAACGTCCGACCGATCCGGCATCGGGCACAACCATGATCGATGCCGGAGGTTGCGTGGTTCCAAAAACCATTCCGGTCATTATCTGCTTCCAGCAGTCATGTGTTCCTCCTTTGAGCGGTGTTTTCTGGCTAAAGACATCCTACCCGAAGAGGACGCTGACTGCCAGCTGATTTCTTGGAAAGTGTCCGGGAAGATCTTAACTTTTACATTTTTCACGACATGCTTTTGTCACTCCTGGTTGTCAGCCCTGAATGACATGCCTGGTTGTCACCCCTCCTTGTCGCTTTGACAAAGAAATCAATATAGGGTATCGTTGTTGAAGGACCGGCGGAAAGCAGGAGGCAGGCGGCTTTGCGGCGAAATGACCTCTACGAGGATAAGGAGTTGTGGAGGGCAACCATGGATAGCGAGTTTGATCTTTCACCGTTGTTTTTTTCCGATATCACGGACGAACAACGCGAACGGTTGAGGCTGGCCTATGCTGTGGGGCTGAGGAACTTTTTGCTCCTGCCGTTGCAAGGACGGGACCCAGAGAGGCCGGCCAACAACCTACGGCGGACGGGCTCGGAAACAGGGCCTCAACGCAATCTGAACGCCCTCGCCGACAGGATACCTCGGGGTAACCTGAACACCGCCATCATCGCCCCCTACCTTAACAGTACATCGTTTGTCGATAGTTCTACAGGTGCTGCCCCCGGTCTATTTGCAGCTAAAGGGCAGCAGGAAATGAAAGCCGCGCTTGGGGTTGATCAGACTCAGCAACAAAGCATATTAGAAGCAAGGAATCACACAGTACTGGATTGGCCTGGGCCGGAGTAT
>CAVTDX010000012.1:0-15161 GCA_963733345.1 uncultured delta proteobacterium
GTTCGGCCCCTTCTGGTCGGTCATGTTCCTCCCGCGACGATATATTATTATCGCACGTTGATCCGGCAGCCAAATTTCTTTGTTTCTCTAAGCGGTGTAATCAGCTTAAGCTCCCGATACGCTTTTATATGGCTCTGACCCGGTCTTGTTGTCCTTTGGCGGAATATTCACTCCACCAGCGCCAGGCCGAATATGTTCCTTTCCTCATTGCGGTTCCGCACGACGCCGATGGGCAGGCCGTGTTCCCTGGCCGTTGCGAATACATCGATCCCGCACGCTTCCATGGAAGGCCGCGCCTTCTCAGGGTGCACGCATCCCCCGGAAATGTTGCACGCGGCGCACCTCGTACATGGGCCCGATCCAACGGAGAAGGCTTTATGGAAACCGTCAAGGAATATAGCTCTTTCCAGGTCGACCAGGACATCGTTAAAATCCTTAACCGCTTTATAGCCTTTCCGCCAATGGCGGTGCAGGAGAATGGCCCGGGCGTAGGAATCGAGGATTGCCCTTGTCTGCTCGGGGGTAGGAGAGTGCGGCGGACAGCAGAGGGTTTGACCGTAGCCGGCGCACCCGAACCGACATTTCATCCTCACCCAAGGCGCGGTAAAGACTTTCGATGTCTCGACGATCACCGCATCGTCCATGCCTTCCTTAAGGGCCATTGCCACGTAGGGACTCAGCTTTTCCGGAGCTCCGGCAGCTTCCCCCTGCGTCTTTTCGGAATTTCGCATTCCCTTATCATTGCGCTTTTTCATGGCGTTAGGCTCCTCACTCCTACCGGTTCATCGAGCCATTCTATCCCTGAGTGACTGAAGGTCCCTGATCGCTCGTCTAAAAGGGCATAGGCGACGGAAGCTCCGGCATCAATACGGAGCGTCGCACCCGATAGCAAGAATGCACCTTGGGGAAACAAATATGCGATGTCGCGTCCTCATCAATCCAACAGTATTCCCAACTTCCAAGCTATATTATGAGGCGACATACGGCAACAGTCAAGATAAAGAACGGGCGGCAGCAGAAGACGGTTGATAACCGATGATTTCCATGGTAGGCTAGCTCCACGGCGCTGGCGCCCCTAAGATAAGGGCTCGGCTATCTCCAACGAAAGGAGCGGCCTCATCGGTTACATGAAACCTTTCTTTCACCGCTTTTCCATGCGTTTTTCGCCGGTCTTGAGGAAAATCGCGCTGTCCGTCGCCCTCATCGCGGTCGCGTTTTGCATCGTCGCCCTCGTCGCGTGCTCGACTTCGAAGGGCGCAAAAAAAACGAAGCCCGCGGCGCCTGCGTCCGCCAATGCCCTCGTATCCAGCGGGCCGGAAGAGGTTAAAAAGAAGCTGGGAGAGCCGAGCGAGATCAGCAGGACGCCGGAAGACCATATTCTGTGGGTATACGAACCGTCCTGGAAAATCATGCCCGACGATAAGGGGACCGTCTACGTGGAGTTCAAAGACGGCAAGGTGATAAAGGTGTTCAGCATAAAATAGGAGAAGCGATGCGGTGTGAAGAATGCTCCCGGGAGATAGACGTCGTCGTCTGCGGCGCTTGCGGGAGGGGCGTCCTGCGGCTCGGCCCTTTTTGCTGCCATTGCGGCGGCCCGCTCGAGAGCGAGGGCGGCGCCGCTGCCGGTGTCGGGCAGCAGAGCGGCGAGGATCTCGATTTTTCGAGCCGGGTCCTTTGCAGCGATGGGACCTGCATCGGCGTCATCAATGAGCGGGGGATCTGCAAGGTATGCGGGAAGCAGCACGGTCCGGAGTCCTGACCTTCGGCGGTTGGGGGGACACTCCTCTCGCCAATAACCAATAATGGTTGGGGGGACACTCCTCTCGTCGTTTTGTCTTCGGAGGGGTGTCCCCCCTCCAATCTTGATGGGTGTCCCCCCTCCAGATAATTAGAGAAACAATGAACTTTTTCGACAAGATAAAGACTGGCCTGACCAGGACAAGGGACCAGATCCAGACCCGATTGCAATGGACGGTAAAGGGAAAGAGCCTCGACGAGTCCGCATTCGAGGAGATCGAGGAAGCGGTGCTTTTGGCCGACGGCGGTCTCGATGTTGCGGAGACGCTGGTCGCCGCCCTGAAGGAAGGATGGAAAACGGGCCGCATCAAGACCGAAGAAGACCTTAAGGCTGCCCTTGTCGACGAGATGGAAAAGCTTCTCTTGTCCGTTGAAAAACCCCTCAGCATAAACGGCGGCCCGCCTTTTGTGATTTTAACCATCGGCGTCAACGGCGTCGGCAAGACTACGACCATAGCGAAGCTGGCGAGGATATTCCGCGAGGAGAAGAAGTCGGTCCTGCTGGGCGCCTGCGACACGTTCCGGGCCGCCGCCATAGAGCAGCTCGAGATATGGGGGGAGAGGCTCGGCGTCGAAACCGTAAAACAGCGAGAGAATTCCGATCCCGCCGCGGTCGCCTACGACGCCGCAAGGGCCGCCAAGGCGCGAGGCGCGGATGTCCTCATACTCGATACGGCCGGACGCCTTCACACAAAAGTCAACCTGATGGAGGAGATGAAAAAGATCATGAGGGTCGTCGGCAGGGAGCTTCCCGGCGCCCCTCATGAAGTGCTCCTTATCGTAGACGCCACGAACGGGCAGAATGTGATCGCCCAGGCCGAGAGCTTCAACGAGGCCCTTTCTGTCAGCGGCATCGTGATCACGAAGCTCGACGGCACTGCAAAGGGCGGCTTCGTTCTCCCCATAGCCAGAAGCCTCAGGATACCCATCCGATACGTGGGAGTGGGCGAACGGATAGACGACCTGATTCCCTTCAGGGCGCGGGAATTCGCAGAAGGCATGGTAGGCTAAAGGGTCCTAGACTGGAGGGGGGGACACCCCTCCGAAAGACAAGAGGCGAGAGGAGTGTCCCCCCAACCGCTCTAGTTTAGACGCGCCTCAGGCGGCGCCAATCGTCCGGCCCGAGCCTCGGCATGGGCGCAATTGACTTTATTATTCCTGCATAATACATTAAGCAGATGATTGCAACGATGCTTCGAGACGCCCAACGACTGCCCGGCCGCGCGAAGCCGTCTGGTGTCCCCCCTGCACGCAGGCGCCATGCGGTTTAGGCCGAACCGCGAACAAATCTTGCGGACGACGGCGGCGGCGCGGCGGATCTTGTACCGGGGATTGCTCGTCGCGGGCCTGCTGACCGTCGCGGCTTTCATCTTCTCAAAAAAGCTTATCCTCTTCCTCACGCAGCACGTGCACGTCACGCTTTACTACTTCAAGCTTTCGGAGGTTTTCTTTTCATCGGTGGAAATCGCGCTCTACACGGGGATTTTCTTCTCCTTCCCGGTCCTTGCGTTCCTTATCTGGCGCGAGTTCCGGGATGCGCTCAAGGCACGGCTGGACCACGTTCCTCTCTTCATCGCCTTTTTCGTTTTGCTGTTTTATCTGGGAAGCGTCTTCTGCTACCTCGTCGTGCTCCCGTCGGGTATCGGCTTCCTTATCAGCTACCAGGGTGGGCCCCTCAAGGCGATGATTTCCACCGAGCGTTTTGTCCGCTTTTGCGTCGCCATGATATTCGCCTTCGGCGCGGCCTTCGAGCTGCCTATCCTCCTCCTCGCCCTGGGAAAGCTCGGAGTGGTCAACTACAGGACCCTTGCGAGGACAAGGCGCTATGCGGTGCTGATAATAGCTATCGCGGCGAGCGTGATTACGCCGACGCCCGATATCTACAACATGTCTCTCCTTGCAATACCCCTCTACGCGCTCTATGAAATAGGGATTCTGCTCATGCGTCTGTCGGAGCGAGGCGCGGCGGGAAAAGATGGATTGACCGCAAAACGCAAATCAGTGTAAAATTCTCGCAGTGGAACAAACGATCTCGCGCTTGGGCTACGTCGGCGTCCTCCTCGGCACTTTCCTGGAAGGCGAGACGACTATACTTCTCGCGGCTATATTCGCGAAGCTGGGGTACTTGAGGCTGAAGCCGGTGATGTTCTGGTCGTTCATCGGCACCTTCGCGGGGGACTGCTCCTTTTTTTTCCTGGGAAAAATCTTCGGAAGGTCCGTGATCGAGCGGTATGAATTCCTCCGCACGAAGGCGTCAACCTCCAGCAAGATCATTCACCAGTACGGCCACCTGATCTTGCTCATCATGAGGTGTCTGGCCGGTTTTCGCTCTATTATCCTCGTCCTCCTCGGCTGCGCAAACCTGCGCGCCCGCCGCTTCTTGCTGATCGACGTCGCGACCTCAGCCGCCTGGAGCGTTCTGATCTCGATGCTCGGCTACAGCTTCGCCAACGTAGTCTACATTTTCGTCAGGGACACCAAGGGCAGCGAGAAGGTCCTCATCCCTTTTGCGGTGATTGTCGCCGCGGCGCCGATTGTTTTCTATCGGCGCCTGATTAAAAAAAAGGAAAAGGAACGATTCGATGGAGATTGATCCGAAACTACGGCGGGAGCTTACAAAGAAGTTTGAGATGGAGTCGCTGAGGAGAGAGGCGGAGACCACTGAGAACTGGAGAAGGGACCTCGACGCCATTTACAGGAAAAAGCACGAGGGCATGGGTTCTCTCCTTGTCGACGTAAAGACTTTGCTGGAGCGTATGAACAACAGGGTCAGGACGCTCACGAGCATCATCAAAGAAGGCGGCCAGAAATGAGACGCGCAACGTTCTTGGGAATTCTTGTGTTGTTCTTTGCCTCCAGTCTTTGCGCCGAAGCCCCGACGCCCCAAAAGAGAGAGCCTTATCTGGAAAAGAAGGTGGCGGACCTGGAGAAGGAAGTGGTCAGCCTGAAAAGGGAGGTTGCGTCCATGGAAATGGCGCCCCTTCCCGACCGGCTGTCTCTGTGTGATGAGCAGATGCCGCTCTCCAACGAAGACGCGCGGGAGGCATTCGAGCGGGAGTTCTACCAGTTTCTTGACAACAAGGGGGCTCCTTACGATCCTGGTTAGGCGCTACGGCAAGTTCCTCAATGTGGTCTCGGACGAGCTGGAGAAGACGGCAATGCCCCCCGATCTCATCTATCTCGCCATTGCCGAGAGCTACCTGAACCCACGGGCCGCTTCGAGGGCAGCCGCGGGAGGCTTGTGGCAATTTCTCAAGGACACGGGCAAGAGAGAAGGCCTTTTCATCAATGACGACATCGACGAGCGGTACAGCGTAACGAGATCGACGAGGTGCGCTCTCGGCTATCTGAGCAGGCTGCACGCGGAGTTCGGCGACTGGTTCCTCGCGATGGCCGCCTACAACGCGGGCGAGGCGCGGATGAGGGACGCCATACAGAACCAGAACACAAAAGACTTCTTCGAGATGTTCCTCCCCGAAGAGACTTGCAGGTATGTCTACCGCGTCGCCGCCCTGAAGGAGATCCTGGGCAATCCGCGCAAGTACGGCCTGCCCGTCGAAAAGGAGGACTACTACAAGCCCTATGCGGTCGTGGAGGTCACGGTGGATCTGGAGCGCGAGACCCATACCGCAGTCCTCGCGCAGGCGATGGACCTGCCCTACGGGATATTCCGCCAGTACAACCTCCATATCCGCAAGTACAGGCTTCCCAAGGGAATTTATCATCTCTGCGTGCCGGTTGAAAAGATGGAGACGTTTCTCAAGCGGATAAGGATGAACCAGACCCTCGGCGTCGCCGTGGAGACTTCCTGAGAAAAGAGGGCGCCTGGCTGCAGGGCTTCCGGGCGCACTTCAGGGACGGACAGCAGGGCCGAGTAGTTCGCTCCAGTGAACGGATAATATTAACTTCAAATCATCGGTTTGGCAAAATTCCCTTGACAAGATGGCAGTATCTAACGTATATTCGGATATTGACAGATATCGGCGCGGGCTGATTAATCGGTATAATGAACGGCAAATCGGTCAGCATAAGAAACAGTATAGAATTGCGACGGTTGATCGAAGACGATAAAAGGAAGAAAATCCTTTGATCGACCGCCGGACATTGCATTATACTTAAGGGGGCAGCATGTCAAAAACGGCAACAAGATGTCCCTTCTCGAAAATGATGTGCAGGGAATGTGCGATTTACAGGGGCAGGCACGTCGAACTTTGCAGTGTTCGAGCGAACGGGACAAAAGCGGATAGGCCGAAGGCTCAGGGCAGCGCCGTGTTCACTTGCTGGGACATTCCGGACATTCCGGACAGTCCCGACATGATGGTGAACATCGAAGACTTTCTTGAAAGGAGAGGCATATGATCAGCGATTTTACGTATCTCAAACCAGGGAGCGTCAAAGAAGCGCTCGAAATGCTCGCCGAGCATCAGGACGACTGCAAGATTATCTGCGGCGGCCAGTCGCTGCTGGTAATCATGCGTCAGGGGCTCGTTTCTCCGGAGTACGTGATCGACATCAAG
Source organism: uncultured delta proteobacterium (assembly GCA_963733345.1). Lineage (GTDB taxonomy): Bacteria > Desulfobacterota > Syntrophorhabdia > Syntrophorhabdales > WCHB1-27 > BOG-1155. Next base: position 6,315 of record CAVTDX010000012.1, read on the forward strand.
GGGCTCAAGGATGCGAACTACCTGACGTACGACGCGAAGGACGGCCTCAAGATCGGGGCAACCTGCACGCACCGCACGGTCGAGAAATCGGCGCAAGTGTTGGAGAAATACCCTGTCCTCGTCGAAATGGAACGGAAGCTCGCTTCCATCCAGGTCCGCAACTGGGGCACCGTCGCCGGCAACCTTGCTCACGGGGATCCGGCGGGCGACCCTGCGCCCGTGCTCATCGCGATGAACGGCGCCGTGAAGCTCGAGTCCACAAAGGGCGAGCGCGTCGTTCCTCTCGACGAGTTCTATCCCGACCTCTTCGAGACCGTGATGAACCACGACGAGATCATCGTCGAGGTCCAGGTCCCCCCCCGCCCGGCGAAAACGGCGACCAGGTACCAGAAGTTCAACCTCCTTGACAGCGATATGGGCCTCATCGGCGTCGCAGTCACCGTGACGCTCAACGGCGGCGGGGTCTGTAAAGACGCTCGCGTCGTTCTCGGAAGCGCAGCGCCGACCGTAATCAGGTCAGGCGAAGCCGAGAAGACGCTGATCGGCGCGAGGCTGGATGACGCGGTCTTCGAAAAGGCAGGCGAGGCGGCCGCATCGGAATGCTCGCCCGTGTCGGATATCCACGCGTCCGAAGAATACCGGCGCCATCTCGTCAGGGTCCTCACGAAGAGAATGGCGAAAGCAGCCTGGGAACAGGCGAAGATTTCAGGCTGACAAGGAGGTTCATCGATGGAAAAACGGTTGATAACTCTCAACGTGAACGATCAGGATTATGAACTTTATATAAACCCGAAGACCCTGCTAGTGGAAGCCATCAGGGACCACATCGAGCTGACTGGCACAAAGAGGGGCTGCGACACCGTCTCCTGCGGCGCGTGCACGGTCATGGTGGACGGCATGGCGGTAAAGGGATGCTCCGTCCTCGCCGTTCAGGCCGAGGGGACAAAAATCGTGACCGCCGAAGGTCTTGAAACGAACGGCAAGCTCCACCCGATCCAAAAGGCGTTCCTCGACGAGGGCGCCTTCCAGTGCGGCTTCTGCACCTCCGGCATGCTCATGTCGGCCGTGGCCTTCCTGAATGAAACGAAAAATCCGACGGAAAAACAGATCAGGGACGGCATCGAAGGGAACATCTGCCGGTGCACTGGCTACAACAGCATCGTCCGCGCCATTGAAGCGGTCGCGAAGGGCAAATACACGGAGGATAAGGCATGAACAAGTATACGGTAATAAACCCGCACGAGCCTTTCAGGGTACTCAATACGCACGTCCATAACGTCGACGGGTGGGCAAAGGTGACCGGCCGGGCCACCTATACCTTCGACGTCAAGCTCCCCGGCATGCTCTACGGCAAGATCTCGGAGCCCGCACGCCCACGCAATCATCAAGAACATCGATTATTCGAAGGCCCTGGAGATGCCCGGCGTCAAGGCGGCGGTTTGCGGAAAGCTGGATACCCTGGGCATAAAGCAGGGCATCTGGCGGCGCTATAAGGACCTGTGCGACGAGCAGATCCTGCCGGTCGACAAGGTCCGCTATATCGGCGAGCCCGTCGCGGCGGTCGCGGCGGTGACGGAAGAGATCGCGGAAAAGGCCCTGGAGCTGATCGAAGTCGACTACGAGGTGCTCCCCGGGGTGTTCGAGCCCCTCGACGCCATCAAGAAGGACGCCCCCCAGCTCCATGAGGGCTTCGAGCGGAACATCAACGTGACCCGCCACATAGAATGGGGCGAAGCCGACGAAGGCTTCGAGGAAGCAGACGAAGACGACGGCAAAGGAGGGAAGAAAGGCTACATCAGGGAAGACTGGTTCCGTTGCGGCGGCCAGGCGCACATGTGCATGGAGACCCGCTGCGCGGTGTCGAGCTACACCCCCGACAATAAGCTGACCATCTATCATTCCAATCAGGGGTGTTACTATATGCAGGGCCTCATGGCGGGCGTCCTCGGCATGAGGGAGGGGGACATCAGAGTGATCGGCGCCTACACGGGCGGCGGCTTCGGCGGCAAGTTCGAGCTGGACGGCGCGATCTTCTGCAGCGCCGTTCTCTCGAAAAAGTGCATGAAGCCGGTAAAGATCGTCTACACGAGGGAAGAAGACTTCATCGCCACCAAGCGGCGGACCCCGATGTTCTACTACACGCGGACGGCCGTCACGAAGGACGGCACGTTCCTGGCCAGGGAGGCAAAAGTCTTCACGAACGGCGGCGCGTACACGGGCATGGGCGCGACGGCCCTCTACCTGACGGGCTTCTTTCACTCCTTCCCGTACGAATGGAAGAAAGGCTACCGCTACGACGGCTATCGGGTCTATACAAATACCCTCCCTTCCACCTCGATGCGCGGCTTCGGCGCCCCCCAGGCCATGTGGTGCTCCGAGCAGCAGATCGAATGGATCGCGGCCGACCTCGGCCTCGACCCCATCGAGATGAGGCGGAAGAATTCTCACAAGGAAGGGACCATACTGCCCGGCCAGGCGACCATAGCGAGCTGCGGCATCGACCAGTGCTACGACGAGATTACGAAATGGATCAAGAGCAAAGGCAAGCTGCCGGCGAACAGGTCGATCGGCATCTCCGCCTGCGGCTTCATGTCGGGCGGCATCTTCAACTGGTTCGATTCTCCCTACTCATTCTCCTCGGCGGTCGTTACCATCAACCAGGACGGCACGGTGGAGCTCCACATAGGCGCCCACGACATCGGCCAGGGCTCCAACACGACCATGGCGATCATCTGCGCCGAGACCCTGGGCGTCAGGGTCGAGGACATCAAGGTCCACTCGGGCGACACGGACCACTGCCCTCCCGACCTCGGAGCATGGGGCTCCAGGCAGACCCTCATGACCGGCAACGCCACCAAGATGGCGGCGGAAAACGCAAAGAAACAGCTCCTGGAGTTCGCCTATGCCCAGTCCGGGCTCAACATCGTCTACGACCTCGACATCAAAGACAGGTGGGTGCACGCCATCGCCCGTCCGGAGAGGGGCGAAGACTTCGGCCAGCTGGTCAAAAAAGCGCTCCGCGGCAAGGACGGCCAAAAGATCGTCGGCAGAGGCTACTACACGCCTCACAGAAAGGGCATGATCTCCCCGGCTTACAGCTATATGCTCCAGGGAGTCGAGGTGGAAGTCGACGATGAGACGGGCAAGATCAGCCTCATCGACAGCATGACGGCCCACGACTGCGGCCAGCCCATCAACCACCTCGGCCTCATCGGCCAGCTCGAAGGCGCCTTCTCCATGGCGGCCGGCTATGGCTACCTGGAATACATGCCGTACGAAGACGGCAAGCTGATGAACCCCAACCTCGTCGACTACAAGATGATCAGGGCCCCGGAGATGCCTCCGGCGAACATCGCGGAGATCGACACCTACGAGCCGGAGGGACCCTACGGCGCGAAGGAAGCGGGCGAGGGCCTCACGAACCCGACGGCCGCGGCAATCGGCAACGCCTTGTTCCACCGCTTCGGCATCCAGATGAAGGAATGCCCGGTGCGGCCGGAGATGGTGGTAAATGCCCTGAGAGAGAAGAAAGAGAAAGACGCAGAGAAGAAATAATAAAGGAGGATGCGATGAGCTTAAGCGGTCCGATAATATGCCCCGTGTGCGGAAAAAAGGCAAAAACGGGCAGTGCGATAGACTGTGCGCGCCACATGTTCGGCACGGGCGACCAGCCCCACAGGAAATGGGTCGACAGTCAGGGCGTCTCCTTTATCGACCTCATGATCGAGCAGGCCACGACGCCCGGCAATAAGAGCTATCAGGTCCTCGCCGAGGTGATCGAGAAAGACGCAGAGAAGAAGCAAGCGGAGAAGGAAGCCGATGAGGCGAAGGAGACTCTTTAGAGGCCTCTTCCTTATCTTGTGAGGGAGAGGCTCCGCCGGCTTGGCCGGCGAACGAGCGCAGCGAGCTTAAGCGGGGAGGCTCCGTCGCCGCCAAGCGGCCGTGACTTTGCCCGTCGGGGGGCGCTTAAGCCCCAATAATTGCACAGGAGGAACGGATGATTATCGAAGGCAAGTTCAGCGTAGCGGCACAGATTCAGAAGCTGTGGGACACGCTCTTCGGCGACGTGAAGGGCGTGGCGGCCTGCATGCCCGGCGTGCAAAGCCTCGACGTGGTGGACGACAAGACCTTTAGCCTGACTATGAAACAGAAGGTGGGCATATTCGGCGTCACTATGAAGGGGCCCCTGGTCCTCACGACGGTGCAGGCGCCGACGCATCTCGACATGGCTGGCGAGTTTGTCGACATAACGAAACTGGGCCAGATTAAGTCGAAGATCTCCCTCGACCTCGCGGAGAAGACCCCCGAGGTGGAGCTCTCGTATAAGCTCGATGTCGCCATCTCGGGAAAGATGGCTGCCCTCGGCGTCGCCGATCGGTTCATGAAGACGAAGGGCGCGCAGATCGAGAAGGAGTTCATCGCGAACCTGAAGGAGTTCATCGCGAAGAGGATATAGCGATGAGTCTCTGAGCCGGCCGCATAAGGGCCTGCGGCAGACAACCGCAGGCCCTTATGCGGCCATCACCCCGACGATCGCGCCAGGAAGCGGTATTCTACTTAATTCCATCGATAGTCGCCCCGGCCGGGACCTCTTTTTCATGTTGGACCGTCCGGTTTTCCTGAAAGCCGGCATTGTAAGGCTCCACCGAACGCATTCCCGCTTGCAATCGGCCTTGGAAACATCATATAATTGGAAGCAGATTATGGGAGGCCTCGGGTGATCGAGGGTCACATCTATAAGCTTTTCGATGATGAGTTGAGGGAGCTGAAGGAGAAGATCCTGTTGGAGGGGTCCCTTGTCGAGCGGGCCGTGCGAAATGCGATCGAGGCCCTCCAGAATAGAGACTCGGAACTCGCAAGGCGCGTGATCGCAAATGACGACCTGATCAATACGAAGGAAGTCGAGATAGAGGAGTTCTGCCTCAAGCTCCTTGCCTTAAGACAGCCGGCGGCAAAAGACCTCCGCTTTATTACTACGGCCGTAAAGATCAATTATGACCTGGAGCGGATGGGAGACATGGCGGTCAACGTGTGCGAAAGGGTGCTCGATCTCAACCTGGAGCCGCAGCTCAAGCCGTATATCGACCTTCCCAAGATGGCCGAGCTTGCCCAGATGATGGTGAAGCGATCCCTCGAGGCCTTCGTAAAAGAGGACATACAGCTCGCGTGGAAGGTTACGAGCGACGATGAGCAGGTGGACCGGCTTACGGAGCAGATTTTCAGCGAGCTGCTGACCTACATGTCGGCAGACCGGAAAACCATATCGCGGGCCACCAGGCTGCTCTTCATCGCCAAGTATCTTGAAAGAATGGCCGACCATGCGGTCAGCATAGCGGAGCTGGTCATATTCCTCGTGGAAGGCAGAATAATCCGGCACCGTAAGCTTTCTGAAAAAGTCTAGTATGAGGATTGCGAGCACCTGCCTGCTTCTGCTCTCACTCGCGCAGTTTCTGCTCGGCTGCGGAAACCATGCGCGAAATACCCCCGAAGGACGTAAATCCACCGTGACCATTGCGGGTTCTACGTCGATTATGCCCTTCAGCGAAAAGCTCGCGGAACACTTCAAGGTAGAGAAGCCGGGGATCACGGTCGACGTGCAGGGCGGAGGCTCGTCTGCGGGCATTCAGGCGTGCATAAACAGGACCGTCGATATAGGCATGTCGTCGAGAGAATTGAAAGGGGACGAAAAGGCCCTCAAAGAGATCGTCATCTGTCGCGACGGCATAGCCATTGTCGTCAATCCGCGAAATCCCATAAAGGATATAACCCTGAGACAGGTGCGGGCCGTCTACGGCGGCAAGATCAGGAACTGGAAGCAACTCGGCTGGATAGACAGGCAGATAGACGCCGTGACCAGGGAAGAGGGTCGGGGACAAGAGGCGCCTTTGAAGAGCTTGCAATGGGCAAGACGGATATCCACGACAGCACGATGGTGCAGGATTCGAATGGGTCCGTGAAGGAAGTCGTTGCCACCGACCCTTATGCCGTAGGCTTCATCTCCCTGGGCGTGGTCGATGCAAAGGTAAAAGCCCTTTCAGTCGACGGCTCGGCGCCGAAAGTCGAAAACATCAAGGTGGGAAAGTACCGCATGGTAAGGCCGTTTCTCTATCTACGGTGGGAGAGCCGGAAGGGGCCGCCCGTCTCTTCATTGCGTACACGCTCTCAAAGGACGGTCAGTCGATATTGAAAAAAGAGGGCCTCATTCCCTTCAATGAATAGAAGACTGGCCAATAAAGAGAACGCGATAAGGTTTGTGCTCCTCCTGTTCGCCCTCTCGTCCCTCCTCTTTCTGTTCATCATCTTTATCTTCATCCTCAGCGAAGGGGCGCCCCTTTTCTTTAAAATGGGCGCAAGGAACATCGCCATGGGCGCCAGGTGGGCGCCTCAAAGGGGTCCTTCGGCATATTTCCCATGATCGTTTCCTCTTTTATGGTCACCCTCGGCGCGCTGGTCGTAGGCGCTCCCCTGGCCCTCGCATGCGCGACGTACCTCTCGGAATATGCGGGAAAAAAGACGAAGATCCTCCTGAAGCCTTCACTGGAGCTCCTCGCCGGGATCCCCTCCGTGGTCTACGGGTTTCTCGGCGTGGTCTACATCGTGCCTCTCATTCGCGAGTATCTGGGCGGTTCCGGTTTCTCGATCCTCTCTACCTCGCTCGTTCTCGGAATCATGATCCTCCCTACGATCACGAGCATCTATTTCGACGCCCTCATGAGCGTGCCCGCCGCCTTTCGCGAAGGTCTCGCGAAAGGCGGCGGGCACGCTCATGAGGGCTCAGAAAGAGATGCTCGTGATCGTAGGGAGGATCATGATTCCGAGAACGAGCGAGGTGGAGAGGATCGAGAAACCGGAAAACACAGATACTCGCGAATGGAGAAGAGGCAGGATGTAGACCACGCCGAGAAACCCGTGGAGGCGGAGGGAATGCCGCACGAGGAGCTGCAGTTGAAGGCTTCAGGAGGAATCTTCGTCTTTTTTTCCCGCATATTCCGAGAGGGTACGTCGCGCATGCGAGGGCCAGGGGAGCACCTACGACCAGCGCACCAAAGTTGACCATAAAAGAAAAATGGGTTTTCATGCCGAAGGAGCCCCTTTGTAAACGTTCCACCTGGCGGCCATCGCGATGTTCCTTGCGCCCATTTTTTAAAAGGGGAGAAAAGAGAGGTTTCCCTTGAGTTGAGGATGAAGATCGAGATTGATGAACAGAAAGAGGAGGGACGAGAGGGGCGAACAGGAGGAGCACAAACCTTATCGCGTTCTCTTTATTGGCCAGTCTTCTATTCATTGAAGGGAATGAGGCCCTCTTTTTTCAATATCAACTGACCGTCCTTTGAGAGCGTGTACGCAATGAAGAGACGGGCGGACCTTTCCGGCTCTCCCACCCATAAGATGGAGAAACGGCCTTACCATGCGGTAGCTTCCCAGCCTTGATGGGTCGACTTCGGCGCCGAGCCGTCGAAATTACCTTTGCATCGACCACGCCCAGGGAGATGAAGCCTACCGCATAAGGGTCAGTGGGGCAACAGACTTGCTTCACGGACCGACTCAAATCCTGCACCATCGTGCTGTCGTGGATATCCGGTCTTCCCCATTGCAAGCTCTTCAAAGGCGCCTCTTGTGCCAAAACTTGTCTTCCCTGGTCACGGCGTCTCCTTGCCGCATCCAGCCGAGTTGCTTCCAGTTCCTGATCTTGCCACCGTAGACAGCCCGCACCTGTCTCAGGGTTATATCCTTTATGGGATTTCGCGGATTGACGACAATGGCTATGCCGTCGCGACAGATGACGATCTCTTTGAGGGCCTTTTCGTCCCCTTTGAATTCTCTCGACGACATGCCTATATCGACGGTCCTGTTTATGCACGCCTGAATGCCCGCAGACGAGCCTCCGCCTGCGCGTCGACCGTGATCCCCGGCTTCTCTACCTTAATGTTCCGCGAGCTTTTCGCTGAAGGGCATAATCGACGTAGAACCCGCACGGTCACGGTGCAATTACTTCCTTCGGGATATTCGCGCATGGTTTCCGCAGCCGAGCAGAAACTGCGCGAGTGAGGCAGAAGCAGGCAGGTGCTCGCAATCGTCATATAGAGTTTTCAGAAAGCTTACGGTGCCGGATTATTCTGCCTTCCACGGGGAATATGACCAGCTCCGCTATGCTAACCGCATGGTCGGCCATTCTTTCAAGATACTTGGCGATGAAGAGCAGCCTGGTGGCCCGCGATATGGTTTTCCGGTTTGCCGACATGTAGGTCAGCAGCTCGCTGAAAATCTGCTCGTAATGCGGTCCACCTCTCATCGTCGCTCGTAACCTTCCACGCGAGCTGTATGTCCTCTTTTACGAAGGCCTCGAAGGGATCGCTTCAGCATCATCTGGGCAAGCTCGGCCATCTTGGGAAGGTCGATATACGGCTTGAGCTGCGGCTCCAGGTTGAGATCGAGCACCCTTTCACACGTGACCGCACGTTCCCATCCCTCCAGGTCATAATTGATCTTTACGGCCGTAATAATAAAGCGGGAGGTCTTTTGCCGCCGGCTGTCTTAAGGCAAGGAGCGTGAGGCAGAACTCCTCTATCTCGACTTCCTTCGTATTGATCAGGTCGTCATTTGCGATCACGCGCCTTGCGAGTTCCGAGTCTCTATTCTGGAGGGCCTGGATCGCATTTCGCACGGCCGGCTGGACGAGGGACCCCCCTCCGACGGATACTCTCCTTCAGCTCCCTCAACTCATCATGCGAAGGCTTATGAGATATTTGATTCTCGATCACCCAAGGCCCTCCGTAATCTGCTTCCAATTATATGATGTTTCAAGGCCCTTGGAGAGCAAGCGTTCGGTGGAAGCCTTACGATGGG
>CAVTDX010000013.1:0-24386 GCA_963733345.1 uncultured delta proteobacterium
ATGGCCGCCGCGGCGCTCATATATGCGGGCAGCTCTCTCAACTCCACCCGCACCTTTGCCGCCGCCGCCCGTGCGTGCGCCTCGGTGTCGGCGCAGACAATCGCTATGGCGTCCCCATACTGAAAGACCTTATGGTCGCACAGGATGGGGCGATCCATTCCGTCGCTCTTGTTGTAAGGGCTGATGACCGGTCCCACGATCCGGTTGTGCCCGTTCAGATCCTTGTGGGTGAGGACCCTGAAGACCCCGGGCATCTTCTCTGCTTCGGAGGCGTCGATCGAAAGGATCTCGGCATGCGATGCCCGCGCCTGCGCGAGGGCGAGATGGAGGGCTTCCCTTGGAAGCTTGAGACCAAGATCGGCCCCGTAGTCGAGTGTGCCGGTTGCCCTGGCATGAGCGGTCGGCCGGGGGTGCCTTGTTCCCCATATCCTTCCATCCTGCGGCATCTTGAAGACAAGGTCTTCCGCCTTCAGCGCGCCTCGGATGACACGGGCGGCGTCCATGACCGCATCGACGATGGGTTTGTACCCCGTGCACCGGCACGCGTTGTGATGCTTCTGGAACCAGCGTCTTACCTCGTCGCGGCTCGGCGCCTGGTTTTCGTCGAGCAACGCCTTGGCAGAAACTATGAAGCCGGGGCTGCAGAAACCGCACTGTGCTCCGTTGTGGGCTATCCAGGCGAGCTGGAGCGCATGAAGCTTCAGGGGCGTGCCGACGCCTTCGATGGTCGTAATGGCCGCATGATCCGGCACGTTCTTTATGCGCAAGGTACAAGAGCGGACGACTCTGCCGTCCACAATGACCGAACATGCCCCGCACTCTCCCCTGCCGCAGCCGACCTTGGTGCCGGTGAGGAAGAGGTTTTCTCTAATGACATTTGCCAGGGAGGCATCGGAATCGGTCACTACCGTCCTTTCTATGCCGTTCACATTGAGAATCTTCTTGATCATGCTTTGACTCTCCTGTCGATAGTCGACAAAAGCATGCTGTGGTTTCTTCCCTACGGGCGGCTATTTCCTGTTCACTTCCAATCCCACCAGGGTGCCCGCCTTCACGTAAAGGTCGGATAGGGGATACTCGGGCCTCATGTCGGGTGCGAATCGGGTATAGCCGCGGCCGGCCTCATCCATAACCCTCAGCCCATACATGAGATCCTCCAGTTTGCGCCCGGGGAGGGAGAAGATTATCTCATCATCCTGAGCCATGGCATGGACGCGGTCGCCGGCGCAGGGCACTGCCACCTGGCACTCGCCCTTTTGCAGGACAGGCACGGTCGACTGGAAGCAGGCGCCGGAGGGGTCGAGGGTCGATTGGGCGAGATAGCCGTCCTTGTATTTCACTGCCGAAAGCAAACACCTCAATTGATTGGTATTGCCGTAGACAACCACCACATCGGGCTCGAAGGAGGCCCTGCTCAAAGGAGCGGACAGGACGCCGATGTTTTTCCCGCATTCCAGGCGGGGCATGGCCATTGCCAGATCCCTGGCCGCCTTCGGCTCGCCGACGCTGGACTTAAGAAAAGTATTTCCCTCCAGGAAGAAATCCGGAGGCTCCGACAGCCCGAAAGCAATGACCGGCGCGTAACACCACTGGTCTTCTTTTAGCATCGCCACCGTAGCTTTCTCGCGGCGGGACATGGCAAATGCCTGGCACAGCGCCAGATGGCAGCCACGGTCCCTCTTGGGCCTTAACGCCCCTTCCGGGATGTCTCCTTCTTTTTGCAGCAACTTCACTGCCACGGGAGACGTTCGGAGCTGCAGTCGCCTCTCCATCTCTTCGCCAAAGCCATTGAGATCACTCAAAGAAAGCATCAAACCACCTCCGTAAGGGGAACTTTGAACCTGCGATGTGCGATGAACATTCTTACCAGACTGAAGCAAAAAATTCAAGCGCGGCTCTGCATCTCCGGCGGCGCTTGGCTTACGGCCGATGCGCCTTCCGCCTCTTTCCGCTGCCGTGTCCGGGCTGCTCGCCGGCTACGTACGCCTGTTCCGACAGACGGCGCCGAAGGCGCGGTCCACATGATCCGTCTCTTCTTTTCGTGATCTTCCCGGATTAATCGATTCTCCACTCCTTATACATACCGTCTTAATAAAGCACCCGTATCATCAGCTTGAGAAATAGGCAGATGAAGGAGGCCTGCGTCGGCAAATAGTAAGTAGAGAGGGAATGCGGCGAGGGTGCAAAGTCCTGCAGTTTCCGGTAACGAGGCGGGCCCGAAAAGCTTGTAGCGGAGGAGACATGACCATCGATACGATATTCAAGGAGTTTGTCGAGGAAAAGGGCATTAACTTCTGCCTGCTCGATTTCGGTTCCCGGAAATACAGGAACCTGGTCGCGGCATTCAACATGGTCAAATTCGAACTGGACGCCGAAGAAGACGCCCGGGAGCGAGAGAAGATAAGGGCGAGGCTGATGCCGGACGAGCAATCTGAAATGCAGGACCTCCGCCTCCCTGCACGGCGTCCTAAGAGCGGAGCCTGTTTCGCCGGATCGTAAGCCATAGCCGGCAACTTCCTGGAAGCCTCGCCCCGCTTTTAGGGGTTGCGGGCCGGAGCGTACATTTTGCGCACATGAGGAGCAAAATTAATCATGCAGTCATGGATGTCCCGGTGGGCGCTGCGGCGCCTGCCGTCGTCTTTTCGATCCTCCCCCTGACCCGCTTGAACGTGCGGAAACCCCCCGCGAGGCTTATCGACCGGAAGCCGTGCTGGACGAGCACCCGGTGCGCGATGTACGACCGCAGGCCCGCGGCGCAGAAGGGCACGTAGCGCTTCTCCCTGTCGAGCTCCGGCAGGCGTTTGCGAAGCTCCGGAAGGGGAATAGCGAGGGCGCCTGGAATGCTCCCCTCCCTTTGAACCTCGGCAGGGTTCCGAAGATCGATGAGGACGTCCTTCTCAGGGTCAAGACCGGGCAGCTCGTCCCAGACGATCTGCTCCACGTCGCCCTTCAGGATATTGGCAGCGGCATAACCCGCTATATTGACGGGGTCCTTTGCCGATGAATAGGGAGGAGCATACGCGAGGTCGAGCTCCTCCAGGTCGTATACGGTCATGCCGGCTTTCATGGCGCATGCCAGCACGTCTATCCTCTTGTCCACCCCTTCCCATCCCCACGATCTGGGCGCCGAGGACCAGGCCGTCCGAGGGGGAAAAGATGAGCTTTATCGCCATCGCGGCGGCCCCCGGATAGTAGGACGCGTGCGATCCCGGGTGCGTATAGCTCACGAGATAGGGTATGTCGTGCGCCCGGAGGCGCTTTTCGGACGCGCCGGTCGCTGCAACGGAGAGATCGAAAACCTTCGCGATGAACGTTCCGAGGCCGCCCTTGTAAACGGATGTCCTTCCCATGGCGTTGTCCGCAGCGATCCGCCCCTGCTTGTTGGCCGGACCCGCTGAGCGACCGTCCCATAGGCGCCGGTCGCGAGGTCTTTCACCTCGACCGCGTCTCCTACGGCGAAGATATCGGGGTCGGATGTCCGCATGCCTTCGTCGACCCTGATGCCGCCGGACGGGCCGATTGCGAGACCCGCTTCTCTTGCGAGGCGGTTTTCCGGGCGGACGCCGATGGCGACGAGGACAATATCCCCTTCCACGTCGCCGCCTTTGTCGGTCGAGATGAGGATGCGGCCGCCCTTCTGCGTGAAGGCAGTCACTGTGCAGCCAAGCTTGCAGGCAACGCCTTTTTCCGCGAGATGCTCCTCGACGATCGCGGCCATCTCGTAGTCGAGATTGCCCATGACCTGGTCGAGCATCTCGACAATCGTGACGCTGCAGCCCTTTCCGACAAGGTTCTCGGCCATCTCCAGGCTGATGAAGCCTGCGCCGACGATAAGGACCGACCTGGGTCCCCGGCCCTCCAGGTAGGCCGCGATGCGGTCTGAATCGGGGATGCTCCTTAAGCTGAATATCTGTGGAAGGTCGATGCCCGGAATGGGCGGCTTGAGAGGCTCTGCCCCCGGCGCCAAGATGATCCTGTCGTAGCTTTCCCTGTAGATTTCTCCCGTCCGGCGGTCTTTCACCTCTACCTCTTTGACGGCCCTGTCAATCCTCGCGACCTCCGAGAAGGTGCGGACATCGATGTTGTACCGCTCCGCGAGGGCGGCCGGCGTGGTTACCAAAAGGTCGGACCTTTTCGGTATGATCCCCCCGATATAGTACGGCAGACCGCAGTTCGCGAAGGAGACATATTCTCCGCGCTCGAAAAGGATAATCCGAGCGTGCTCGTCGAGCCTCCTGGCCCTCGCCGCCGCCGTCGCCCCGCCCGCGACCCCGCCTATGATAATAAGTTTCATGAGCCCCTCTCATTTTAGGAATTAACACGTGTTGCGGGTAAGATTGTACCTCCGGCTCATCCCGCGCCGCAAGAAGGGGGCGTTCCGAAGAGGCAGCCTCGGTGGATGGGCTGTATCCCCGGGAAGATCCCAAGCCTCATCAATGAACTTGAAGCAATATTTTCACATCGTCTTCCTTGCTGGTTATCAGCCTGTCAAATCCCATCGCCACGGCATCCTTCAACGGAACCGTCGAAGTGATGAGGCCGCGCGGGTCGAATCGCTTGTCGGCCAACAGCGCAAGGACGGCTATAGCCTCATCGACATAGAGCGCGTTTCCTATAATCGTTATCTGATTGCGAACTATGCTCGCAAAATTGAACATGCTCGCCTGACCGAAGCCCCCAACCACTACGACTACCCCACCCCTACGCACCAGGCTCACAGTGAGTTGAGGGGTCTCAGGCTTGCCCACGCATTCGATCGCAACATCTACGCCGAGGCCTTCCGTCAGTGCGGCGATCTCGGTCGCCGGGTCATCGTGCGTCGAGTAGATGACTCTTGTGGCCCCCATAGACAGGGCCTTATCGCCCCTCTTCTTATGTTTTGCCACAAGGTAGACTTCCCTTGCCCCAGCCGCTCGAGCAGCCATTAGCGTCGAAATGCCGATAGGGCCGTCTCCGACGACAGCCACCCTGTCCCCTATATGAACCTTGCCCAGCCGCACCGCGTGCACGGCAACCGACAATGGCTCCACCAACGCGCCTTCTTCATCGGTGACTGTATCGGGCAGTTTGTACAATATGTTCGCGGGCGCCGTCATGTATTCGGCCATGCACCCCGCCTCCGTCAAACCGGTGAAGGATCCGTTCAGGCAGAGATTGTATATTCCTTTCTTGCAGTAGCGGCAGTGGCCACAGTGCCATTGACCCAATCCGGTTACCCTGTCGCCTATGCTGAATCCGCATACGTCCTTCCCCAACGCCACGACTTCCCCCGCGAATTCATGCCCTAATGTTATGGGGGCCTTGTCAAGGGCTGTCGTTGTTAGACCGCCGAGATATATCTTCAAATCGGAGCCGCAGATGCCAGCCAGATTGATCTTGAGCTTCACCTGCCCGGCCCCTGCTTCCGGCTCGGGAACGTCTTCAAAGCGAATATCCCTGTTCCCGTGCCATCTTAACGCCTTCATGCCTGCCTCCTCTTGGGTTCCCGCGTTTTGTCAAAGAAATCTTCCTTCTTTCTCACAAAACCCCCGTAGTTCCTTGCCTTTCCTTTCGTAGAGCCTGCCTCCCCTGCCGAAGCAGGGTCTTATGTGCTTGGGAGACCCTCGGGAGGCAAGCCCCTGTGCCCAAAATAGCCGGTTTCATCATCCGGATATGCTCGAAGTTCATGAAGGCTGCAATCGAGGAGATTATTGCCGGTCCTGTCGATACCATGCAGGACCGTAATCATTGCCCTCTTGCAGGGCGGGCTGTTTTCGAGGAAACAGCCCGCCCGTTCGGCATTCTCTTTAGGCTAATCCGTTATTGCAGCCATCCTTTGTTTTTCAGCCATGCCGTTTCTTCCTTAAGGATCTCGTCCCACGACCCAGGGACTATGTCCGTCAAATAGGGGTCTTGCGAGATGGTAACCCCCCATCCCGTCGCATAGTCGATCAACTGACCATCCCTGCCTCGCATCGTGACCGTTCCATTCGGCCCCATCCCTATGGGAGATTTGACTGTCAGGTCTTTCAAGGCGCGGACGACGGCCTCGGTCTCCGTGGTTTTTGCCTTCTTCACCGCCCCTTCAAGCAACAGGCAGGAAGTGTAGGTTTCCCAGGTCCAGCTAAGCGGAGGGGAGCCATAACGCTTTACATGCGCGTCATGAAAGTCGTGATTGGCCTTCGTGTCGGGGAATGTTCTTATATCCCCCTTCGTTTGCGAATATATTCCGGCCGGAAACTTGCCCATGCTGCTTTTTACGGAAGTCACGACCTGATCTTCGCTCAATCCCACGCTGAACCACTTGCCCTTGTCCAAAAGCCCGTACATCGACACCTGTTTCAGGAAGGTGGTTATATCCGCTCCCCAAAGCCAATTAATTACGACATCCGGTTTCGCCGCCACAATCGCGTTGATGTTCGGCGTGTAATCGGCCTCGCCAAGCTTGGGCCAGGCCTGTCCCGCGATCTGCACATCGGGGTCGAGCTTTTTCAGGAATTCAACGAACACGCCCACCGCGTCCCTGCCGTACGTATAGTCCCCGGCTATCGTGAACCACCGTTTAAGACCGAGTTCCTTCGATTTCTTCGCGGCAAACTGGGCCGACACGATCATGTCGAGTAAGTTGTTGGTGCCCCCTCTGAAGCAGTAAGGGCTCCTGACTTTTGGATCCGCCGTAAAGTCCGTGGAATTGTTAAGAGCAAAAATGGCTTTCTTGAGCTCCTTCGAAACCGAGGCGACGGCAAAGCCCTCTGCGCTCGAACCGGAGGCAAAGAGAAAATCGATGTCTCCACCGCTTGCAAATTCCCTGGCCCAGCGCACGGCTTCTTCGGGTTTGCCGCCCGTATCGCGTTGAACGAATTCGACCTTTCTCCCCAGGAGTCCTCCTCTTCCGTTAACCTCATCCATCCACATCTCCACTCCGCGGCGGCAAGCCTCGCCCGACATGCCGCCTCCCCCGCTCGTGGCGCCGAAGAGTCCCCACTTGATCGGTTTTTGGGCCTTTTGGGTCTCGGCAGCCAGAGATGGCGCGAGACAAGGACCCGCGACAATGGCAGCAGCCGCGATGATCCATGCAGCGACAATCAATGAGGTCCGGACGGACCTCCTTCCAGTAAATCGCCCTTTTCTCCATGGTCTTGCTTTCATATGAGCTTCCCCCTTTTTAGATGATGGTTCGAGAACTTCCTTACTCATCTGCGCTCGCTTCAGCTATGGGTTTTCAATAGCGCCCTCTGTTGCTCAGAACGTAAGACGACGGAAGCGGGGACATGTGAGCCTTGACCGGCGCGACGGCTGATCGTGCGGGACGCTGACCGGATCGCCCCTCTTACGTCCCTTTCGGCCTCGATTATATGCCGGTGAGGGCAATTTTTGCAACGATTATTTCGTGGCCATCCGGATAGACGCCATCGCGGCGTATGATGACGCGTCGATCTCAAGCGCCCATGGCCGTCCGATAGGAATTCCGGCGGCACTCCACGGCCTTCTATCTCCTTGCGTCGAAGGAAATAGTTTGAATATCGTCCCCGAAGGGGGTACAATCACCCTATCGTCCAGGGGAGTCTTCAGTCATGAGATACTCGGAGGCCAAGCAAGGAAGGGTTTTCGTCATCCGCTTGGAGGATGGCGACGTCCTCCATGAAAGCATAGAGGCTTTTGCCCGGGAGCATGAAATTCAGGCGGCGGGACTGATTGCGTTGGGGGGAGCAGATAGCGCGAGCGTGCTGGTAGTCGGACCGGAGGAAGGCCGGAGCAGCCCCATCGTGCCGATGGAGCATGTTCTTCGCGACGTCCATGAAGTGGCGGGGGTGGGTACGCTCTTTCCTAACGCGGAAGGTCAGCCTGTCCTACACATGCATGCGACCGCCGGCCGAGGCAGTGAGGCGGTCACAGGGTGCGTCAGGCCGGGGGTTCGTGTATGGCATGTGCTGGAGGCGGTGCTCTGGGAGCTTACCGAGACGACCGGCCGCAGGGTGTTCGACCCGACGACCGGGTTCGAGCTGCTCGAACCATAGTGTCTATCCGGCGCCTAAGTTTCTCTGCTTTATTCCGGCTCATCCGGTTCTTGCCCATTTAACCGGGATGTCTTCTCAGAGTCGAGTATTTGTCGAGTTTGCTTGCAATAGACGAGTACGGGCGGGTGGCAAGTGAGGAGTCACGCCGAGCCGGCGACCGCGCTAGGCGCAAAAAACGCCCGGCCGCCCTTTAGACCTTCGCCCAGCGGATTGCACCTAATGCCGACAGGCTGGCAATCGACCCCAGGAGGCGGCGCTGGTCCGCGAGGAGGTTCTTGAACTCATAGCGGATGCCTATCAGGCCGACGACGTCTTCTCCCGTTTTCATGGGCAAAAAGCAGGTCTTCGCGTTAGCGAGCGTCTCGGTCCCGGCGCCCGCCATTTTCCCGTTTATCATGCTCCATTGCGCCACGGTCATTTCGTGTGGGTCAAGCTCCGCGTCAGACCTGCTCCTTGCCCATACGCGGAGCCTGCCGTCCTGGCCTGTAAAGAGCGCGAAAGAAGGCGCCTCTACGACGTTTGCCACGTATTTGATCACGATATGGCTCACATCGTCGAGCACCGTGGTGCGCAAAAGCGGCAGGATCGATTTCCATTCGTCGGCATTCTGAGCGAACCCGCCTATCAACTGCTCCACGGGCGGGAGCATGAGAAATTCTTTGCTCATCTGTTCGATGAGCCTGACGCGCTCAAGGCGCAGATTGAGCGCAAGGTTCTGTCGCTTCGTCACTTTGACAAGCTGCCCGACAACGACGGAGGTGAAAAGGAATACCATGGCGTTTATCACATCGTGGGCGCGGTACACGGTGAGCGTGTAACGGGGATCGACAAACAAGAAATCGAAGGTGAGGATGCTCAAAATGGAAGCAAATAGCGAAGGGCCCGTCCCGAAGCGCAGGGCCGCGCCGATCGTTGCGATAAGATAGATGAAGACGAGGGACGCGGGCTCGACAAATTTCTGGAGGAAAACGTCTATGAGGGTGATAAGCGCAATCATCCCGAAAGTGACGAGATAGGCCGCAGGATCGAAGCTCACGCCTTTCGGAAGTCTTATGGCTGCCTGTTCTCTCTCTTTCAAAGGGGCGACAAGATGGATCTCGAATTGCCCCCCGGCCCGGAGCAGTCGATAGACCGGCGAATCTTTGAAGAATTCGCTAAACCTTGAGCGAAGGGGCTTGCCCACAACGACGCGGGTGATGTTGTTCGCGCTGGCGAACTTCAAGATTTCCTTGGCGACGTCCGTGCCCTGAAGGGTGGCCACTTTCGCGCCCAGTTCCTCGGCAAGGTTGAGCGCCTCCGACAAATAAAGCTTTTCCCGGTCGGATAATTCCCTGAAAGCCGGAGGAGATACGTAGACGGCGTACCATTCTGCATTGGCAGTCTTCGCAATCGTATAGGCTTTTCTGAGCAGTTGGGTCGCATAAGGGCTTGCCGCGACGCAGACCATCACCCTATCGCCCGCAGGCCAGGGACCGGCAATCGCCTTCGCCCTCATATAATTGAGGAGCTCCGAACCCATTTTTCTTGCGACCAGCGTGAGGGTGAGCTCGCGGAGGGCTACGAGGTTGCCCCGCTGAAAAAAGCTTTCCATGGCCTGGCGGGCCCGGTCCGGGACGTAGACCTTCCCCTCTTTCAGCCGCTGGGTCAGTTCCTCGAGGGGAATATCGATCACCTGCACCTCGTCCGCCTGCTCGAGGATAGTGTCAGGCACCGTCTCCTGCACGCGGATGCCCGTAATCTGCGCCACTACATCGACCTGGCTCTCGAAATGCTGTATGTTGACCGTCGTATAGACCTCGACGCCCGCTTCTATCAGCTCCTCCACATCCTGATATCTCTTGGGATGGCGGCTGCCGGGGGCGTTCGTGTGAGCAAGCTCGTCCACGAGGACAACCGAGGGTTTCCTGCGAAGAACGGCGTCCACGTCAAATTCCTGCAGGACTATGCCCCCGTAATCGACAAGCCTCCGGGGACGATCTCCAATTGCGCGAGCAGGGCGTCGGTTTCAGCCCTGTGGTGGGTCTCTGCGATGCCCACCACCACGTCTTCTCCTCTGTTCCGCAGCACGTGAGCTTCCTGCAACATTGCATAGGTCTTGCCCACGCCCGGCGCATAGCCGAGGAACACTTTCAGCCTTCCCCTCTTGGCCTCCTCACGGTCGATTTCCTTCAAGAGCGCGTCGGGATCGGGCCGGGCTTCCTTTTCCTGGTTTTCTCGTTCTTTCATACACCCCCATCGTGTAAGACCGCGTTTCTCACTATTATACTATTTTTTCGGAGCTTCCTCAGTTCTCCGGCCGAGGCGATTCTTGATGGATGCACCACCCCGCGGCAGGCAGCTCCACATTAAGCTTGGTGGTTCCTCGGGGGCGCCCGGCCGGACCCTTTCTTGACCTTTATCACCTCTTCGGGGTAATATGTGCAAGCGACGGATATCGCTCATGAGTTGGGGAGAGGGGCCGGCGCCGATCCAGAGCATATCTCCCCGGAAGAGGAGGGGCAGGCTGGAAATCGTCAGTGCATGGAGACAACACATGAGCAAGCTCAGATGGCTTATTCTGCCGGTCGCGCTGATCTTTATCGCAGGCGCTGCCGATGCGAAAGTTTATCTGGACGTCTACGGACAATCGTACAGAAAAATCAGTATTGCGGTCCCGCCCTTTTCGGGCGCTGAAAAGCCGAGGCCGGAAATAAGCGACCTTCTGAATCAAGACCTCGACTTGTCGGGTCTCTTCGTGGTGGCGCCGCGCTCCCTCATGGACGCGGACCTTGTGAGTGAAGGCGCAGACAGAAACAGCATCAAGTTCGACCAGTGGCGCACCCTGGGCGTGGAGCTCTTGTGCAAGGCCGTGGTACGGGAGCAGGGAACGGACTTCTCGCTGGAAGCGTACCTCTATGACGCGAGCGACGGCGGCCTCCTCTTTGCGAAAAGGTACCGGGCAACGCCGCCGGAATGGAGAAGGGTCGTTCACAGGCTCGCCGACGAGATCATATTGACGGTGACGGGGGAAAAGGGCATCATGAGCTCACGGGTCCTCTTCGTGTCGGGGGAGGGCCGCCGTAGAGACGTGTACGTGGCCGATCTGGACGGAAACGAACCGAGGAAGCTTACGGACCAGAAACAGATCATCGTTTCGCCCTCGATGTCGCCCGACGGGAAATATCTTAGCTATACCTCGTACAGGGAGGGCCGGCCGAACCTCTATGTGGTAGATCTTGCGACAAACAGGGAAATGTATGCGGACAAGCAGGAAGGAGTGAAGGTAGGGTCTAACTGGATGAACGGCAAGACCCTCGCCTATTCCCATACCCTTGGAAAGTTCTCGACGATTTACGCCGTCAACGTAGAGACGAAGGAGCGGACCACCCTGCTCCGGAAAGAAGGAATCCTGAGCTCGCCGGCGTTCAGTCCGGACGGCGGAAAAATGGTCTTTGTCTCCGACATGTACGGAGGCCCGAATATTTTTGTGAAGGACATGGCGTCGGGCGAGATAAAGCGTCTCTCTTATTTTGGCAACTATAATACGTCTCCGGCTTTCTCGCCCAAAGGAGACCTGATTGCCTTCATATCGAAAACCGAAGGCGCCCTCGAGGTCTGCACGATGAGGCCGGACGGGTCGAACGCACGGGTGCTCAGCGAGGGGGGGGTAAACGATTCGCCCCATTTCTCCCCATGCGGCAGGTATATCCTCTATTCGTGTCAAAAGGGAAGGAAAACCTCCATCTGCCTGATGCTGCTCAACGGAGAGAACAAGAGGGAGCTGAAGTTCGTAGGGGGGGATGAGAGCCAGCCGAGATTCGTGCCATAGGCATGAATCTCTTTTTAGGGGGAGGCCAAGGCGGCGAGCAAAGCGACCGCGGCTTTGCCTGTCGAGGGAGCGCTTAAACCCCAGCAATTGAAGGAGGAAGGATGAAGAAACACACAGTCCTATTCTGTTTGGCCGCCGCTGTCCTGCTTTTTCAGGGATGCGCTTCAAAACCGACGTCCGTGCCGCTCTCCGAGCGCATCCAGCCGGGCGTCGGGGCCGGTGAGCAGCAGTCGCAGGAGGGCGTCGCCGGTAAAAAGGGGAGCGAAGGCGCAATCTCGGAAGAAGAGCTGGCAAGAGCCGAGCGGGAGAAAAGGCGGACGAGCGCAGAAGAAGCGGTCGCAGCCAATCTTCAGGACGTCTACTTCGATTTCGACAGCTACAGCATCAGATCTCAAGACATGCCCGTGTTGAAGAAGATGGCCGAATGGCTTCAGGCCAACCATGCAATAAGACTGACTATCGAGGGCTATTGCGACGAGAGGGGAACGACCGAATACAACCTCGCCCTGGGCCAGAAAAGGGCCGGGGCGGTAAAGGACTACTTTGTCGCCTACGGCGTGAGCGACCAGAGGTTAAGGGCGGTCTCGTATGGGAAGGAAGCGCCGGTCGACCCAGGTCACACGGAAGAAGCATGGGCAAAAAACAGACGGGCCCATTTTGTCGGCCAGCAAACGAACCAATAATCGAGGGGGAAAACATGAGAATTTTTCCGCTTCTTTTGGTCGCCCTTTTTCTGTTCGGCTGCGCTTCAAGCGGAGAAGTAAGCCAGGTGAAACAGGATATAACCTCGGTCTATTCGGAGCAGACGAGCTACATGCAAAAGACGGACGCCCGCCTGTCCCGCTTGGAAAAGCAGATGCAGGATATCCAAAAGGCCGTCGGCTCGCCTGAATCGGGTCTCCGCAAGGAGGTGTTAGACCTATCGATCGCGAGCGAGAACAAAGATGAGAAGATCAAGGCGATCCTCGGCAGGCTGGACGAGCTGGACTCGCAGCTCCGCGCCTACTGGGAAGACATGAAGGGGCAGTTCAGAGCGCTGAAGAAGACTGTCAGGGAGGAGGCCGGCCCCGTGAGCGGCGGGCCGGCGGCCAACCCTGAAGATATATATAAACAGGGTTTCGATGCTTTTCAAAAGGGGGCCTACAAAGACGCCGTGCCCTTGTTTGCCCAATTCGTGCAGCAGAACCCTGTCGCGCCGCTGGCCCCAAATGCGTATTACTGGATGGGCGAGAGCTATATGAACCTGAAAGCTTATGAGAAAGCGATAATCCAGTTCCAGGAGGTAATCGACAGGTTCCCGACGAGCGATAAGGCAGCCAAGGCCATGTACAGGCAGGCGGAGGCCTTTGCCGCCATCGGCGATAAAAAAAGCTCTACGACCGCTTTAAAAAGGGTCATAGAGCTTTTTCCGAAGACCGAGGAAGCCCGCCTTGCTGACCGGGCGCTACGTAGTGGCGCCTTCCAGTAGCTGCGGCGTTTCCGGAGGCAACTCTTCCGTTTTGTCGAGGGCGACCATTTCGTAGTTCCTGTATTTCGAGAAGCCCGTGCCCGCGGGAATGATTCTGCCCATGATCACGTTCTCCTTGAGTCCGCGCAGATAGTCTACCCGGCCTTCAATGGCCGCTTGGGTAAGCACCTTCGTGGTGTCCTGGAAGCTCGCGGCCGAAATAAAGCTGTCCGTGATGAGCGAAGCCTTCGTGATGCCGAGGAAGAGCGATTCCGCCGTCGCGGGAGTGCCTCCCTTCTCCATCACACGCCTGTTTTCCTCCTCAAAGACCCACCACTCCACCGGCTCGTCTATGATGAAATTTGTGTCTCCCACCTCGTTTATACGCACGCGCTTGAGCATCTGCCTCACGATGATCTCGATATGCTTGTCGTTGATCTTCACGCCCTGGAGCTGGTAGACTTCCTGGATCTCATCGACCAGATAACGGGCAAGGTCCTTTGTGCCAAGGATCCGGAGCACGTCGTGGGGATTGACGGGACCGTCGATAAGCGCTTCTCCGGCCCGCACATAGTCGCCCTCGTGCACGATTATGTGCTTCCCTCTCTGGATCAAATACTTGCGGGTTTCGCCGCGCTCCGGCGTCACGACGATTTCCCTCTTTCCTTTTGAAAGTTTGCCGAATGAGACGAGACCCGATATCTCCGTCACTGTCGCGCTTTCTTTCGGCCGGCGCGCCTCGAATAGCTCCGCAACCCTCGGCAGGCCGCCGGTGATATCCTTTGTCTTGGTGGTTTCCCTCGGCATTTTCGACACAGTGTCGCCGGCAAAAATCTCGTCGCCCTCATTCACGACGATATGGGCGCCGATGGGCAGGATGTACCGGGCAGGGCTTTGCGTGCCCGGTATCATGATAGTCCTTCCCTTTTCGTCCTTTACGGAGATGCGCGGCCGCAACTCGGGATTGCGCGCCTCGATGATGACCTTGTAGGTAAGGCCCGTCACCTCATCGATGCGTTCTTGCATCGTCTCGCCTTCAACGATGTCGCCGAACTTCACCTTGCCCGACACCTCCGAAAGGATAGGCGTCGTGTAGGGGTCCCACTCGGCAAGGGTCTGCCCCTCGGCCACCTTGTTCCCCTCGGCGACCTTGAGCTTTGCCCCGTAAATGATCGGATACTTCTCCCTCTCGTGGCCCGCCTCATTCACGAGGAGGAGTTCGCCATTCCTGTTCATAACGACAGGCTGTCCCTCCTTGTTGGGAATCTTTTTGACATTGACGAGCTTCACGTACCCCTCGTTCCTGGCCTCGAGGGTCGACTGCTCGACCCGCCGCGAGGCGGCGCCGCCGATATGGAAGGTCCTCATGGTGAGCTGCGTGCCCGGCTCGCCGATGGATTGGGCTGCGATAATGCCCACGGCTTCGCCGATGCTCACCAGTCTCCCCCGGGCGAGGTCCCTGCCGTAGCAGAGGGCGCAGACGCCCCGTTTCGATCTGCAGGTAAGGACCGAGCGGATCTTGACTATCTCGTAGCCTGCCTCGTCTACCTTCGGCAGGTGCTCTTCCCTGATTTCCTCGTTCCGGCGGACGATGATCTCTCCGTCAGGGTCCCGGAGGTCCTCCAGGGAGACCCTTCCGAGGATCCTTGTCCCGAGCTGCTCGATCACTTCGCCGCCCTCTATGAGGGACGTCACTTCTATGCCGTCGAAGGTTCCGCAGTCCGTCTCCCCCACGATTACGTCATGGGCCACGTCGACGAGCCTCCTGGTGAGATAACCTGAGTTGGCTGTCTTCAACGCCGTGTCCGCAAGCCCCTTCCTCGCGCCGCTGGTGGAGATGAAGTATTGAAGCACGGTGAGACCTTCCCTGAAATTGCTCGTGATGGGCGTCTCGATGATTTCGCCCGAAGGCTTCGCCATGAGGCCCCTCATGCCCGCGAGCTGCCTGATCTGCTGCGCGTTGCCTCTTGCACCGGAATGGGCCATAATGAACATCGGGTTGAGGCTGTTCTGGTACTCCACCTTGCCGTCGGGCGCCGTAATCTTTTCCGACCCGAGCTCTCTCATTAGCTCGTCGGCGATCCTTTCGGTGACATCCGCCCAGATGTCGATGACCTTGTTGTAACGCTCGCCGTCGGTGATGAGCCCTTCCGAATACTGGTTCTGCACGACTTTGACCTCTTCATAGGCCTTGCTGATCAACTCTTCCTTCCGCGCCGGGATAATCATGTCGTCGATGCAGATCGAGATGCCGCCTAACGTGGCATAGCGGAAGCCGATGCCTTTCAGCCTGTCGGAGAGAAGGACCGTAGCCTTCTCGCCGCCCTGCCGGTAGCATATGTCGACGAGCTGCCCGATCGACTTTTTGTCCATCACCCGGTTGATGACGGAGAAGGGGATCATCTCCGGGATCGCCTCGCGCAGCAGGATCCTTCCCGGGGTCGTGTCGACCAGTTGGGGTTCGCCGTCCGGAGTCATCGACATTCTCACCCGGACCCGTGCGTGGAGATCGACCTCCCCGGCGTCGTAGGCGATCCTGGCCTCTTCGGGGTCTGCGAACATCATTCCCTCTCCGTCCCTGTATTTGCGTTCTATAGTAAGGTAATAGAGGCCGAGCACGATGTCCTGGGTCGGCACGATGATCGGTCTGCCGCTCGCAGGGGAGAGTATGTTGTTCGTCGACATCATGAGGACGCGCGCTTCCGACTGGGCCTCGATCGACAAGGGCACGTGCACGGCCATCTGGTCCCCGTCGAAGTCCGCGTTGTACGCGGGGCAGACAAGAGGGTGCAGCTGGATAGCCTTGCCGTCGATCAGCTGGGGCTCAAAGGCTTGAATGCCGAGCCTGTGCAGCGTGGGGGCCCTGTTGAGAAGCACGGGGTGTTCCTTGATCACCTCTTCGAGCATGTCCCATACTTCAGGACGTTCCTTCTCCACGAGCTTTTTTGCGTTCTTTATAGTGGTGGCAAAACCCTTCTTGATGAGCCTGTTGTAAATAAAAGGCTTGAAAAGCTCGAGGGCCATATATTTCGGAAGGCCGCATTCGTGGAGCCGCAGCTCGGGCCCGACCACGATGACCGACCTGCCGGAATAGTCCACCCTCTTTCCGAGGAGGTTCTGGCGGAAACGTCCCTGCTTGCCCCGCAACATGTCGGAGAGCGACTTAAGCGGCCTTTTGCTCGTTCCGGTGACGATCCGGCCGCGCTTCGAGTTGTCGAAGAGCGCATCGACCGCCTCCTGGAGCATCCTTTTTTCGTTTCTGATGATAATCTCCGGCGCATTCAGTTCCATCAGCCGTTTGAGGCGGTTGTTCCGGTTGATGACCCTGCGGTACAGGTCGTTCAGGTCGGAGGTCGCGAACCTGCCACCGTCAAGAGGCACCAGAGGGCGAAGCTCGGGCGGCAAAACAGGTATGATGTCAAGGATCATCCACTCCGGCTTGACCCCGGAGATGCGGAACGCGTCGACAACCTTCAATCTCCTCGCAAGCTTCTTTTTCTTCGCGTCGGACGAGGTTTCTCTCATTTCTTCCCTTATGGCCTTCCCGACCTGCTCCACATCGATTTTCTTGAGGCATTCCCGCATCGCCTCGGCGCCTATGCCGCCTGAGAATTTGTCCCCGAACTTCTCCCTGGCCTCGAGGTGCTTTTCTTCGCTGATCAGCTCGCAGAAACTGTATTGGGAGGGACCGGGATCGATCACTATGTACATCTCGAAATAGAGGACCCGCTCCACCTCTTTGATGGTCAGCTCCAGCAGGGTGCCGATCTTGCTCGGCATGCTTTTCAAAAACCAGATGTGCGCAATAGGGGACGCGAGGTGGATATGACCCATGCGTTCCCTTCGGACCTTCGATTGGATAACCTCGACGCCGCACTTTTCGCAGATAATGCCGCGGTGCTTCATCCTCTTGTATTTGCCGCAAATACATTCGTAATCTTTCACCGGACCGAAAATCCGCGCGCAGAAAAGACCGTCCTTTTCCGGCTTGAAGGTCCGGTAATTGATCGTCTCCGGTTTCTTTACCTCGCCAAAGGACCACTTTTCAATAAGGTCCGGCGAAGCCAGCGACACCTTCATCGCCGTATAGCTCAGCGGGTCCTTCTGCTTATCGAAAATTTTAAAATAGTCGTCCAAAACGACCTCCTTACTCTTCTTCTTCTTTGATCAAATCGACATTTATGCACAAGCTCTGCAATTCCTTCACCAGGACGTTGAACGATTCGGGCAGGCTCGGCTCCAGCACGTCCTCGCCTTTCACGATCAACTCGTAGGCCTTCACCCTTCCGCTCACGTCGTCCGATTTGATGGTGAGGAATTCCTGGAGGGAATAAGCGGCGCCGTATGCCTCCAGGGCCCACACCTCCATCTCGCCCAGCCTCTGGCCCCCGAACTGCGCCTTGCCGCCGAGGGGCTGCTGGGTCACCAGCGAATAAGGTCCAATGGAACGGGCGTGTATTTTATCGTCTACAAGGTGGTGGAGCTTCAGGAGGTACATATTGCCGATCGTCACTTTGTGATGGAAAGGCTCTCCCGTCCTGCCGTCGTACAGCGTAATCTGCCTCGATTCGGGCAACCCCGCCATTTTGAAGGCATCGGAGATCTCCGCTTCCTTTGCGCCATCGAAGACGGGAACTGCGATAGGCACGCCGTTTTTGACCTGGTTCGCAAGCTCGACCAATTCGTCCTCGCTCAGTTTGTCCAGGAACTCCTGCATCTCCCCGTCTCCGAAGATTTCTTTGAAGCGGTTCCGGATCAGGGGCGCGTTGTTCGTCTCGACGAGCTTGCCGATTGCCTTGCCGAGCTCTTTGGACGCCCAGCCGAGGTGGGTCTCCAGTATCTGGCCCGCGTTCATGCGCGACGGCACGCCCAGGGGGTTCAGCACAACGTCGACTGCGGTCCCATCCTCGGTAAACGGCATATCTTCTTCGGGCAGGATTATGGAAACAATCCCCTTGTTTCCGTGCCTTCCGGAAATTTTGTCGCCTACGGCTATCTTCCGCTTCATAGCCACATAGACTTTGATCGTTTTCAGGACCCCGGGCGGCAGCTCGTCGCCTTTCTTGATCTTGTTTATCTTGTCTTCGTAGTAGAGTTTTATCACCTCGACCTGATTCTCCTTGCTGTCGACGATCTTGACGATCCTCGCTTCGAGCTCCTCGTCCTCAAAATCTATCTCTTGCAACCTCTCAGGGTTCATGCCGAGGATCTTCTCCCGGGTGAAGGCTTCGCCTTTTTTGACGACGGGTCTGCCCCGCCCGTCTTTTATCTCCTTGGACGCGGTCTTTCCCGCGAGCAGGTCCTGGAGTTTTTCGCTCGTGGACTCCAGAATGATCTTTACCTGGTCTTCCTGGTCTTTCAGGATGTTCGATATCTCGATATCCTCGATGAGCCGCGACCGCTCATCCTTGTCGATGCCCCTTCGTGAAAGGACCTTCACGTCGATGACGATCCCTTCGATGCCGTGGGGGATCCGCAGGGACGTATCCTTTACGTCCCCGGCTTTTTCACCGAAGATTGCCCGGAGCAGCTTCTCCTCCGGCGTCAATTGGGTTTCCCCCTTGGGCGTCACCTTGCCGACAAGGATGTCCCCGGCTCGCACCGTGGCGCCTATGCGGATGATGCCTGAGTCGTCCAGGTCCTTGAGCGCCTCGTCGCCCACATTGGGAATATCCCGGGTGACCTCCTCCTTGCCGAGCTTCGTATCCCGCACCACGCACTCCAGCTCTTCAATATGGATGGAGGTGAAAGCGTCTTCTGCGACGAGCCGCTCGTTGATGAGGACCGAATCCTCGTAGTTGAAGCCCCTCCAGGGCATGAACGCAACAACGACGTTCTTGCCCAGGGCCAACTCCCCTCTGTCCGTTGAAGGCCCGTCGGCAAGGACTTCCCCCTTCTTGACGTAATCGCCTCTGCGCACTATCACGCGCTGGTTGATGCAGGTATCCTGGTTCGACCTTCTGAACTTGAGGAGGTTGTACACGTCAATCTTAGTGACAGGCTCCTCGCTGTCCTTCTTCTCCTCATACTTGAGGATGATCCTGTTCGCGTCGACGCTTTCCACTGCGCCGTCGTGTCTGGCGACAATGCTGACCCGCGAGTCCCTTCCCACAATGCGCTCCATGCCCGTACCGATCAGGGGCGCCTCGGTGCTGATGAGAGGCACCGCCTGGCGCTGCATGTTCGAACCCATGAGCGCGCGGTTCGCGTCGTCGTGTTCCAGAAAGGGGATGAGGGATGCGGAAACGCTCACGAGTTGCTTCGGGGAGACATCCATGAGCTCTATGGCCATAGGGTCGACCCAGAAGAAACCGCTGCCTTTCCTTGCGGAAACCAGGTCCGTCGTGAAACGTCCTTCTTCATCGACCGGCGCATTTGCCTGGGCGACGTAGTACTGCTCCTCTTCGAGCGCGCTCATGTACTTGATGTCGTTCGTAACGCGGCCGTTGATCACTTCCCTGTAAGGCGTCTCGATGAAACCGTATTCGTTGACCCGGGCATAAGTGGAGAGAGATGCGATCAGGCCGATGTTCGGCCCTTCCGGCGTCTCGATAGGGCAGACCCTGCCGTAATGGGTCGGATGCACGTCGCGCACCTCAAAACCGGCCCTCTCGCGGGTCAGGCCGCCGGGGCCGAGGGCCGACAGCCGCCGCTTGTGGGTAATCTCGCTCAAGGGGTTCGTCTGGTCCATGAACTGGGAAAGCTGGCTGCTTGCGAAAAAGTCTTTCACCGCCGTGGCAACCGGCTTAGGATTCACGAGGTCGTGAGGCATGAGCGTCTCCATCTCGGGGAAGGTAAGTCTTTCCTTGATGGCCCGTTCCATTCTTACGAGACCCATTCTGAACTGGTTCTCCAAAAGCTCGCCGACCGTTCTTACCCTCCTGTTGCCCAAATGATCGATATCATCCCCGGGACCGCGGGCATCTTTGAGACGCAGGAGATGCCTTACCACCTCGATGATGTCTTCCTTCCGCAACGTCGTTACGTCGAGGGGAATGGCAATGCCGAGGCGGTGGTTCATCTTGAGCCTTCCCACCTTAGAGAGGTCGTACCGCTCGGGGCTGAAAAACATATTATGGACAAGGGCTTCGGCAAACTCGTACGTGGGCGGATCGCCCGGCCTCAGCTTCCTGTAAATCTCGAGAAGCGCTTCCTCCTTGCCGCCCGCCTTGTCGATAAGGAGCGTGTCCCGAAGGGAGGAGCTCACGTTGAGATTGTCGATAAAAAGCACGTCGAAGGTCTTTATGCCGCGGCTCACAAGCTTCGCCAGATCGTCTTCGGCGATTTCCTTGTTGATCGGGACGATCACCTCTTTCGTCTCAGGGTCGATGATGTCGGCGGCGGCGATCTTTCCGATGACGTCCCCTTCCTCCACCGGGATTTTCGCAATATTCGCCTGCTCCATCTTCTTGATGACGGCCTTGCTGATCTTCTTGTGCTTCTTCACCAGCACCTCGTCCGTCTCGGCATTGACGATGTCGGCAGGGGCCTTCTGGCCGAGAAGCAGCTCGAACGGAGTTTCCTTGAAAATCTTTCCATCCTTTATGGCGACCGTTTCCTTCTCATAAAAGTAGTCGAGGATCTCCTTTTCCGAATAACCGAGCGCCCGGAGGAGGAGGGTAACGGGGATTTTCTTGCGCTTGTCTATGCGTACGTAGAGGAGTTCTTTGTGATCGAATTCGAAATCGAGCCAGGAACCCCTGTAGGGGATAATCCTTGCGGTATAAGCGAAATTGCCGCTGAACGGCGCTTTTGACTGGTCGCAGTCAAAGTAGACGCCGGGAGACCGATGGAGCTGGCTGACTATGACCCTTTCGGTCCCGTTCACAATAAACGTCCCTCTTTCGGTCATGAGGGGGATCTCGCCAAAGTAGACGTCCTGTTCCTTGACCGCCTTGATGTCCTTTATCTTCGTGTTGGGATCGACGTTGAATACGACGAGCCGTATGGTGACCTTCATGGGGGAGGCAAAGGTGAGTCCCCGTACGATGCATTCCTCTTCGGAGTACTTCGGTTCGCTGATTTCGTACTTCACAAACTCCAGGGAGGTCGTCTCGTGGGAGTCCCTGATCGGAAAGACGGACGCAAAAACCGCCTGGAGCCCTGCAATCACCCGCTCTTCAGGGGCCGCGTCTTTCTGAAGGAAGCTCTCGTAAGAGTTGAGCTGAATTTCGATAAGATTGGAAATCTCGAGAACCTCTTTGAGCTTCCCGTAGCTCTTTCGCACAATCTTATTATGAAAGGTCTGCCTCATATCATTTTCACCTCTTGTTTAACGGTTCAGGGGCAAAGCGCGCTTTGCCCCTGGAATAGGCCGATGCCGCAACTTCTATTCCACTTTGACCTTCCCGCTGACCTCTTCGAGCTGCTTCTTGACGTTTTCCGCTTCCTGCTTAGGCACGCCTTCTTTCACAACCTTCGGCACGCCTTCGACGAGGTCTTTCGCCTCTTTCAGTCCGAGGCTGGTCACGGCCCTCACGACTTTGATGACCTGGATTTTCTTGTCTGCTTCATATCCGGTGAGGATGACGTTGAATTCCGTCTGCTCTTCCACCGGCTCCGCGGGAGCGGCCGCTATGCCTGAGCCTGCGCCGCCGGCCGCCATCATCGGCATCGCCGCAGTCACGCCGAATTTCTCCTCGAGGGTCTTGATAAACTCGGAAAGCTCTAAGACAGTCATGCTCTCAATATAAGCAATTACTTCTTCTCTTGTCGCAGCCATTTATCCTATCCTCCTTTAAGCCGTCTCTTTTTTCGTCTTGATCGCATTCAACGTCAGCAAGAGCTGCATGAGGCTGCCGGAAAGGGCGCCCACAAGCCTCTGGGGCAGACCGAGCAGCAGACCGAGCAGCTTCCCGACGAGGACCTCTTTCGGCGGCAGCGTCGCAAGGGTGAGTATCTCCTGAGGGCCGATCCGCTGCGTCCCGAGAAGGCCGGCTTTCAACTTCAGCTTAGGCACATCCTTCGAGACCGCCGCGAGAACCTTTGCAACGCCGACAGGGTCCTTGTAGCTGCAAATTACCGCATTGGGACCCGTAAACTCGTCCTTTAGCGCCTCCGCGCGCTTTCCTGCGGCGGCTATCTTCAAGAGCGTGTTCTTGGCTACCTTGAATTCTCCGCCCACGTTGCCGAGCTCCCTCCGGAGCTTCGAAATCTGAGCCACATTCATGCCGCTGTATTCGGCAAGGAACATGGCGCCGGCGCGCTTGAGCTTCTCGTCAAGCTCATCGACTACTTTTTCTTTTGCCTTTCTTTCCAATGGTTTTCATCCCTCCTTTCTAATTAAGTCTCTATGGAAAGCCAGAAGAGACGAAAATGCAACAAGCTTTCTTGTCTCGGCAGGCCGTAATCGTTTAACCGGAAGTTCGGCGCCTGCTGTCTCTGACTCTTTCCCTACTTCGCTGAGCTTCTCACATAGGCAGGATCTATTTTTACGCCCGGGCTCATAGTCCTCGAAATGGCGATCCCCTTCACGTAGGTCCCTTTGCTTGAGGCAGGCTTGAGTCTGATAACGGCGTCAAAGAGGGAGCTGATGTTCTCCGTCAGCTTTTCCTTGCCGAAGCTCCCTTTTCCCACGGGCACATGGAGGTTTCCCGCTTTGTCCACGCGAAATTCAACGCGGCCCGCCTTCAGCTCGTTCACGGCCTTCGCCACGTCAAACGTGACCGTGCCTACCTTGGGGTTGGGCATAAGCCCTCTGGGGCCTAGTATCTTGCCCAGCTTGCTCACCGCGCCCATCATGTCCGGCGTTGCGATGGCCTTATCGAAATCGAGCCAACCTTTCTGAATCTTCTCGATGAAGTCGTCGGATCCGACATAATCGGCGCCGGCTTCCTGGGCTTCCTTTTCCTTCTGGCCTTTCGCGAAGACGAGGACCCTTACTTTCTTCCCCAGTCCGTTGGGGAGCACCACGGCGCCGCGCACCATCTGGTCGGCATGCCTCGGGTCGACGCCGAGCCGCATGGCCACTTCAACGGTCTCGTCGAATTTTCTTTGAGGCATGTCAGCGATCAAGTCGATGGCTTCTTCAAGAGTGTACCGCTTTTCCCTATCGACCTTCTTCAAGGCTTCCTTGTATTTCTTTGTTTTTTCTGCCATTTCCATCCCTCTTCAAAAAAAATAATAGGCCACGAGACAGTAATCTTCACTTACTGCCCGCCGCTCACCGTGCCTCAACATCGAGTCCGTGTTTTTGTTAGTTCCTCTATTCGCTCTCCACAACCTCCAATCCCATGCTTCTCGCAGATCCTTCAACGATCCTTATTGCGCCCGCCAGATCTTTTGCATTGAGGTCGGGCATCTTCAATTGCGCAATCTCCCTGACCTGTGATTTGGCGATCTTCCCGACGGTCTCTTTTTTGGGGTTGTTCGCCCCTTTCGCAAGCTTTACGGCCTTCTTGAGAAGAAAGGAAACGGGAGGGGTCTTTGTGATAAACGTAAAGGTCCTGTCGGAATATATAGTAATCAGCACCGGGATGATCGTCCCTTCCTGGGACTTCGTCCTCTCGTTAAAAGCCTTGCAGAATTCCATTATGTTCACCCCGTGCTGACCGAGCGCAGGTCCGACCGGCGGCGACGGAGTTGCCTGACCTGCCAGCAACTGCAGCTTGACCATAGCGGCAACTTTTTTAGCCATCTACTGCTCCTTTACATAGCAATACGTAGTCTGAGGCGCAAGTAGATGCGGCAGGGCACCATTGTCGAAAGGACGTCTTCCAGGTCCTGCCAGGCAGGGGCTCCTTGGTCGTCGGTTGGCGCTTTGTCACCAACCCGGCTGTCGGCAAGATCTGCTTCACGGGCTCGACCGAGGTCGGCCAGAGGATCATGGCGGGCTGTTCCGAGCAGGTGAAGCGGCTGACCCTCGAGCTCGGCGGCAAGAGTGCCAACATCGTCTTCGCCGACGCCGACCTCGCGGCGGCGGCCGCAGCCGTGCCGTACGCGGTCTTCGACAACGCAGGCCAGGACTGCTGCGCGCGTTCACGCATCCTCGTGCAGGCAAGCGCCTACGAGCGCTTCATGGAGCACTTCGAGACGGCGGTCGCGAAGAAGGTGCGGGTGATCGATCCGTCCGATGAGCAGAGCGAGATGGGACCGCTCATCAGCGCCGAGCAACGGGAGGCCGTTGCCTCCTTCG
>CAVTDX010000014.1:0-10623 GCA_963733345.1 uncultured delta proteobacterium
CGACCGTCTCCACGATCACCATGTCCTTCCTGAAAGCTTTCAGCAGCTTGACGACGTCCCGCGTACATCCGGGAAGACCGCCGAAGGCGCCCCTGGTAGCCATGCTGCGGATAAAGACCCCGTCATCGGGCGTATGGCGGCACATCCGTATCCTGTCGCCTAAGACGGCGCCGCCGTGACGCGGGCTGCTCGGATCGACGGCGACTACTCCTACTGTCCGCCCTTTCTCACGCGCAACGGCAATAAGCCGGTCGGTAAGAGTGCTCTTGCCGACGCCCGGAGCGCCCGTTATCCCTACACAACACACCGCCTTCGCGTCGGGGCCGACGGCGTCCATGATCTCGGCGGCCTTATCGCCGCCGTTTTCAACCAGCGTGATCAGCCTGGAAAGACAGCGGACGGAACCGTCGGCCATCCCCTTCATCAATTCGGCTACCGTCGCGTCCATCGTCGGGATCCTATTGCAGGTGTTCGCGTATAAAGGTCGCTATGTCTTTCACCCGGCTACCCGGACCGAAGATTTCCTTTATACCTTTTTCTTTCAGGGGAGGGATATCGTCGTCGGGAATAATGCCGCCGCCGATCACCATCACTTTATTCATCCCTTTTTTGCGGAGCAGCTTCACCACCTCGGGAAAATAGTAGTTATGGGCTCCCGAAAGACAACTGAGTCCGACCACATCCACGTCTTCTTCGACCACGGTCGCCACGATGGCCTCCGGCGTTTGCTTGATGCCGGTATAAATGACCTCCATGCCGGCATCTCTGAGTCCCAGCGTCAGCAACTTGGCGCCCCGATCATGTCCATCCAGGCCGGGCTTCGCAATCAGCACCCTGATCTTTTTCTTTGCATCGTCCATGAATGGTCCCTCGCGGTCTTTCTTTTTCAAATGGCAGGCGCCCTGTACTCACCCCAAAGCTCCCGCAGGACGCCGCAAATCTCGCCCACCGTGGCATATGCCTTCACTGCCTCCATACATGGCAGCACGAGATTTTCTCCTCCGGCGGCCGCTTCCTTGAGCCTCCCGCAGGGTCTTTTTAACCCGGTCGTTGTCCCTCTCTTTTTTCAGTCTCTTCAGCCGCTCTATCTGCCTGGGCTCCGCGCTGTCGTCGAGCTTTGAGACCTTGATTGCCGGTTGCTCGTTAACCTGGAACTTATTGACGCCGACAACGATCCTTTCCCCGCTTTCGACCTCTTTGAGGAACTTGTATGCCGACTGCAGAATCTCGCCCTGCATGAAGCCGGTTTCGATGGCCTTGACGGCGCCGCCCATCTCCTGGACCTTGTCGAAGAGCGCCACGGCGCGCGCCTCCAACTCGTCAGTCAGGGCTTCTACAAAATAAGAGCCGCCCAATGGGTCCACCGTATTGATGATCCCGCTCTCGTAGGCGACGATCTGCTGCGTCCTCAAGGCTAGCCGGTGCGACTCCGCCGTAGGGATGCCCAGGGCCTCGTCCATAGCCCCCGTGCCCATTGTCTGATGGCCGGCGAGGGCCTGAGCTAAGATAGACAACGTTCCTCTCACTATATTGTTCAAAGGCTCTTGAGCGGTATAATTGCTCGAATTCGAGCCGCCCTTAAAGTAGACCCCAAGCGTCCTCGGATTGGCGGCGCCGTACCTCTCTTTCATTAACCTTGCCCACCACCTTCTGAAAGCGCGGTGCTCGCATATGGCTTCAAAGAAGTCGATGCTTGTCGCAAAGTTGACCATCGGGTCATGGAAAGAGTCAATGTCGACGCCCCGCCTGACCAGCTCATCCAGATAGGTCACGGCGTCGGCCATGGTGAACGCCATCTCCTGGACGGTGGTAGCCCCCGACTCTTTCATGTGGTAGCCGCAGAACCAGTAAGGGTAAACGTTGTCCGCAAGGTTGTTCCGACATACGTACTCGACAAGGTCAACGGAAAATTTGACCGCCGCCCGCGGCGGAAAGATGTAGGCGCCCCTGGCCGCATATTCCTTCAGGATCTCATTCTGGATGTTTATGTGCATCTTTTCGATGGGTATGCCCCTGCTGGCGCCCAAGGCAGCAAAGAGAGCGTAGAATATGGGGCCGACCGCGTTGGCTGTGGTGAATATCAGGATGTCCTCCAGACGGATTCCGTCGAAGGCAGCCTCCACGTCGGCAAGCGAATCGATGGCT
Organism: uncultured delta proteobacterium; assembly: GCA_963733345.1. GTDB lineage: Bacteria > Desulfobacterota > Syntrophorhabdia > Syntrophorhabdales > WCHB1-27 > BOG-1155. Next base: position 2,146 of record CAVTDX010000014.1, read on the forward strand.
ACCCCGATCCTGCCTACCTCCCCCCGGGATAAGGGATCATCGCTGTCATAGCCCAATTGGCTGGGCAAATGGAGGGCCACCGCCACTTCCTGGGTCCCCTGTTCGATAAGGTACTTATATCTCTTGTTAGCGTCTTCGGGAGTGCCGAAACCTCCGTACACCCACATGGGCCAGATGCCTGCCCTGTACATGCCGGCCGTCCTTGCCCGCGTCATGGGATATTCACCCGGGAAACCCAGCTTTTCGCTGTAGGACCATCCCCGTTCTTCCAAATCGAGAGGGGTGTAGACCCTTTTTACCGGGATCCCCGACATCGTCTTGAATTCCGGTTTCCATTCCCCTTTTTCCTCAAGTTCCTTTTTCAGGGCGCCTGCCTCCCACTCCGACGCCATCTCCCTGATCTTTCCGATTTCATCCTTATCGAACACCGTAAGCCCTCCCTTGCTGTATTCGTCCCGCGTTCGGCATGCCGTAAGGCTTCATCCTTACGGTCGGCGCCGCGACAGGAATTGAGGCTGGCAAAGAATCTTGCGCGGAGCTTTGCACTCCCTCGATCAAGACCCTAAGGTCGGCTATTCTACATCGCTTACGTGCAGGGCAATGAACTTCAGCTTTACGTCCCTTTTATACAACATCGGATTAAATCGCGTCAAGATGTTTTATAAATATCGCCAAGTTTTCTATAGACTCTTTCGGAATGACGACTCTCTTCCAGGTCCTAATGCTTTCCTCCCCCGGTCATTATTCCGTCCGGTTTCGGCTCTACAATCTCGGTCAGCACCCCGCAGGCGCTCGAAGGGTGAATAAAGGCCGCCTTGAAGTCTCTCGCATCAGTCTCTCCGATCACCTTCAGACCCTTGGCCCTCAAATCGCCTAACACCTTGTCGAAGTCATCGACCTGGAGGGACACATGGTGGATGCCCTCTCCCCTGGCCTCAAGAAACCTGGCTATCACGCTGCCGGGCCCGGTGCTGCCCGTCAACTCAAACCGGGCCTCGCCGACCGCGACGCAGACGGACTCGATCCCTTGATCTTCGTACTCGGCTTGCCAGACGATTTTGGCCCCAAATGCGTCCTCAAAGAACTTCACGGCTTTTTTCAAATCCTTCACCGCAAGACCTACATGGTCAAATCTCTTTATCATTTGCCGCCTCTTTCATTCCCCGGTCTGAAACGTGGCCTCCGCCAACATCCCTTCTATCTCTTCCCGGCCACGAGCAGCGGGATCATCACGCGGATATCCCGGACCGTTTCCAGGCCTTCCACCATGTCGAGCAGCTTTTCACCATTTTCCCTTTCGAAATAGTCGCCGGCGTAGTTGATGCAGTCCCAGAAGCGAGCGATATGATCTTCCCGTCTCAGGGCATTGCCCGGAAAACCGCTCGCTACTTCTACGTCCTTACGGTGCACCCGGCGGTCTTTGGTCCTCAATTCCATCCTCGCAGACGTATGCCCCTTCTCTTCAAGCCCGGGGTCGGGCACGACAAAGATTCCTCCGGACAAGCTGCATGATTCCGGCGTCTCTAACCTGCTCTTCCTCGAAATGCTGCAGCTTCGCCTCCCCCCTTAGAAGGGCGTTCGCGACGCAGTACTGGATGCTGAACTGAGCGTTCACGCGCGGCGTCGCTCCTATCTTGAAGGGATGCCCTACCATTTTATGGAAGTAGGGTGTGACATAAACATCGATGCGGTCAACCGTCTCCGGGTCGAGACCGATCTCTCTCCTCAAAGCAAGGGCGGCATCCGTACTGCCAAATGTACCCGCACAGCTCGGATATCTCTTGAACATCGTTTCCATGAGCACGTAACGTTCGCCTAATTCCTTCGCGCCCGCCAGGGTCCCGGCCTCGTCCTTGCCGTATAGATGTATGTATCCCCAGACCCCTTCTATGAAATTGACGGGGCCTGTAATGCCTTCGGCGGCCAGCTCGGCGCAGATAACCCCCTCCTTTGCGGCAAAACCCTGGATCAGCCTTGCAGACAAAGCACCGTCTATATTGCTCTGAACGCTGCCCCCGCATCGTGTGAAAGCGAGCGCCAGGGCATGGAGGATCTGCGCCGAATTCAATCCCAGCAGCCTTCCCGCTATAGCGGCTGAGGCAAAGGCGCCGCAGAACCCCGTGGCATCGAAGCCGTCGTATTGTTGCTCCGTAAGCCTCAGCCTGGCGCCAACCTCCGCGCCGACGGCGAGGGCTGTCAAAAACTCCTTCCCGCTCTTTCCTCCACAACTCTCCGACACGGCAAGCGCCGTAGGGACCGTGCATCCGCCGGCGTGGAATCCCGGCGACATGGCATCATCGTAATCGAGGGCGCGAGCCATTAGGCCGTTTGCAAAAACAGCGTTGTATGACGGCGCCTTGCCGCCGTAAACGAAGAGGGTCGCCTCTTCTTTGCCGCCCCATTCTTTCACCTTTGAAACGACTGCGCCGCATCCCTCCTGCCTTGCTCCTGCAATAGCCGTCCCCAAGATGCCCAGCGCCTGATTCTTGACGAGGTCGACAACCGGCGTCGGCAGGTCTTCGAACTGCGTCGCAACGATGTACCCGGAAAGCTTTTCTTCGGTTTCCATTACGAATGCCTCCTGTCCTTACCCAGCATGTTTTTCCTTCAGCTTGACCTTCTCTATCTTGCCTGCCTCATTCCTTGGCACGTCGTCGAATATTATGCGTTTGGGCCGCTTATACCGAGGCAGGACCTCTGCACAGTAACCTTCGCACTCGACAACCGTCATCGTTTCATCCGCCTTCAGCTGTATTACCGCGACTGCCACCTCTCCCAGTCTCTCATCGGGCAGCCCTATCACCCCGACGTCCTCTATCTTTGGATGGGCCTGCAGCGTCTCTTCCAGCTCTTCGGGATAAATATTCTCCCCTCCGCTTATAATCACGTCCCTCTTCCGCCCGACTATATAAGTGAATCCGTCCTCGTCCTTCCTGGCCAAATCTCCCGTACGGACCCAGCCGTTTGTTATAGTCTCCGCCGTCTTTTCCGGGTTCCTGTAATACTCCGTCATGACGCCGTTGCCTTTCACTATCAACTCTCCGGTCTCTCCGTCGGAGACATCGACGCCTCGGGAGTCGACGATGCGCGCATCCCAACCCAATGCCGGTCTGCCTACCGAGCCGATCTTGTGTGCGTCGGCATGGTCCAGATGAAAGGAGAATCCAGCCTCGCTCTGTCCATAGCACGTATGGTATTCCATCTCAGGGAAGTATTCCTTCCAATGGGTCACGACGCTGGGAGCGATGGGCTGGGCGCCCATATGCATCACCCGCCAACTGCTCAGATCATAATCTTCCTTTCGCAGCTCCCCCTTATCCAGGGCCAGGAGAATATCCTGGGTCCACGGGACAGGCAGGAAGGCAACTGTCGCCTTTTCCATCGATACGGCCTCAAGGAAATGGGCGGGACTGAAATCCGTCAGGATCGTCGCCCGGGCCCCGACAAGAAAATTGCCGAGCCACCAGCCGAAAGCCCCGAGGTGGTAAAGAGGGGTGATGATGATGAAGTTGTCCCGATGGCTGATGCGGAAATTCGTGCATCCGACAACCCCGAGCCACTCAAGGCTTCTGTGCGTATGGAGTATAGGCTTGGGGTCGCCGGTGGTGCCCGACGTAAAATAGAGACTGCAATCGTCGTTTCGGTCCAATTCTATTCGCAAAGGAGCGCCTGAAGCCGCATCGACCAGCTTCTCGCAGTTTTCCGTTCCGTCAGGCGTGCTCTTCCCGAAAATCAGCTTCGGAACAGGCCGCGCCTCCCGGACGCTGCAAACAGGCGCCGCGAATTCCTCTTCCAGTATAACGGCCTTTGCTTCCACTATTCGAGCGCAATACTGAAAATCTGCGGCGGTGAACCGGTAATTTAGAGGAACTGCCCAGGCCCCCGTTTTCAAGATGCCGAAATAGCCCTCGAACCACGTTATGGAATTCCTCATCCAGTGCAGGACTTTGTCGCCTCTTCCAACGCCGCGGTCCATGAGAACGTTGGCGATCTTGTCTGTCCTTTCATCGAGAGCCCGCCAGGTTATCTCTTTTCTCAGACCCCTGCCCCGCGTCACTTCGATGAAAGCCGGCCCGTCAGGATGCGTTCTGGCGTTTCCGGCCAGGGTGTCAACCAGTGTCATTTCGCCGTCTCCCTTGAATCTTATTCAAGTTCGGACCGCCCGCCGGCATCAATAGACCAGGAGGTCTATCCCGCCGGCGACCGAAAGCTCGGCGCCCGTAATGTACCCGGCTTTATCCGATGCGAGAAAGACGACAGCCGAGGCAACATCCTCCGGCGAGCCGGCCCTTTTCAGCGCGGTCCTGTTCTCCATCCTTTTTCTCATGGCTTCGGGTATCTCAAGAAACGTTTCGGAAGCGATGATGCCTGCCACGATGCAGTTGACGGTTATGCCGTGCCTCCCGGCCTCCAGGGCAACAGACTTTGTCATCCCGATGATCCCGGCTTTTGTGCTCGCGTAACTCACCTGGCCGAAACCCCCCATGGTCCCGATCACCGACGATATGTTGATGATTCGACCCCATTTCTTCTCTATCATGCCTGGGAAAACGGCCCTGGTGCAATTAAACGCGCCGGTCAGATTCACGTCCAGGTCCCGCTGCCACATATCCTGCTTGAAGTCTCTTAAGAGGCCGGCCGTCTGCACGATGGCCGCATTATTCACCAGGATGTCGATAGTCCCCAGGGAATCAACGATGCTCGCCACGGCGTTGTCCACCTGGCGCCGGTCTGCTGCATCGGCCTGAACGGCGATGCTCTTAACGCCTCTCGAAGCCGCCTCATGGCTCACCTTTTCCGCATTATCGCCGTTGATGTCTATAATCGCTACGCTTACGCCCTCATCGGCCAGGGCAAGGACGTCCGCCCTCCCTATTCCCTGTCCTCCCCCCGTCACCACCGCTACCCGTCTCTCCGACGACATAGACGCTCCTTATACATTTCTACTGCCGGGCTCGCGTCGCCCCGTTTGGCCCTAAACGGTTCGGCGGCTGCCTCTGCGTCAGACGACCAACTCCCCTCCATCGATAAAGATAACTTCCCCTGTCATAAAGTCGGATGCATCCGATGCAAGATAGACCGCCAACGGTCCCAATTCCTCCGGCAGACCGACCCGTCGCTGGGGAATCCTGCTCAAAACCGCCTCCCTAGTCAGGTCATTGCTCAAATAACCCTCGGTCAAGGACGTCCGGAACTGCCCGGGCCCTATGGCGTTCACGTTGATATGATAACGCGCCCATTCGACAGCCAGCGCTCGCGTCAGCAGTATTATGCCGGCCTTGGCGACATGGTACGGCGCATTCTTGGGGCTTGCGACGACGCCGGCCGTAGAGCTGATATTGATGATCTTGCCTTTGCCCCGGGCTATCATCTGTCTTCCGACTTCCCGGCAGCAGTAGAAAACAGAGCTCAGGTTGGCGTCGAGGCTTTCTTTCCACTCCTCATCGCTGATTGCGACAAAGGACCGCGGGGTCCCTCCCCCGGCATTGTTGACAAGAATATCGATTTTCCCGAACCGCGCGAGCGTCGATTCCACCAGAGCGCGCACTTCGACAGACTTGCTCACATCAGCCCTGACCGGCAGGCAGTTGCGGCCTGTCTGCCGGACCTCGGAGGCAGTCTGCTCGATCTGCTGAACGGTCCTGGCGGCAACTACGACGTCGGCGCCGGCCTCAGCCAGGGCGACAGCCATAGCCTTCCCTAATCCACGCCCTGCGCCTGTGACTAATGCAACCCGTCCGTCAAGCCTGAATTTGTCGAATATCATCGGTCGGCTTCCTCTCCCGACGACTCAACCGTCAACCGAAACATGGCAAGCTGCAATATCCCGGATAGAATCGACGATATTCTCCCTCGAGGCGCCGGGGCCGAAGACTTCCCTCACTCCCATGCCTTTCAGCTTTTCCACGTCCTCGTCAGGCACAATGCCTCCCACAACGATAGGGATATCGGCGCCCTTGCTCTTCAACAGGTGCTGCAGTCTCTTGATATTTGACAGGTGTTCGCGGGTCAGGAAGCTCAGTCCGATAAGGTCCACATCTTCCTGCTCCACCATTGCCGCTATCTTGTCCGGAGTATTGTAGATTCCCCCGTAAATGACCTCCATGCCGGCGTCGCGCAGGTAGCTCGAGACTACGGTGATCCCGGTATCGTGCGCATCCAAACCCATTTTGGCGAGAAGAATTCTCGCCCTTCTTTTTGCGGACATGACGCCCCCCCTTTCCCGGTTACAATCTAAAGTTTACTGCTTCGCGCATCTCGTCGCAAACCTCGCCCAAGGTAGCCTTTGCGTCAATGGCTTCCATCACGGAAGGTATGAGGTACTCTCCGCTTTTCACTTTTCCGGCGATCTCTTTCAGCCGCCGGGAAACCTTGGCCTGATCCCTATTTTCCTTGAAGTTCCTGAGGTAACGGATGCGGGCCTCACGCCATTCTTCTTCCCTGTTTTCAAAAACCTCCACTCTGTGCTCTTCCGCCGAAGTGAACGCGTTCACGCCAACGACGATCCTCTCCCCGCTTTCCATTTCTTTTACTTTCCTGATCCTGGCATTATCCACCTCGCCGTCCAGCCAGCCGGACTGGATGCAGTAAGTAGCCCCGCCTTTACCCTCGATCTGCTCCAGTTTTTCCAGCATCCTGCCTTCAAGGTCGTTAGTAAGGCTTTCAATGAAATATGATCCTGCGAGAGGATCGGGGGTCCTGGCAACCCCTGTCTCGTATGCGACGACCTGCTGAATCCTCAGCGACAGCGTTGCTGAAAACTCTGTCGGTATCGCAAACCCTTCATCGTAACCCGGCACCTGCATAGATTGCGCGCCGGCCAGGACAGCCCCGATCACCTCGGAGGTCGCCCTGATGATATTGTTGTACGGCTGTTGGGTGGTAAGCGAAGAGCCTGCCGTGGTAACATGCGTCCTGAACTTGAGCGATCTGGGATTCCCGGCGCCAAACCGCTCCTTTAACATCCTGGCCCAGATCCTCCTCATCGCCCTCGTCTTAGCTATTTCCTCAAAGAAGTCAATGTTACCCGAGCTCAAAAAAAGATCCTCGGAGCAAACTCATCGATTTTCAGTCCCCGGTCGAGGGCCAGTTGGATCAACTCAAAGGCGGCCGCGAACGCAAAGGCTCCTTCAAGCACGGCATCGACCCCCCGGTCCCGCAGGTTGTAGCAACAGAGACAGAAAGTATTGACTTTCGGCAGGTTCTGACAGCAGAATTGCAGCACATCCACACAGAGCCTTACGCGAAGGTCCAGAGGGAAGAACTTGAAAGACTCCAGGTTCCCCCCTGAAGGGTAAAAGTAAGGATCGTTCTGGACCGTCCCCAGCAGCATGTTAAGGGGGATCCCTCTTTTTTGCCCGAGGAGGGCGTACATGCTCAGGATGGCAGGCGCGCCGGGAGGATTGGCAACCAGATTTATGCCCACTTTTTCCGGAGGAATATCGGCCAGGCATTTATGAAGATCCTCCTCGGTAGCAATCGACACGCCGGCAGCCCCGACCGCCCCCACGGACAGAGGCGAATCCGGGTCAAGGCCCAATTGAGTCGGTATGTCGGTGACCAGCGCGAACCCTGCCTGTCCCTGCTTGAAAAGAAACTTTATCCTCTCGTTCGTCTCTTCCGGGGTCCCGAACCCGATGAGCTGCCGTATCGTCCAAAACCGGCCCCGGTGCATGCTTTCGTATACACCCCTGGTATAAGGATACTGTCCGGGCGCCGCTAAGTCCCTCTCGTAATCGAGTCCCCGGATGTCATCGGGGGTATAGACTTCCTTTACCGGAATGCCGGAAGGTGTTTCCAGCTTTTCCAGTCTCTCTCCGGTGAGATAAACATCGAAGGCGTCCTTGGCTTCCTTTTTGCTTTCGTCCATCTTTTAACCCTCCTGAACAGTTAACGGTCCATTGCCCGACTGCCTTCACCGTGAAGCTCTCGAGAGGACTTGCCTTCCAGCCCGGTCAGGATGATCTTCAGAAAGCTCCCGGCAAGATGCTCGGGAGAAACCCTCCCGTGAGGATCATACCAGTGGTAAATCCAATTCAACATCCCAAAAAGGCTGAATGTAGCTACGTTTACATCTATGTCGCTGCCGTAACGCTCGACGATCTCCCCGATTACCTTCCTTGCGCAATTTATGTACTTCAATTCCTTGTTCTTCAGGATATCTCTCTGCCCGCCTTCGAGACAATTGAAATCACGCATCAGTACTTTGCCCGCATAGGGATTTTCCACATAAAACCGGATGTGGCTCTCGATGATGAGGGCGAGTTTGTTTTCCCCGTCCGGGAAGGCTTCGCTGTTCTCCTCCAGGTTTCGGATCGTCCTTTCCATGAGGTCGTCTACGACGGCGAAAAGCATCTCCTGCTTATTCTGAAAATAGTAGTAAAGGGCGGAGTTAGGCACCCCCAGGGCTTTCGCTATGTCTCTAATAGACGTTCTCTCATACCCGATCTCGCAAAAGAGCTTCGCTATCCCTTCTGT
>CAVTDX010000015.1:0-59265 GCA_963733345.1 uncultured delta proteobacterium
CAGGAGGTATTCCATACGGATAGTTACGACAATCTCCTTGCAGACCTTGACAGTCTCAACCTTGATGCCAAGCTCGTATCGTCTGAACCAACGGACATGCTGAATATAAAGGACGGTCACCGTCAGGAACGACGGGTTTTATGGCAAGTTCTCGCCATCAACTTCTTCTTTTTTGCCCTTGAAATGCTGACCGGTTTCATTGCCGCTTCGATAGGGCTTGTTGCTGACAGCCTGGATATGCTGGCAGACAGCTTTGTGTACGCGCTTTCGCTGCTTGCTGTCGGGGGGGCGGTCTCGCGGAAGAAGAATATAGCCGGAGCGGCCGGATATCTCCAACTGGCGCTGGCTGTTTTGGGATTCGCAGAGGTCATCAGGCGTTTTGTCGGACACGGAGAAACCCCTGACTTTCATTTGATGATTGTCATCTCTCTTTTCGCCCTTGCAGGTAATGCGATTTGCCTGTATGTGCTTCAGAAGTCGAAGAGCCAAGAAGCCCATATGCGAGCGAGCATGATTTTCACTTCTACTGACGTTATTGTCAACCTCGGTGTTATCATAGCAGGCGTAATTGTCTATCTGACGGCATCCAAACTGCCTGACTTAACCATTGGAACACTCGTTTTCATCCTTGTTGGAAGAGGTGCGTATCGAATTCTGCAACTGTCGAAATAGCGCTTCCCTTCTTTCGGCAATCGTCATCGGGAGTACGGCGGATCCGGACGGGCTTTTAGGTGACGTCGACATTCGCCACGCTCACGTGCTGCTTCCTGTAAGTAAGTTTTTGTCCGCCCTCAATTGCATGCGAGAGCTCTCCCGGTAATCGTCCATAATTGACATCCGATGCCAAATAGGTTAAGAAAACAGGTTGGTACAGACACACCATGACGACTCCGACAACCACGGGCGCGTGGGTTGAAAGAGGCGTTACGGACTACTATACTTTTTCCATAGGCTCGGCATTACCGAGCGGAATATTGCGCCGTGTATTCAATGGCCGAGAGAGCATGCTCGAACGGACGCTGATGCCGGGACAATCACGATGTTTCTTGACAAGCTACTCGCATTTTTGGACATTCGCCCGATCCCAAAGCAAGGAGGAGAATTATGCTTCACTTAATTTGGTACATACTTATCGGTCTAGTCGCGGGAGTGATTGCTAAGTCAATTATGCACGTCCATCTGGCGCTAATCTGGACTATAGTGCTCGGCATCGTCGGTTCGATCCTCGGCGGCACTGTGACGCACATGTTTTCCCGACCGAGAGAAGGCGTCAAATTTCACCGAGCGGGCCTCATCTTTTCGATCCTTGGATCCATTCTTGTCTTGTTTCTCTGCCGCAAGCTTAATATTCACTTTCCAAGGTGATAGGAAACGACAAGCTCCCATCGCCTGGGCAACCGATCGCCAAAGCACCATAAGACCTAAACCCTGCAGAAGTAGGCTGCGGGCGCGGCGTGGCCTTTCATTCATCGGTTTCCTATAGCCTCTCTCCGATAGGGTCGAAGATTGGCACACCGGTTCAGGTTGAAGTCTGTATTCCTTGTACCGGCACTCCGTGAAAGGCGCGAGATGTGGCGAGCCCGGTGCTAACCGATGGCTGTCCCGCCCCTCTCCTCCGTCCTTATGCGTATGCATTCCTCCAGAGGTAGCACAAATATTTTGCCATCGCCGATCTCGCCCGTCTTCCCGCCCTTGATGATGGCCTTGATTGTCGGTTCGACGAAGCTGTCATTCACGGCAATGAGGAGCTGAACTTTTCTTAAGAGGTTCCCGATCTCTTTGACGCCGCGATAGACCTCTGTGACGCCCATTTGGCGTCCGTGTCCGAGCACCTCGCTCACGGTGAGGAGGTTTACTTCCGCCTTATAAAGCTCCTGTTTCACCGCCTCTAATCTGTCCGGTTTTATGACGGCAATAATTACTTTCATGTTTGCCCTCCTCTTTTATAAGAGTATATGCGAGGCGTCATGCTGCAAAACGATGGCGTTTCGCGAACAAGAGAAGACCTTATTTTGTGTCGGGGGATGATGGCTCGGATGGAATACTTCGCGCACGGGGAGCGGGAGGTTCCACATAATCGCTCTGGGAGGAGAGGATATGATAGGCGCAGGAGATACGGCGTGGGTATTGGTGTGCACCGGGCTGGTGATGCTCATGACCCCGGGTCTCGCCTTTTTTTATGGCGGGATGGTGAAGCGCAAGAACACACTGGGCATTTTGATGCAGTGCTTCGTGGCGCTCTGCGTCTTGACGCTCCAGTGGGTCCTCTTCGGCTACAGCCTTTGCTTTTCGCCCTGGAGCAAGATTATCGGCGGCCTGAGCTGGATCGGGCTTCAAGGCTCGGGGCTGCCCCGTACCCTGACTAAAGAAATCTATCGCAAGGACTCTTGTGAAATGGCCCCGCTGCTGCTGGAGTCGGCCCGCCGTGTTTCCTCTTTCGCCCCGGCCAGGAACTCGGAAACGTTCTGTTGAGCCGTTGGGAGGCTCAGAGCGACCTCGCGGCCCCGCAGTTCAAGCGCATTAGACGCGAAAAGATCCCGGCCGCCCCCTAGGTTCCCATTTCCCAGGAGGACAGATACCTGCTCTGCTCCCTGGTCAGCCTGTCGATGCTCACCCCTCTCGTCTTCAGCTTGAGCATCGCCACCCGCTTATCTATCTCGACGGGCACGCCGTAGACTTTTCTTTCCAGGGTTTTGCTCTTTTGCCACATATATTCGGCTACGAGGGACTGGTTGGCGAAGCTCATATCCATGACCTCCGAAGGATGGCCCTCGGCGGCTGCAAGGTTGATGAGCCGCCCCTCTGCCAAAAGGAAAATTTTCTTTCCGCCGGCCAGCGTATATTCATCCAGGAAAGGCCTCAGCCTCCTCTTGGAAGTTTTCATGGCCTCCAGGGCGGTTATATCGACCTCCACGTTGAAATGGCCCGAGTTGCAGACGATGGCGCCGTCCTTCATGCGCTCGAAATGCTCTTTGCGCAGCACGTGGATATCGCCCGTCACGGTCACGAAAATATCTCCGGTCTTTGCCGCCTGCGCCATCTCCATCACTTCGAAGCCGTCCATGAGGGCTTCGAGCGCCCGCAGGGGGTCGACCTCGGTGACGACGACATGGGCCCCAAGTCCCTTGGCCCTCATGGACACGCCTTTCCCGCACCAGCCGTAGCCGGACACCACCAGGCGGGCGCCTGCGATCAGCACGTTAGTGGCCCTTAAGATGCCGTCGATCGTGCTCTGGCCCGTGCCGTATCGGTTATCGAACATGTGCTTGGTGGAGGCGTCGTTCACGGCGATGACGGGGAAACGGAGGACCCCTTCTTTCTCCATGCTCTTCAGCCGGATAACCCCGGTGGTGGTCTCCTCCGAGCTGCCTATCACGCCGTCAAGCAAAGCCTTCCTCCGGTCAGGCGCGAGAGTCGTTACCCACCCCTTTACCTTCGGATGAAGCGCCTCATAGCGCTCGAAGGCGATCATGTGGAGCGCTCCGACGAGGTCGGCCCCGTCGTCCATGGTGAGGTTCGGCTGAAATGCGAGGGCCTTCATTATATGAGTGTAGTACCGGTCCTCGTCCTCTCCCTTGATGGCAAACACGGATACGCCCGTATGCTTCACCATGCTCGCCGCCACATCGTCCTGCGTGCTCAGCGGGTTCGAGGCGCAGATCAACACCGTTGCGCCGCCCGCCTTCAGCGTGGCCGCCAGGTTTGCCGTCTCCGTCGTCACGTGGAGACAGCAGGAGATGCGGACGCCTTTGAGAGGCTGCTCTTTCTCAAACCTCTCCCGTATCTCCCTCAGCACGGGCATCCTGCGCTCGGCCCATTCCACCTTGTCCCGCCCGGCGTCGGCGGCCCCGATATCTTTGACGTCGAATTCCATATCGCCTCCAGTTATTGGGGTTCAGCACCCCCTCCATGAGCAAAGCTCATGGAGCCTCCCCGCTCAACTCGCTTCGCTCGGCTGCCGCCGGTTCAGCGCCCCGGCCGCCCCCTCAAAGAAAAGTCTTACTTGGGTCTTACCGTCGCCTTAAGAATATCCCTTACATCCGCGCGTGTCTTCTCAGCTCGTCGACCATATCGAGTCTCTCCCAGGTAAAGTCCGGGTCGTTTCTGCCGAAGTGGCCGCAGCAGGCCGTCTTCCGGTAGATCGGCCGCAGCAGGTTCAACTTCTCGATGATCTTTCTGGGCCTCAGGTCGAAGACTTCCATGATGATTTGCGCTATCCTGTCGGGACTGATCTTCGCTGTCCCCTGGGTGTCGACATTCACCGAGACCGGCTGCGCCACGCCGATGGTGTAAGCGAACTGCAATTCCACCCTGTCCGCGAACCCCGCGGCGACTATATTCTTCGCTATGTAACGGGCCATGTAGGAAGCGCTCCTGTCGACTTTCGACGGGTCTTTCCCTGAAAATGCCCCGCCGCCGTGGCTTCCCACGCCGCCGTAAGTGTCGACGATGATCTTGCGGCCCGTTACGCCGCAGTCCCCTTTAGGGCCTCCGACCACAAACCTTCCCGTCGAATTGATGTATATCTTTGTCTTCTTGTCCATAAGCTCGGCGGGTATCACCTTGTTGATTACTTCGGCGATAATGCCCTCCCGTATGTCCGAGGAGCTAGCGTCAGGGTTGTGCTGCGCCGCGATGACGACTGCGTCCACCCTCACGGGCGCCTTGTCCGCATACTCGATCGTCACCTGGCTCTTGCCGTCCGGCCTCAAGAACGGCAGCGTGCCGTCCTTCCTCGCCTCTGCCAGCTTCCTCACCAGGTGGTGCGCGTACATGATGGTCATGGGCATATATTCCGCCGTCTCGTTGCAGGCGAAGCCGAACATGAGACCCTGGTCGCCGGCCCCCTGCTCGTGGCCCTCTGTCTCGTCGACGCCCATGGCGATGTCGGGCGACTGCTCGTCGATGGCAGTGAGGACGGAGCATGTTTCCCAGTCGAACCCCATGGAGGAATTGTTGTACCCGATGCTTTTGATGGTCTCCCTCACGATGTCGGGGATGTGCACGTAGCAGCTCGTGGTGATCTCGCCGCCGACAAGGGCAAGGCCGGTTGTGACGAGAGTCTCGCATGCCACCCTTGCCTTCTGGTCCTGGGCGATAATGGCGTCGAGCACGGAATCCGAATCTGGTCCGCGACTTTGTCGGGATGCCCCTCGGCAACCGACTCCGAGGTAAAAAGAAATCTGGACATACTCATATTTAGGCCAACCTCCTTATGAATTATGTTGTTCTCGCGAAATCTTCGGGAAACATGGCTGCCATTTCCTTTTTCAAAAGTTGTTCGCTTTCCTTCGCCGACTCCTTCGAGAGTATCTCCTTGAGGAGATCCCTGCAGTAGCTGTGTCCCAGCCCCCTGATGATCTTCTTGACCCTGGGGATCACGTAGGCGTTCATGGAGACTTCGTCCAGATCGAGTCCCAGGAGTATGGGCGCATAAAGCGGCTCGCCCGCCATTTCCCCGCAAAGGCTAACCTCTATGCGGCCCGCGTGTGCGTCTTCGACCGTTTTTTTGATCATCCTGAGCACCGCCGGGTGGAGCGGCTCGTAAAGATAGGAGACATATTCATTGATCCTGTCTATGGCCAGGGTGTACTGGATCAGGTCGTTCGTGCCGATGCTGAAGAAATCGACCTCCTTGGCGAGAAGGTCCGTGATCATCGTGGTGGAGGGCACCTCGATCATGATGCCGACTTTTAGCTCTTCGTTAAACGGGATATCTTGCGAGCGAAGCTCTTCCATGCATTCGGCCAGCACGGCCTTTGCCTTCTTCACCTCGTCAATGCCCGAAACCATGGGAAAAAGCACCCTCAAGGGCCCGTAAACGCTCGCCCTCAAGATCCCCCGAAGCTGCGCCTTGAATATCTCCACCTCTTTGATGCAAAGCCGGATGGCGCGCAGGCCCATAGCCGGGTTAATCTCCTTAGGCACTTCTATCTTGGACGCGAATTTATCACCGCCCAGATCGAGGGTGCGGATTGTCGTATATTTCACGGTCCTGTTTTCGGCGAGCTTGCGGTAAATGTGGTAGTGGTCCATCTCGGTGGGGAGCGTCTTGCGGGAAAGATAGATGTACTCGGTCCGGTAGAGGCCGATGCCGTCGGCCCCGTACCGCTCCACGATATCCATTTCCGCGAGCAACTCGATATTGGCGCCCACCTTTATCTTGAACCCGTCTTTCGTTTCCGCCTTCAACTTAGCGATGCGCAAGAATTCCTTTCTCTGCGCGTTGAGTCGGGCCTGCTTTGCCAGATAGGCCTTTTGCGCCTCGGGCGCCGGGTTGATGATGACCACCCCTTCGTCTCCGTCTATTATCATGGGGTCGTTGGTCCTGGCGATGGCTGTTGCGGATGCAAGCCCTACAACCGCCGGGATTTCAAGGGCCCTCGCCACGATCGAGGTGTGGGAGGTGCGTCCGCCCACGTCGGTCACGAACCCGGAGATCTTGTGGAGGTCGATCTGGATGGTGTCGGCCGGGGACAAATCAGGGGCGACAAGGATCACTTTCCCCCTGACGCCCTTCGCGTTCACGCCGGACGTCTTCCCCTTCACCAACGTGCTTAAGAGTCTCTCGTAAATGTGGTTGAGATCCTGCCCGCGCTCCCGCAGATACGGGTCCTCGACCTTTTCGAAACTGGAGAGGAACTTCGAGACCACTATCTCAAGCGCCCACTCCGCGTTGACATGCTGCTTCCTGATGATTTCGAGGACGTCGCCGGAGAAATACTCGTCCTGGAGCATGAGCAGATGAGCGTCGATGATAAAGGAGTGTCGCCGAACCTCGTCGTCCGGTATCGACTCCTTAATCCTGCTCAGCTCGTCCACGGCGTTCCTGACGGCGTTCTTGAACCTACGCCACCTCCCTTTCGGCATGCTCATGCTTCACCTGCCGTTTCGTCACATGGATCTTGTCCCGCTCCAGCAGATACACCCGGCCGATGGCTATGCCCGATGAAACGGGCGTGCCGCGGAGCGTGATGGTCGGCGAGCTTCATCTATCATGTCTCACCAAAACCGTCCTCTACCAGCTTGCCCAGGTTGGCAAGCGCCGTTTGCTCGTCAACGCCCTCCACCTTGACGGTCAGCCTCGCCCCGAGCGGGCAGGCAAGCACCAGAAGGCCCATGATGCTTTTACCGTTTACCTTTTGTCCGTCCCTTTCGACCCACACGTCGGACTGGAACGCCGACGCGTTCTTCACAAACTGGGCAGCGGCCCGCGCGTGAAGGCCGAGCCTGTTCCTGATCGTAAATATGGCCTCTATCAACTATTCCGCCTTTTTCATATTGAGCACATCGGTCGCCAGATAGATATTCTTCTTGCCGTAGCTGGCTATGAAAGCGGCAAGCTCCGGCAGGTCTTTTCCCTGCCTGTACGTGACAAGTTTTATCAGCATGGGCAGGTTTGTTCCGGTCGACCACCTCCACCTTTCCCTCCTCGAGGAAAGAGAGACTGATGTTAGAAGGGGTGCCGCCGAACATATCCGTGAGGATCACCGCGCCCTGGCCCGTTTCCACGTTTTTCAGGGCGTCTGTAAGCTTTTTCTTTATCTTATCGACATCCTCGTCGGGGAAGATATCCACGTACTCGAACTGCTCCTGCTTTCCCACTATCAGCTCGGTTGCGGCAACCATTTCCCGGGCGAGGTTGAAATGAGCCACCACGACGATCCCTATCATCGCTCCTCCTTGTCGATGTCCCTGTGCAGCACGGCGACGCTGTAGTCCATCATGCGCAGATGACCTTCCAGCTCGTTCGCGACTGCGGGGGACCTGTGTTTTCCGCCGGTGCACCCGATGCAGATGGTGAGGTAGCTCTTTCCTTCCCGCTCAAAAAGGGGGACGAGGTTTACTAAAAAATCGAGCAGCATGGGGAAAAACTTTTCATAAACTTCGTTCGATCTCACATAGTCGGCCACATCCTCCGACAGGCCGGTCTTTTCTTTCAGGGCCTCGACGAAGAAGGGGTTTGGCAGGAAACGGACGTCCTGCACGATATCGGCCTCAAGGGGGATGCCGTAAGCGTAGCCGAAGGAAATAAGTTGGATCTTCATCCTTTTTTGGCTGTCTCCGTAGGCGCCGATGACGAAATTGCGGAGACCGTTGGCGGTGAAGTGAGAGGTGTCGATCACCTTGTCCGCTACCTCTTTTATCCAGTTCACCTGGTCCCGCTCGGTCCCCAGGGCTTCCCTTATATTCGAGGCGTCATAGAAAGGGTGACTCCTCCGAGTTTCCTTGAACCGCCTGAAGAGCGTTTCGTCCGAGCTTTCAAGGAATATCAGCTCCGCCCCGTATTTTTTCCTGATTTTCCTGAGTATCTCCTTGCCTTGCTCGAAGAACTCCCTTTCCCTTATATCGACGACAAAGGCCGATTTCGCGAGACTCGACTCGGCCGCGGCGGCCAGGTCGATAAACTTCGGCAAAAGCACCAGAGGGAAGTTGTCGACGCAGAAGAACCCTACGTCCTCGAGGGCCTTTAGGAAAGTGGTTTTCCCCGAGCCTGAAATGCCGCTCAGGATAAGGATCCTCATTTTTTGGCCTCTTTTTGCCGACTCCGCCGCAACACCCTCTGCTCCAGGTCCCTGGCCGTGTTTGTCCCCTCTTTTTTAAGCGCGTGGTTCCTGCACGCGAGCTCGATGATGGCGGAGGCGTTCCGGCCGGGGCTTATGGGGATGCGCATGAGGGGCAGATCGATGCCGAGGAAGCGGTATTTATCCTCTTTCAGTCCCACCCTTTCGTACTCCACGCTGTTGTCCCAGTCGAGGAGCTCCACGACCAGCTCTATCTTCTTGCTCGGCCGCACCGACGCCACGCCAAAAAGCTGGCGGATATCGACGATGCCGATGCCGCGTATCTCGAGAAGGTTCCTGAGCATTTCGGGCGCCTTGCCTACGAGGTCGAGGGCGCTCACTTTTTTTGCCTCCACGACGTCGTCGCTCACGAGCCTGTGACCCCGCATGACCAAATCGAGGGCATTCTCGCTTTTCCCGATGCCGCTTCTCCCAATAATGAGCACTCCCACGCCCATTATCTCCATCAGGACGCCGTGGACCGTCGCGCTCGGGGCAAGCATCTCCTCCAGAAACTGCGTAACCCTCTCGATGAAGACCGAGGTGACGAGCTTCGTGCGCAAGAGGGGAATTTGCTTTTCTTCCGTCTCCCTTAAGAGGCGCTCGGGGACCTTCAGGCCCCTCGTGACGATGAAGCACGCCACGTCCCGGCTGCAAAGGTCTGCCACGATCCTCTCGCTTTCTTCCGGGTCCAGGTCCCTCAAATGGGAAATCTCCGTATAGCCGAGGATCCGCACCCTGTGGGGGTGGAGGTAGACCATATAACCGGCTATCACGAGACCCAGCTTCTGGACCCTCGGACTATAAATCTTCTTTGATAGGGCGCGGCTGCCCGAGATTACCTCAAGCTCAAGGCCGTACTCCAGATCATGCGCAATCTGCTCGACCGTTATGCTTTTCATCCGCCGAATTTTTTGTCTTCTGCAACGATATTGTCAAGGAGCTCCTTGTCGTCGCCTTCTTCGATCAGCCGCTTTCGAAACGACGGGTCGCGCAAAATCCGCGAGATCCGCGAAAGCATCTGGATGTGCAGTCCGGCGGAATCTTCAGGGGCAAGGAGCAAAAAAAAGATATGGACGGGCTTACCGTCCACGGCGTCGAAATCGATGCCCTTCTTTGATCTGCCAAAAGCGCATAGTATGCGGATTAAGCCTTTCATCTTTCCGTGAGGTATCGCCACCCCGTCGCCGATGCCCGTGCTCCCCAGCTTTTCCCGCTCGAGGATGACGCCGACCGTGTCGGCCACGTCCTGGACAAGGCCCTCCCTCTTAAGCGTTGACGACAGTTCCGTAAGGACTTCTTCCTTTGTCCCGCCTTTGAGGTCGGCGAGGACGCACGATTCTTTCAGAACGTCCCTCATATTCATAGCGCCCGCCCGGAGGTTTCGACGAGGCCGAAATTGCCGTCTTTTCGTTTGTACATTACGCAGACGTTGCCCCTCTCTATGCCGCGGAATATGATGAAGCCGTCGCCCGAGGCGTTGAGCTGCATCCGTGCTTCTTCCGGGTCCATAGGCTTCGCATCGATCATCCGCAGCATGAAGATCTGAGGGTTTTTCTCCTCGATGCCGGGGGCGGCAAATTTCGGCTTGCCTTCGCGGTATTGTTTCATTTTGGCGCGATACCGCGAGATCCTGTTTTCCAGCTTGTCGACGACGGCGTCCACCGCGGCCCGCATGTCGCCCTGCACCTCGTGCGCGTTGACCACCGCGCCGTTAAGGTTGAAAACCACGTCCACCCGCTGCCGGTATTTCCGCTCCAGGGAGAGGACCACGTGGAGGTCGAGGGGAATTTCCACATACTTCCTCAACCTCGAAAGCTTCTCCTCCACGTACGTTTTCAGGCCTTCGTCAGGAGCGATGCGCCTGAAACTGATGGTAATATCCATGGCGCCCTCACACGAGTATAGATTTTGGCCGGTCTGTTCCGGCCCAAGCAAGAAAAGCTAACAGATGAGAAAAACCTTGTCAATCCAACTCCCCTTGGTTGCCTCTGTGATGGCTGGAAAGGCGCCGCGGCTAAGCCGACTAAGGACCGGGGGAGCGCGCCTTCCGGCGTGCTCTATTCCAATCGCCGCCGCTCGCGTGAAGACTGGATGTGCAAGACATCTCTGTATTTGGCGACGGTCCTCCGCGCTATCCTGACATTGAACCGCTCGCTGAGCAGAGCCACGATCTCTTCGTCTTTCAGCGGGTTGCGCCTGTCCTCCTTTTCGACGATCTCTGAAATGCAGTCCATCACCGCATTCGCGGACTGGGCGTCTCCGTTCTCGCTCCCGACGCCCGTGGTGAAAAAAAACTTCATCTCAAAAACGCCGCTGGGGGTGCCCATATATTTGTTGGTAGTGATCCGGCTCACGGTCGATTCATGGACGCCCACATAGTTAGCCACGTCTTTCAAAATTAGGGGCTTCAGGCAGCGGATCCCTTTTTCGAAAAATTCTCCCTGGAAATCGACGATGCTCTTTGCCACGAGATAGAGCGTCTTCTGCCTTTGCTGGAGGCTTTTCATGAACCACTCAGCCTGCTTGATCTTCCTCCTGATGTACTCCCTGGCGTCCCCGTTCAGCTTTTCACGAACAAGAAGCCCGACGTAATACCTGTTCATCTTCAGGTCCGGAACGTTCTCGTCGTTGAGAAAGACCTCGAATCCGTCCTCCCCCTTCACCACGTAAACATCGGGCACGACATAGATGGGTTGGTCGGCCTCGTAATTCCGCCCGGGCTTCGGGTCAAAGCCCTTCATCTTTTCAAAAACCCTTTTGATCTGCTCCGGGGAATGGCCGGTCTTCTTCGCGATCTCCTTAAGGTCCGCCTTCCTGAAAAGATCGAAGTGATGCAGGAGCACGTCTTCGAAGACGTCGTCCTTTTCCCCCTTCTCCTTATGCTGGATGAGCAGGCATTCTTGCAGGTCCCTGGCCCCTACCCCGGCCGGGTCGAGGGTTTGGATCTTTTTCAGCGCCGACTGCAGGGATTGGAGAGGGATGGCGGACATTTCCGCGATCTCCCCAAGGCTTGATGCTAGATACCCGTTATCGTCTATATTTTCGATTATCCATTCCGAGCAAATCCTCTCATCCCCGGAAAAATAGGAGAGACCCACCTGCCGGCGCAGGTAGTCGCGCAAGCCGCTAGACTTTTTTACGATGTTTTCATAGTCGGGATACTCCTTCTCTTCGCGCGGCATAAAATCTTCCGACGGAGAATACCTCTCGAGCCATTCGAGCATCTCTTCCTTTTTCGGCTCTTCTCTCTCTTCCGGCTCTTCCTCCCGCACTTCGAGCACTGGGTTCTCTATTATTTCCTGCTCTATGGCCTCGACAAGCTCGAGTTGCGAAAGCTGGAGAAGCTTTATGGCCTGCTGCAGCTGCGGCGTAAGCACGAGCTGCTGCGCAAGCCTCTGCGTTTGCTTAAGTTCAAGCATTGATGTAAAACTCCTCGCCAAGGTAGACTTCACGAGCGAGCCTGTTCTTCGCTATCTCGAAGGGATTGCCCTCGATCAGGATCTTGCCGTCGCTTATGATATATGCCCTGTCGCAAATAGGCAGGGAATCGCGCACGTTATGGTCGGAGATAAGAATGCCTATCCCTCTTTTCTTCAAGCTCAGGACGATTTTTTTTAAATCGGAAACGGATATGGGGTCGATGCCGGAAAAAGGCTCGTCAAGGAGCATGAATTTGGGGGCGATCATCATGGCCCGCGCAATCTCCAGCCTTCTGCGCTCGCCTCCGGACAAGAGGTCGGCGCTGTTGCCGGAAAGGTGCGCCAGCTTGAACGCTTCGAGAACCTCCCCGATCTTATGTTCTATCACAATTTTGTCGTACTCGTGAAACTCCATGATGGACTTAAGATTGTCCTTTACGCTCATTTTCTTGAAAATGGAAGGCTCCTGGGGCAGGTAGGTAATCCCCTTGCGGGCGCGGAGGAACATCGGAAGGCCGGTCAGGTCGTCGCCGTCGAGCGTGATCTCTCCGGCGTCGGGCCGGATAAAGCCGATGATCATGTAGAAGCTGGTCGTCTTGCCGGCGCCGTTGGGGCCGAAGAGACCCACAACTTCGCCCGTGTCCACGTACACGGCTACGTCGTCCACTACCTTCCGAGAGTTATACGACTTCGACAGGTGCTCCGCCTTGAGCTGCGAGAACGGCTGCACCCGCGGCGTCATCCCTTTTTCCCTGTCGCCGAGGGCTCTATTCTCATTTTCGGCTTTGCCACCGAAAACTGGTCGCTCGTCAGGTCGTAAATTATTATTTCTCCCTTCATGGCAACATTATCCCTGACCACCTCCGGACCGTCCGTCAGCACGACCCGGTCTTCCTTAAAATAATATACTGCCCGCCGACTTTTGGCAATAGTGCCTTTAGAGACAATCCGGACCCGGCCCTCCGCCTCGATTTTTTCCATGGCGTCCTGGACGCTCAGCACGCGCACCTTGTCGCAAAACATGTCCATCTTTTCCCCCCGGACTACCACGTTGCCCTCGAAAATGTACGTCCCGTCCTTGAGGAGATAGACAAACCTGTCGGCGGCGAATTTGTACTTCCCGTTTTCCTCCTGTATGGCGCCGCTCACGTCCTTCTCGACCGTGATCACCTGCTCCGCAGTGTCGGCATTGAGTCCCCGGCCCACCATGGTAAACTTCTTCCCTTTCAGTTCCACAGGCGCGCTGGTAAACGCGAGGGACTTCTTGAAATCGAAGTCCATTGAAGGGGCTCTTTATCACGTATTCGCCTTTATAGAATACCTCCACCTGCTGGACGCTGCCGACCTCCTTGGCCGTATCCATCTTTCCAGAGGCGCCGGTAAAGACGACGACCGTGTCGGGCTTAGGTTTGTACTGTCCCTGTATGCCCTCCATCTCCACTACGGTCGTGTCTATATACTTCCTCATCAGCTTGGCCCGTATCTCCCAATCGACCACGCCCTTCTTTTCGCCCGAATATTTTATGTCTTTGAAGATGATGACCTTTTTCCCCTCGTCGGCGCGCCTCGACGCGACTCCCGTGGGCTTGTTGAAGAAAAACCAGCCTGAAAGGATGACTATGGCGATAATAAACGCCGAAGCGATATAGACTACTGCCGCTCTTCTGTTCATAGTATCCTATTATAACATTTCTCGGCTTCTCCCTTCCCGTCTCTTCTTCTCTCGGCGCATCCGGCAGACCTGTTCGGACGGAGGATATGGCGCCCGTCACCGTCTGGACGCCCTACCACTACGCCGAGGCGCTTTCGGCGTGGTTCAGCCGGCCCCGCATCTACTTCATCCGGACCTTTCCTCTCCTGGGTTTTTTTGCGGCCTACAGACTAACGAAGGGCGTAAAGAAGCGACGGGAGTCCGGCGCCCGGTCTCTCCCCTGTGCGCATCATGAATTGCCTCGTCGATCCTTCTCGCCATATGTTCGGAGGCAGTGCTTGCTTCTAAGCTGTCGTCCGAGGCCGCGGGCCCGATTATCCTCTCGGGAGGTCTTCCGCGATTTCTCGAGTCGTTCCGTTTTCTTGACTATGTCGAGCAATTCATCCTTATGGTCTTTCGAGGAAAGCCGCTTATCGGCGACACGCGGCCGTTCGCGTAATCGTCGGCGGTCCTGAGAGCCCTATTGTCGCTTCAATGTCAGCTCTTTGTCGCAACATGTGAAACTGCAGGGACAACCGCATGTCGACGATTCGTCGCTGCAGGTCTTGCATTCGCTCACTACCTGCAATTGAAGTCCGCACTCGACGCATTCGTAAATCCGTCCCTTTTTCATCTCTTCGCAACTGGGCATTATGGCCTCCTTATGCTGTTCTCGTCCTCCCTCCGGCCGCCTCGCAAACCTCCCCCGCACTTCTTCCTGTAAAGGTATGTCCCGCGACCGGCGCTGTCAACGCCCGCAAGGCGGAAAAACAACGTCTACGTCCCCTCCGGCATCCTAAGGGCCGGTCGATCCACTCCATCGAAGAGCGCGGGCATTGAACCGACCTTCCGCTAATTAACGGCTCGAGGCCGCTCATAAAAGCGTCATAAAGGGAAAGGTTCTCCTTTATCAGGTCGGGGATCGGCAGCCCGTAAGGACAGCGCCGGAGGCATTCCCCGCATTCCGAGCAATGACGGGCCTTTTCCATGTTGTTTTTTACCGAGCGCGCCTGCTGCAGCTGGGCGCCGAACCGCTTGATGAACGATTTTACCCCGAGTACGAACTGGATGGCGATCTGTTCGGTGCATGGTTGGCAATAATCGCATCGGCGGCAGAATTGATGTTCGAACTCCTTGCGAATGGCCTCTATCCACTCTTTATCCGCCTCGGCGAGGGGGCCTCCTTCCATAAAGATCTTCCAATTCTCCCGCGCCTTCTCGATTGTTTCCGACCGGGATCGGCACGATGCCTTCGGTCGAAAGGACATACCTGAGCGCGGGACCTGCTTTTTCGACCACTCCGCCCGAAAAAGGCTTCATCGCCAGTATGCCGATGTCCCTGGCCCGAGCCTGCGGAAATACCTTGACGGCTGCGTCGGGCTCGAGAAGACCGTAGCAGGCCATGACGACGGCAACGCGGCCTTCGTCGACTGTCCTAGCCAACACATCGAGATTGTGGCTGCTAAGGCCTATATGATCGATCAATCCCTCATCCCGCGCGCGCTCCAATCCCTCGTAAGCGCCGCCCGGCCCCATAATCTTCTCATAGTCCGCCATGTTCGAAACGCCGTGCAGGTGATAGATGTCGATCTTTCTTACGTCCAATTGCCTCAGACTTTCGTGCGCTTCATCGTAGATTTTTGCCGTCCGCACCTGCGATTTTGACGAAAGGACGACGGGCCTGTCCACCCGTTTGAGCGCCAGGCCCACCCGGTGCTCGCTGTTCGTATACGAGCGGGCGGTGTCCAGAAGGTCCACGCCCATTTCTATTACCCCCCTTATTACCGAAACAGCCTCGTCCTCGGGCACGCGCTGAATGGGGATGCCCCCCCAGCCCAGTCTCGTCACAATCAAACCGGTCTTGCCCAGTCTCGCTTTTTCCATATCACGGCCTCCAGCCTCGCGGGCAACATGCTCCCTTTTTCAGTAATATTATCCATCTCGCCGGAGAATGTAAAGTCGTGCTATACTCTGGCGAGATGGGCGAGGACGGACCAGCGGCGGCCGGCGGGAACGAAAACCCGTTAGTTTCGATAATTATCCCGACTTACAATTACGCCTCCTATCTGCCCAGGGCCATCCGGAGCTGCCTCGACCAGTCGTATGGGATGGTCGAGGTCATCGTCGTGGACGACGGGTCCACCGACGACACCGGGCGGGTCGTCCATGAAATGGGCCGGTCCATTTTCTACGTGTTTCAGGAGAACAAGGGCGTCTCGTCGGCGAGGAACGCCGGGCTCGCACTCGCCCGGGGCCAATTCATCGCCTTTCTCGACGCTGACGACTACCTCAAGAAAGACGCCGTGGAGACGAGGCTAAGGGCCTTTCTGGAAAGGCCCGACATCGACTTTGTTACCACGACCGCCTATTCCCTCAGGAACGGCAGGGAAGTCCTTACCCGTGATGCAGGACGAGGCGGGGACTTCGTTTCGGACTCGATGGAAAGGATGCTTCTTTCGAGACGTCTCCCCTTCGCGACATGCGCCATCCTCGTGAGGAGCGAGGCAGCAAGACGGTTCGCCTTTCCCGTTCATTTGTCGAACGGGGAAGACATCGCCTATTTCACCAAGGTCTTCTTCCGAAGGAAGGGCGCCTTTCTTGCGCGGCCGACTGCGGTGACGTGCAGCCACGCCGACAGCCTGCGTCACAGCATGGAAGAGATAGAAAGGCAGGGCGATGCGCTCGTCGACACGATTTTCAATGATCCCTGCTACGAAGGGGCGCTTGAGGACCTGAGAAAAAATTTTACCGCATACCGGAACCTGGAGTTCTTTAGAAGGTTCTACCGATCAGGACAGAGGCGGGCCGCTCGGAGGCGCCTGGCAAGGGCAATCGCGGTCCGTCCCCGTACGCTGCTTAAAGTCGAGTATCTCGTAAAGCTCCTTCGCTTGTACTTAAGGCCGGATCGGAGCTAAAAAAAGCGCGCAGGTATGAGTTGCGAGGGGACTAAAAAAGACCTTGCGGCGTCATGAAAGATCGGGTCCTTTAGTCGCAAAGCGTCGATTCGGGCGCTCTCATAAATGGAGAAAATCGTTCTGCTTGCAAATATGGCAGATGGTGTTGCTTTCCTTTATCTTGCCCAGGATCTCTCTTCGCGCCGCGACGTATTTTTTTCCGTTCCAGACGGATGCGAAGCCCTCGGAAAGGGCATTGCCGAAGCTGTACCGGTCGCCGTAGACCGCGCAACAGGGAAACACGCTTCCGTCCCAGTTCACGACCGACTTGCCCCAGGGCTCGCGGCATGCAGTGGCCTTCAGCTTCTCTTCCTTTTCGAGGTCGAAAGGAGAATATTCTTTGTTTTCGGGCATCCATTCCCTGTCTCTCCTGATCGCGTCCCTTGCCTTCTCGAATATCTCCTTGCCCATGTCGGGTCTCATCCGGTCGATCAAAAGCTCCACCCCAAGGCGCCTCGCGAGGTCTTTTATACCGCCTATCTCGTGCTCGTTGTGGCGAAATACGTGAAACAGGAGCTTCAGGCGGGTGTATCTGTTCCCGATCTTTTTCTTTGCCCTCACAAGCATCCGGATGTTGTCGACTACCTTGTCGAAATCGCCCCCCACCCTGTATTTCCCATAGGTCTCCCGGCTCGCCCCGTCGCATGAAATAAAGATCTTCTCCATGAAGGTCCCCATCAGACCTTCTGCCTGGTCAGGCTTGAGCAGGGTGAGATTGGTGCTGATGCTCACAGGGATCGACCTCTCCTTGGCGTAACGGATCATGTCGACGAGACCATCGTGGAGCAGCGGCTCGCCCCAGTTGTGCAATTGTAGGTTCGTGAGGCAGGGGGCCAGCTCATCGACTACCTTCTTGTAGTCTTCAATTTTCATCAGGCCTCGGCCGGCGCTCTTGTCGCCCCTCCCGGTCGGACAGAGCGGGCATCTGAGATTGCACACGTTGCCGATGTCGATGGTGAGCGCATTAGGAAGACAAACAAGCCGGGAGCGATTGAGAACAAGCTCGATTTCCTTGACGATCAGGTTGAGGATTTTTTTCGGGGCAGCCGTTTGTGTGAGAAAAAGGAGCTTGTTGCGAAGCTTTCGAAGCGTCATTCCCTGATTTGCCTTCCGGCTTCCGCGATCCCCCATAACATCCTATAGAACCTCAAAGATTGTCAAATAGCGGCGGCGGGGGAACATGTTCTGTCTCTTTCATCTCCGGGATGCAGCGCTTGTCGCCGACATGCCCGTGGCCTTCGAATTACCGCGTCGACGTCCATTCCTCAAACTATACATGATGCCGGCGTCCGTGCGCAAGCCCGCGTATTATTCTTGACATTTGTCCACGGGACCTTTATTTTTCTTTCTATCGGGGAGGACTTCCGGGCATATAGGGGGATGGCGACATGAAGAGACTGAAAGGCAACGAACAAGATGAAGTACTGGGCCATTTCGTCTCTCTCTTCAGAGAAAAGGGATGGCTGAACCGGAACATTAAAATCAGGCGCCGGGACTTTAGCTACCGGATCTTTTGCAGCGACACGGAGTTCCTCGTCTACCGGATCAACGACAACGCCTGCGTTTCGCCCGGCGTGCCCGGGTGGCCTGTCTGCCAGGTGAGACAGGGCCGGGTCTTTCACGATTCGGAAATGTGCCCGTTCCCCTCGCCGGAGCCTGATGCCGGCGACTGGCTGCGCTGCATGGCAGAAGGAGATTTCGAGGCGATCTGGCGCTTATGAAAAAGACGGTTATCGTTTCCGGTTCTCTGGCCTACGACAGGATCATGGATTTCCCCGGATACTTTTCCCACCACATCCTGCCCGAAAAGATACACGTCCTCAATATCTGTTTTCAGGTGAACGGGGTACGTGAGAAGTTCGGGGGAACGGCCGGCAACATCGCTTATTCCCTAAGTCTTCTGGGGGTGAGCTCATTTATCTCCGCAACCCTGGGAGGCCGCGATTGCGAGCCCTATTTTCTTTGGCTCGAGAAAAACGGCATCTCCCACGACCATATCAGGATCATCGAGGACGAATTCACCGCAAGCGCCTACATTACTACGGACCTGGCCGACAATCAGATCACCGGTTTTCACCCGGGGGCCATGAAGTATACGTCGGGGCTCGATTTCGACAAGCTTGAGCCGGAAGAGACCTTG
Organism: uncultured delta proteobacterium; assembly: GCA_963733345.1. Taxonomy (GTDB): domain Bacteria; phylum Desulfobacterota; class Syntrophorhabdia; order Syntrophorhabdales; family WCHB1-27; genus BOG-1155. Next base: position 18,771 of record CAVTDX010000015.1, read on the forward strand.
TGCATCGTCTCTCCGGGCAATCTCGACGATATGGTCAACTATCCGCGCTTGTGCAAAGAGCGGGGCATAGAGTATATCTTCGATCCGGGACAATCGCTGCCCATGCTGGATGGAAACGACCTGATCGAGGCCGTCTCCGGATGCAGCATCCTTATCTCAAACGACTACGAGCTGGACCTTATCGTCAATAAGACCGGACTCGCCAAAGAAAGCCTGATAGAACGGTCGGGGGCCCTTATCACCACTCTCGGAGACCTCGGCTCAAGGGTCCATACGGCAGGCGAAGAGATAGACATCCCTCTCGTAAAGGCAAAACGAGTCCTCGATCCCACGGGGGCGGGCGACTCCTACCGCGGGGGCCTCCTCACGGGCCTCATTCAGGGGCTCGACATCGAGCGTTGCGCGCTGATGGGCAGCGTCTGCGCCTCCTTTGCGGTTGAATCCTACGGCACCCAGGAATACAGGTTCAGCGCCGAAGAATTCAGCGAAAGGCTGAAACGCGCCTGTAGGGGGAGGTCCGAGCCGTTCTTGGTCCCGGCGTGAGGACTCGCCGTCCCCGCCCTTTTCACCTAATTCGCTCCGGGGGCGGCGTTTGCCCTTTTTCCGCATGGGCGTCGGGCGCGAGGTTAATCAATCAATTATTTCAGATCTCCGGCCGTCTTAGGCGCCTTTGGGCCAGAAGATTGCGCCTATATATCTACAGGCTGAATAGAGACTGAAACAGAGGGAGGCGTAGATGACGAGGAGCCCGGCACATAGAGCGCCGGGCCGAAAAGCACGCAGGCAATCCCCACGATCTGCAGCGTCGTTTTCAGCTTTCCCGCAAGGGAAGGGTACATAGTGACGCCTTCTCCCGCATAAAACGACCTCAGGCCGTTAATCACGAATTCGCGGCTCACCATGACGATCGTGATCCACAGGGGGACAAGCCCGTAGCAGGAAAGCGCGATCAGGACAGTCGATATGAGCAGCTTATCCGCGATCGGATCAAGGTAGACGCCAAGCTTCGTCTTCATTCTCATGCGACGCGCGATCAGGCCGTCGAGGCCGTCGGTGATCCCGGCGATGATGAAGAGGATGCATGAGACAAAGCGAAGCTGCTCGTTCTGCCTCGATATCAGGACGAGTATTGCCGGTATGAAGAGTATCCTTACAAGACTTAATCTGTTTGGAAGCGTCCAGACAGAGGTTGTTTCATCCCGGTTCTTCATTGAGAATCTTTGAGTCTGTCGTAGTAAGACTTGACCCTTCTAATGTAGCTGATCGTCTCATTTATGGGAGGGACTGTCATGTTCTGTATGACTTTTTGCGGCCCGGCATTGTATGCAGCCAGAACAAGCTCGAGATTCCCGTCGAAAAGTCGGTGCAGCAACTTCAGGTATCTCGTTCCTGCCCCGATGTTCTCGTCAGGATCAAAAGGATCGCGCACCTCCATCTCGGCAGCGGTGTCCGGCATGATCTGCATCAGGCCCCGGGCGCCTTTCTGGGAGATCGCCGCCTGGTTCCCGTTCGATTCGGCCAGCATCACCGCTTTGACCAGACGATAGTCGAGCCCGTTCGCCTCTGAATGTCGCTTGATGATGCTGTCGTAGGCATTCTTGTCGAGGACCCCCGCCGAAGCCGGACCCGGCCCGTCTACGCCGCGTTCCTCTATGACCACGTGGTATCCCTTGCCGGCCGGCCTGTGGTTGGTGCAGTGATATACGCCCTGACTATCGACGTACCCATAGACCGCCGCGATGCCGGGCAGGGGCGCCAGCATTATGACGGCAAGGAAAGAGAGCAGTTTGAGCATACCGTTTTTATTTTGGTCGAATAATCCGCAATTGTCAAGTTCTTTGCCGATATGCGCCGCCGGGACGGACAATCGATCCCGGCGCCGGAGGATAAGCCTTTTTTAGGCCCGGCCGAGTCCGCTTCTTGCCCGGATGGGGGCGTCGGCGGTATTATTATAGTTTATAAAGGAGGCGCGGATGGCAGCTCTTCTCTATGTCGTCGCCACGCCGATAGGCAACCTGAAGGACATCACCCTTCGGGCCGCCGAGGTGTTGCGGGAAGTCGATTTCGTTGTTGCCGAGGACCGTCAAAGGGCCCTCAAGCTGCTGAGCCATCTCGACATCAGTAAGCCGATCATAACGATCAACGGTTATAATGAAGAACGGCAGGCCGGTGTGATCGTCGGCCGCCTCGGGTCGGACAAGAAAGCGGCGCTGATTACCGCGGCCGGCACGCCATGCATCTCGGACCCAGGCGACGTCGTGGTGAGGGAGGCTTGCAAGGCGGGCATCGGGGTTTTCGCCGTCCCCGGTCCTTCTGCCGCCCTTGCCGCCCTCTCCGTATCGGGCCTCTCCCCCGCCAGGTTCCTTTTCTACGGCTTTCTGCCTCAGAAAAAGGGAAAAAAGAAGAAAACCCTACGCGATCTGCTTTCCGGCCCTTTCCCCGTGGTGCTCTTCGAATCGCCCAGACGGATCGCGGCAACCCTCGCCGCCGTCAAGGAAGAGGCGCCGGGGAGGAGAGTCGTCGTCTGCAGGGAGCTGACCAAGCTGCACGAGGAAATCATGCGGGGCCGCGTCGAAGAGGTGCTGGAAGAGGCGACGGCGGACGAGACGAGGGGGGAATATACGATTATCGTCGAGGGGAAAGGAAGGCAGACAGCCTCACAGTTTCCCCAGGCCTAGGAGATACATCTCATCGCTCACCGGCCGCGACGCCTTCGGCTTGAACGCCGAAACCTTCGAAAAACGGGCCTTCAGGCCGGCTGCCGCATCGGCGAAATCCGGGCCGAAGAAGAGTTTGACGACGAGGTTCCCTCCCCTTGCGAGACCAATGTCTGCGATCCTGAGGACGGCTTCATGAAGGTCCTGCATCCGGGCAAGGTCGACCTCCCTTAGCCCCGAGAGGTTCGGGGCGACGTCGGAGGTCACGGCGTCGAAGGCCGGGATGCCGAGCTCCAGCAGAAGGGCCTGCACATCGACTCTTCGTATGTCGGCCTTTCTTACCACTACATTGGAGGCGCCCAGGGGCGCTGCAGGCAGGATGTCGAGGCCGACAACCAGTCCGGCCTCGCCCACGAGCGCCGATTCCAGCTGCAGCCAGCTCCCCGGCGCGGCGCCGAGGTCGAGCACCTTGTCGCCTTTTTTTATCAGGGCGAACCTTTGCTGCATCTCTTCGAGCTTGTAAGCGCTTCTCGCCCGGAACCCTTCCTTTTTCGCTTTCTTGTAGAAGGCGTCTTTTACTATGTAGCGGGCGTGCATGTTGAGTATGGAATGCTACCTCTTTAAGAGGGAATAAGGGTCGACGACGACGCCCGGCTGCCGGGCGTCCGTCTCCTCCATTTCCTCGAACGTCTTCTGCGCGAAGCGCAGAAACGCGCCCTTCAACCCTTCCGGGGATGCAATGACGGCAAGGAGGCCCTTATAATGATCGAATTTTTTCGAGCAGTAGAAGAGATAGGCATAATCCTCGAGCATCCTCTTGAGAAGGGGCAGACTCGCAGCCGTCCTCTCGCTTCCGGCGAGCTCGTTCAGGAATGCCTGCCTCCTCTCCTCTATTGCGTAAGGCGGAAGGATAATCGCGGACTTGACGGCCTCGTGCAGCTTTTTCCGGTCTTCTTCGATGCCCGGCCATCGGAGCGCAAAGGGCTCGAAGATCTCGTCGCTGAAGACGGCGTCGGCCGAAGCCTCGGAAGCAGTATCGGGCGCCGCCAAATGATAGATGTCGCCGGGCTTCCTGACGTTCCCAGGCGCCGCCGAAAGCATGCGGCTTAAGTCCCTGGCCTCGCTGGCCTCATTACCGGACAAGCCGGAGGCCTCTTCGATCAGGCAGCCTGCATAAGCGGCGGATATGGGTAGAAGCACCATGCCCGAAGACATGCGCAGCGAAAAGTCTTTCACAAACTCCTCAAGCTCGTCCCTGCTCGCGGGGAACGTCTTCAGCTCGGCAAGGCCGTTGGAAAAGTGGAGCACCGCGCTGCCCAGGATGAATTGGTTCTTCTTGCCCTCCAGGGCGGCCAGGGCCACTCTCGTCATCGCCTCGTCGTAATTCGACAAAAAGCCGCGCGCCTCCCGGACGGTCTCCACTCTTCTCAGCGCGGGTTCCCCGGGCATCCTCGGCTCTTCGACGCGAATGCCCTGGGTCTTCAACCGGAAAAGCGCCCTCTTTATCAGTTTCTGCAGTTTTTTGTCGCTAACGGACGGATAAATGCCGCTCAAGAACAGGGCAGCGTTGTCGCTCTTCATCCCGCCAAGGACCTGCACCAACTCTTCCTGCTCGTCCCTGGTCAGGGCGAGGACCTTTTCCACGATTTCTTTCGCCCGGGCGCCCTCGGCGATGGACTTGACGGCCTCTTCTGCTTTCATTTTGTTTAATATGATACCTCCGCGTTTTTTGGATGTAAAGTCTTCTTTGGGGCGGCTGCGTTGACAATTTTCGGGCAAATCTGTATATTTGAAGATCACAAGTACGATTATCGGTGATATTTCTTCGTGGAATTCCTGACATCGATCACGCCGGCGGAAGCGCTCAGGTTTATCGCTTCGTTTCCTATGGGCCACTTGCGCGAAGAGGTAGTTCCCCTTGAGCGCTCGGCCGGTAGGGCGCTAGCGGCACAGATCACCGCACCGGAAGATATACCGCCTTTTCCGCGTTCTCTCGTGGACGGCTACGCGGTAAAGGCCAAGGACACCTACGGGGCGCGGGAAGGCACGCCCGCCTTTCTCCGCGTGGTTGGAGAAGTGCTGGTCGGCACGCCCGCCGAAAAGCGGGTCAACGACGGCGAGTCGGTCTATCTCGCGACCGGCGCAATGATGCCGGACGGCGCGGACGGCGTGGCGATGGTCGAGCATGCAAGGCAAGCGGACGGCGCCGTCGAAATAACGCGCGCGATACGCAAAGGAGAAAATATCTGCTTCAGGGGCGAAGACTTGCGGAAAGGACAGGCCGTGCTCGAAAAAGGGCAGGTCATATCGCCTTTCGACGCAGGCGTGCTCGCCGCCATAGGGGCAGCCCGCGTTCCCGTATACGTTCGGCCCGAGGTCGGGCTGATCTCCTCGGGCAACGAGATCGTGCCGGTTGACCGGGAGCTGAAAGCCGGCAAGGTCCGCGACATCAACGCCCACACGGTGTCGAATCTATTGAAAAGCCAAGGTTGCCTCGTACGGTTCGGAGGAATAGCTAAAGACACGATCGACGATATAATTTCGAGGCTTTCGTCCCTCAGGGAGTGCGATGCGATACTCCTCTCAGGCGGGAGCTCGAAGGGGCAGAGCGATTTCATGACGGCGGCTGTCGAGGCGCTTGGCGGGAAGGTCCTCTTTCACGGTCTCAACATCAAGCCGGGCAAGCCGACGATCTTTGCCGCCCTATGGGACAAGCCGGTATTCGGTCTTCCCGGCCATCCTGTCTCCTGCGCCATGGTCGTTCTCAGGTTCGTGCAGCCCCTTCTCGCGCGATTGAAAGGCGAGAGGACTGCCGGTCCCCCCGGGCGTTTCAGCGGGAGATTGACGGCAAACATACCGTCAGCCTACGGGATTGAGGAGTACGTAAGGGTGCGCGTGGAGAGGCGCGAAGGGCTGACGCCCCTCGTGACGCCCATCTTCGCGAAGTCGTCGGTCATCTCCAGCCTTGCAAAGGCAGACGGGTACGTGGTGGTGCCTGAAGGACAGGAGGGCATCGAGGTCGGCGTCGAGGTCGAGGTACTCCCTCTTGGCTAATAGATATCTCACGACCATAGGCAAAGAAGAAGCCATCCGGAGGGTGTTGGCAGCGATCGGACCCCTGGAGGCGGATGAAGAGATACCGACGCCGGCGTGCCCGGGCCGGGCGACGTCAAAGCCTGTCCTTGCAGCGCGGTCGAACCCCCCCTTCACCTCTGCGGCCATGGACGGCTATGCGGTCTCCTTTGAGGCCGCCCTCGATGCGGACCTCGCGAGCCCCGTCGTCCTTGTTAAAGGGAAGGACGCTGTTCTCGTGAATACGGGCGATCCTCTGCCCCGAGGCATGAACGCGGTCATCATGGTAGAAGAGGTGGAAGAGAGGGACCGGGAGATCATCGTCAGAAAACCGGCCTCCCTATGGCAGCACGTGAGATTGACAGGAGAAGACATCATCGAGGGCGACATGCTTTTCCCCGTCAATTTCAGGCTGGGGATCCTCGACGTCGGACTGCTGTTGGCCGCAGGCATAAGAACGCTGAGGGCGGTGAGAAAACCGAGGCTTCTTATCATCCCGACTGGGCATGAGCTGGTCGATATTTACGATGAACCCGGCCCGGAAATCCTCCCCCACAGGTTGATCGATTTCAACTCCTACACCCTCATGGCCCTTGCCGGGGAGATGGGCTATGAGGCGACAAAAACCGAAATCGCCCGGGACCGCGAACGCCTGCGGGCTATCTTGAATCAGCATGTCTCGGCCCACGACGTGCTCATCGTCAACGCCGGCTCGAGCGCCGGCACGGAGGACTTTACGGAGGGCGTCATCCGGGAATTAGGCGAGGTCATTTTTCACGGCGTAGCCATGATGCCGGGCAAACCGACCATATTCGGGCTCATCGAGGGCAAGCCCGTCTTCGGCATACCGGGGTATCCCGTCTCTGCCGCAATCAGCTTCAGGACCTTCCTCAAGGCTGTCTACGAGCGCTTTTGCGGCGTCTCGACCCCGGAGAGGTCCGTATCGTGCATCACCCCCTACAAGCTCCCTTCGACCATCGGGGTCGAGGAGGTGCTGCGGGTCAGGCTCGTGGCAAAGGGAGGGAACTATTATGCCTATCCTCTTCCGCGCGGCGCGGGCGTCTTCTCTTCACTTTCACGCGCGGACGCCCTTGCGCGGCGCCGCCGACGCCGAACGGGACATCCGGGGTTTTGCAATGAAGTTCTATACCGAAGAAGGGAACTGGGACCTGGTGGGTAACAACACGCCGGTTTTCTTCCTCCGCGATCCCCTCAAGTTCCCCGACCTCAACCACGCGGTGAAACGGGATCCCCGCACCAACATGCGCAGCGCCAAGAACAATTGGGACTTCTGGAGCTCCCTGCCGGAGGCGCTCCACCAGGTTACCATCGTGATGAGCGACCGGGGTATCCCCTATTCCTACCGCCACATGCACGGCTTCGGCAGCCACACCTTCAGCTTCATCAACGCCAAGAACGAGCGGTACTGGGTCAAGTTCCACCTCAAGACCCAGCAGGGCATCAAAAACCTGACCGACGAAGAGGCCGAGGCGATCATCGCCAAGGACCGGGAAAACAACCAACGCGACCTCTACGAGAGCATCGAAAAAGGGGACTTCCCTCGCTGGACTTTCTCATGTGCAGATCATGCCGGAGAAGGATGCGGCGACCTTCCCCTACAACCCCTTCGACCTGACCAAGGTCTGGTATCACAAGGATTATCCCTTGATCGAGGTGGGCGTTCTCGAGCTGAACAAGAACCCGGAAAACTACTTCGCCGAGGTCGAACAGTCCGCCTTCAACCCGGCCAACATCGTCCCCGGCATAGGGTTTTCGCCTGACAAGATGCTCCAGGGGCGTCTCTTTTCCTACGGCGACGCCCAACGTTACCGCCTGGGCGTGAACCACCACCAGATCCCGGTCAACGCCCCCCGCTGCCCGTACCACAGCTTCCACCGCGACGGCGCCATGCGGGTTGACGGCAATTACGGCAGTACCCTCCACTACGAACCGAACAGCTACGGTGAATGGCAGGAGCAGCCCGATTTCGCGGAGCCGCCGCTGGCCCTGGAGGGGGCGGCGGATCACTGGAATTTCCGTGAAGACGATGACGACTACTACACCCAGCCCGGCAAGCTCTTCCGGCTGATGAGCGCCGCCCAGCAGAAGGTCCTCTGTGAAAACACCGGCAGGGCGATGGGCGATGCGCCGAGGATGATTAAGATACGCCACATCGGCAATTGCCTGAAGGCCGACCCGGCATACGGCAAGGGGGTGGCCGACGCTTTGGGCATCCCGCTCGGCGAGGTCCCCAAATAGGCTCACGTTCTCATTGACGGCCGGCGGCCCCCCATGCTATAGTAATGAAAGACTATTACCGGAGGTCAGGCTTGAGGAAAAACAAATCCGCGATAAAGAGGACGATCCAGGCGGAAAAGAGGCGTCTTCGGAATTCCCACGTGAAATCGACGATGAAGACGCATATAAAGAAGGCCCTGGCCGCCATGAACGAGAAAGATAAGACAAACGTCGAAGCGGCAACGAAGACCGCCATCGCCTACCTCGACAAGGCCTCATCCAAAGGCGTGATCCATCGGAACCAGGCCGCCCGTAGGATTTCCAGGCTTGCCAAAAAGGCCAACACCGCGCTGGCGGGGTCTTAAGGCTCACCCTATCGAGAACCAGGCGAGGACGGCGTCTTGCCGTCCTCATTTTGTTTCACCTGCACGACGCATTCCCCTCGAGAGCCGGGGCCGCACTTTTTGCCGTCCACCCATAAGGCATCGGACAGATCGGCGCGCGACAGATCGGCGCCGTCGAGCGTCGCTTTGTACAACCTTGCATCAATCAGCCTTGCGCCGGACAGGTTCGCGCCGGTCAGGTCCGCCATATAGAGCTTAGCCCCTGACAGATCGGCGCCGGTCAGATTGGCGCCTGCAAGCTTGGCCTGGCCGAGCTGCACGCCAAACAGGTTCGCCCGAGAGAGGTCGGCCTTGGCAAGGTCGGCATAAGCGAGGTTTACGCCGGTCAGATCGGCGCCGCTCAAGTCGCAGCTCACGCAGCGGTTGAGCTCCTTGAGCCTCTCCACGTCCGGCCGCTCAAAGGCGCACAGAGCGCCGGCCGATAGAAGCAACGCAGGAAGGACTAACAAAAGGACGCGGCGTGAAGCGGTCATTGGCGTTCCTCCTGCCTGAAGCCGGGGAGACTCACGCGAAGCCGGCGGAGAAGGAGCGTCTTTTCCGCCGTCCCGCTGATGAAGTCCCATGGGAAGATCTCATTCTCCCGCCTTTCTCTCGCTGCATAGAAATGAAGATTGAGAGGACTTTCTCTCATGACCGCCGACAAGGTCTCCCCTTTAGCAAACCGGATGATCGCATCCTTGAGCCTCCTGTCCCCCCGGGCAAACACCCCCTGGAGAAAGCTGTATTTCACTGATTCATGGGTAAAATGCGTGTTCGCGACCTTTCCGAGCCCTCTGGCGAGGATGGATAGCTTTTCCTTGAGCAATTTCGCCTCGTCCATGGCGAGCCACTGGAAAGGGGTGGCGGCCTTCGGCACAAAGGGGCTCGCATGGACGGTAATAGCGCCGATCCTGCCTTTTTTGCTGCCTTTTTTGACGAGGAGGTGGAGGATGCGCTTCACGAGGTCCACTATTGCATCCACGTCCTCCCGGCTTTCGCCAGGCAGGCCGACCATGAAGTAGAACTTGAAGTGGAAGGGGGCCATTTCTGCTATCGCCTCGATCCGGCCGGCGATCTCCTCATCTGAGAAGGGCTTGCCGAGGCGCCTCCGGAGCGCTTCCGTCCCCGCCTCAATGCCAAAGGTGAGCGTCTTGATCGTCTTTCTGATCATGTCGATCACTTCGAGGGGCGCCTCGTCGAGCCTTAGCGAGGGTAGATGGACGCGCACGCCCGTCTCGGTGAGCCGCCTTATGATTTCGGACAGGTGCGGGTGAAAAGAGACGCCGCCGCCGATGATGCCCACGTCAGTGGAGTCGCTGCCTATCTTTTCGAGCCTGTCGACGGTAAAGGGGTAGATGTTGCCGGCCAGGCAGAAGGCGCACGCGGAAGGGCAGCCCCTCGCGCCTTCGACGAGGAGCATGTCCGAGAATTCCGTGTCGCGGGCGATGATAGCCGAAGCGGCGAGGCTTTTGCCCCTGTATCTCTCTATTTCGACGCCAAAACCTGGAGGCGCCAGTTCCTGCACCGTCCCATCTTCCCCGTAGGCGACGCGCAGACGAGCTGGGTTGTAAACCCACGGCCAGGAGGAGAGCTCGTTTAGCGCCTCGCCCCTTTCCCTCTTCCTCGCCTCCAGGTATCGCTCGATGAAAGGAGGCAGGCAGGCCTCCACGTCCCCCATTATGAAGAGATCGAAGAAAGGGCTCATCGGCTCGGGGTTCGCCATGACGCACACTCCGCCTCCCACGATCAGCGGATCGCCCCGGCCCCTCTGCATAGGATCGATGGGAATCCCGCTGTCCAGGAGCATGGCGACCACGTTCGGATAATCCATCTCGAAGGAGAGGGTAAAAAAAACAACCTCGAAAGCGCCCAACGGCCGGCCGCTCTCCACCGACAGGGGCTTTTCGCCGGGAGCGAGGAAGACCCTCTCGCAGACAACGTCGGGCCGGCTGTTCAGCTCGCGATAGATCAGGTGGACGGCGAGGTTCGACATGCCGATATAGTACGTGTTTGGAAAGACAACGCATACCGGCGATCTGTTAGTCCACTTCTTGAGGACGCATCCCCGCTCGCGGCTGAGCAGCTCCTTTCTTCCGGCGCGGCTCAATCAGCCTGCTTCCTCAGGAACGTCGGGATGTCGTACCTGTCGTCGTCGAGATCGAAATTGCCCGGCTTGGGACGGACATCCCGCATGTCGACCTTCACGTTCCTTTTCATGTACGCGGGCATGCTCTCATCCTCGAAGAGCTTCTCGGCGCGCCTTTCCGGTCTCTCCTCCGGCACGGCGGCCTGCTCCTCGAAGCCGGTCGCGATCACCGTGATCCTTACCGATTCTTCCATCGATTCGTCAAAGACCAGGCCCCAGATGACATGGGCCTCTTCATGCGCCTGCTCCTGAATCAGTGTCGACGCCTCGTTCACCTCGTGCAGCGTCATATTCGAGCTGCCGGTCACATTGATAAGCACGCCCCTGGCGCCGTGGATCGTGACGTCTTCGAGGAGCGGGCTCGAATCGCCTTCTGCGCCGCCTCGACGGCTCTCCTGTCGCCCGACGCCATGCCGACCCCCATGATGGCCAGCCCTTTTTCCCTCATCACTGTCTGGACGTCCTTGAAGTCCACGTTCACGTAGCCGTCCGATATTATCAGGTCCGATATGCTCCTCACCGCGTGGAGGAGCACCTCGTCGGCCTTCACGAACGCGTCTTTTATGGTCATATGCTTGCCGCCCACAGACAAAAGCCTCTGGTTGGGGATGGTGATCAGCGTATCGACCTGGCTTTTAAGCTTTCCCAGGCCGTCCTCCGCCTGGAAATTCCGCATTTTTCCTTCAAAGGCGAAGGGCTTCGTCACAACCGCAACGGTCAGGGCGCCCATTTCTTTCGATACCTCTGCGATGACCGGCGATGCCCCTGTGCCGGTCCCGCCGCCCAGACCGCACGTGAGGAAGACCATGTCGGCGCCTTTGAGGGCCTCGGCGATCTGTTCGGCGTCTTCAAGGGCAGCCTGCCTCCCGACCTCGGGGTTCGCCCCTGCGCCGAGACCCCTCGTCAGTTTTGTGCCTATCTGGATCTTGACGGACGCCTTGTTCGCGTTGAGGGATTGGACGTCGGTATTCACCGCGACGAACTCCACGCCCTGGAGACCCGCCTCCACCATGTTGTTGACGGCGTTGCAGCCGCCGCCGCCGATGCCCACAACCTTCAGCTTCGCCGAAAAACCGTTGCTCTCATCCATATAGAACATGCCGCCCTCCATCAGAAGATTTCATCGAATATTCGCTTTATCTTTCCTAATCCTTTTTCTCTCAGTTTTTTGAATATGTCCCGCTTCTCGTAGCCTTTCCCCCTGTTCTCCCCGAAGCCGCGCAAGATCAGTCCGACGCCAGTCGCATAGATGGGGTTGTTCACAACGTCGACAAGGCCGGCAACGCCTATGGGCAAACCTTTTCTCACGGGCAGGCTGAAAACGCTCTCCGCCAGCTCCACAATCCCTTCCAGGTTTGCGCATCCGCCCGTAAGCACCACCCCTGACGCGAGGAGCTTCGCGTACCCCGATTTCTTGATCTCCCCGTCTATAAGGGATAAAATCTCCTCGACCCTCGGCTCTATGATGTCCGCAAGGGTCTTGCGCATCAACGTCCTCGGCTTTCTCCCGCCCACGCTCGGCACCTCAATGGTCTCGTTGGCGCCGATCATCTTCGAAAGGGCGCACCCGTATTTCTTTTTGATCTTTTCCGCTTCCTCTACCGGCGTGCGGAGGCCGATAGCGATGTCGTTGGTGATATGGCTGCCCCCGAAGGGGAGGATTGCGGTATGCCTGATGCTGCCGTTCGCATAGACGGCGATGTCGCTCGTCCCCCCGCCGATGTCGACCAATGCGACCCCTATCTCTGTCTCCTCGGGGGTAAGGGTGGCTTCGCCGGAGGCGAGCTGCGCCAGAATCAGGTCATCCACGGCAAGGCCGGCCAGGTAGCAGCACTTGATAATATTCTGGGCTGCGGCGACGGCGCCGGAGACGATGTGCACCTTCACTTCCAGGCGGACGCCGCTCATGCCCAGGGGATCTTTTATGCCGTCCTGGTCGTCGACGATATACTCCTGGGGTATGACGTGAATGAGGTCCCGGTCGGCGGAGAGGGGTATGGCTTTGGCGGCGTCGATGGCCCTGGCTATGTCGTCTCTCCGCACCTCTTTGTCCCTGACAGCCACCACGCCGTTCGAGTTGAAACTCTTGATATGGGCCCCTGCTATCCCCGCCAGGCAGCCCCCTATCTTGACGCCCGCCATAAGCTCCGCTTCTTCGAGCGCCTTTTTTATGGAGACGACCGTGCTGTCGATATTGACCACTACCCCTCTGCGGAGGCCCGTTGACGGATAGGCGCCTATGCCGGCGATGCTCACCGCGCCGTCGACGATCCTGGCGACCACAATGCAGATCTTCGTGCTGCCAACATCGAGGCTGGCGTGAAATGCCCCGTTATCTGTCATGTCATCCCTTCCTCTCTTTTACGATGGCGCCATTTTCAAAACGGGCATCGATGCACCTGATGAGGAGGCCCCTCTTCTTCGCGTCCTCGAGCACGGCGACGGCCCGCTTGAGGCGCTCGGGAAGCTCCTCTTTGCCTAATATGATCTCGACGCCGTCGTTAAGGCTGAACAGGATCACATTCCCCTCGTTGTACACGGCCTCGGAGAGATCGTCCTTTTTAATGATCCCTTGCCGGTCCCAATCCGCCACTTCTCTGAAGAGAAGGCCCGCCTCCTTCTTTTCCTTTGCGCTGACGACGAGCAGATCGCGGCCGTTTCCCTTTGAGATGCCCCTGTACGGGACGCCGTCCTCATCGAGCATCTGGACGTCGCCTCCGGGACCTACCCAGAGGGCGCAAGGGGTCCGTTCCTTGACGTCGATAAGGATCGAAAAGGGGAAGACCCTTTTTACCCGGACCTCTTTGACAAATGGGTGGGAGACGATGGCGGCCTTCACCTTCTCCATATCGGTCCCGAATATGCTGTCCTTCAGGAACGGATATATCTTCGCGAGGATCTCCGATTCGCCGACCTGCTCGGCCCCTCTTATCCTGATGTTTTTCAGGAGAAAGACCGGCTCGGTGCGGGAGAAGAGATACATGCCCGTCAGCACGGAAAGGAGGCACAAAGGAATCACGAAGAGGAGGCAAAGGATGCGCTTCATGTCTTCAACGCCGCTCCTCGCAGTATCTCCTCCACCAGTTGGTCGAAAGTCGATCCAAGCTGCCTCCACGCCTTCGGCACGAGCGACGTCTCCGTCATGCCGGGGGAAGTATTGACATCGATCACGAGGGGGACGTCCCTTTGGACGATCATATCGATCCTCGCGCAGCCCGCGAGGTCGAACTCCCGCCACACGGCGAGCGCCGCATTCCGGGCTTTCTCCACGACTTCCGGGGTCAGCTCCGCCGGCACGAAGTACTCGGTCATGCCTTTCGTATACTTGGAGGCATAGTCGTAGAAGCCTGATTTCGGTCTCACTTCCACGATGGGGAGGGTGCGCCCGTTCACCACCGCCACGGTAATCTCCCTTCCCGTCACGTACTGCTCGATCAGGAGCTTGCTATCGTGCTCGAAGGCAGTCCTGATTGCCCGGCCGATCTCGTCCTCGCGCCGCACGATCGATATGCCTACGGTCGAGCCTTCTCTCGCCGGCTTCACTATGAAGGGCAGCGGGAAATCGACGTCGCTTTCGGACCGGCATACAGCGTAGGCGGGCGTCGGGATGTCGAGACCCATGAGAAGCAGCTTCCCGAGACATTTATCCATGGCGAGGGCCGATCCGAGCACACCCGAACCCGTATACGGGATGGCTGTCATTTCGAGGAGACCCTGGACCGTGCCGTCCTCGCCCCACCTGCCGTGAAGGGCGATGAAAGCAACCTCTACCTCCTCTTCTTTCAAGCGGTCCGGCAGGTCGCGTCCCACGTCGATTCCAACAGCCTGATAGCCACATCTGACGAGGCTCGCGAGCACTGCCTGCCCGCTTGCGAGCGAAATTTCGCGCTCGGCAGACACGCCTCCCATGAGGACGCCTGTCTTTTTTCGCATCAAGGCCTCACGCTCCATTATCGAACCCCCACAATTCCACCTCTTCTTCCAGGGTTTCGCCCGTCGTCTCTGCCACGCGCTGCTTCACGGTCTCTATCAGACGTTTCACGTCGGACGCGCTCGCGCCGCCCATGTTCACGATAAAGTTAGGATGCTTTTCCGATACGCACGCAGCGCCGACATGTGCGCCTCTCAGGCCCGCCCGGTCTATGGCGCGCCAGCAGGGGCTGCCATTCTTGTTCTTGAAGATGGAGCCGGCCGAAGGCATCTCCACGGGGTGTTTCTTCAGCCTTTCGCGCCAAACGTAGTCCATGTCCGCTTTTATCTGCACAGGGTCGCCTGTTTTTAGCCCAAAGGCCGCCTCGATGACGCACTCCCGATCGAGGATGGACGAGCTTCTGTACCCGAAGCGCACCTCGTCCTTTCGCCGCTTAGCCGCCGCGCCCGTTTCATCCATGGAGCGAAAGAAGATCAGGCAGTCGGAAACCGCCGCGCCGAAGCTCCCCGCGTTCATCTTGAGCGCGCCCCCGACGGTCCCGGGAATGCCGAAGAGCTTTTCCAGACCCGTTAGCCCTCTCGCCGCGCAAGCTTGGATGAGACCTTTCAGACTCAAGCCTGCCCCCGCCTCGACGAGGCTGCCCGTTTGCGTCGGCGTGAACCGAAGGCGCCTCATCCTGCTTACCCGTATCAGCCCTGCAGGGAACCCCCGGTCGGCGACGATCACGTTGGTCCCGTTGCCGAGGAACCGGAAAGGGAGCCGCCTCGAAGCGCACCAGGCGATCGCCGCACGCAGGTCGGCTTCGTCCTCGGGGTAAAAGAGATAGGGCGCAGGGCCTCCCACCCTCATGGAGGTGTACCTCTTCATCGAGACGTTTGTCAGGACCCGCCCGGTTATGCCTTGCGGCGCCATATATCTGCAAGCTCCTCTGCCGCCTTGTAGATGTCGCCCGCGCCGAGGGTGACCACCATGTCGCCCGGCTTGGCGATTTCAGCCACTCGACCGACAACCTCTTCCCTTGTCTGCGCAAATATCACCTGCGGATGCCCGCCAGACCGTATGGCTTCGGCAAGAGCGGCGCCCGTTACGCCCTCTATCTTCTCCTCCGAGGCCGCGTATATCTCCGTCGCCACGAGCACGTCCGCGTCGTTGAAACACTTGGCGAACTGCCGGGCCAGCGCCTTTGTCCTGGAATAGCGGTGAGGCTGAAAGGCGACTATTATCCTGCCCTTCCAGACGGAGCGCAAGGCCGCAAGCGTCGCCCTTATCTCGGTGGGGTGGTGGCCGTAGTCGTCGACGAGCTTGATCTCCCCGTCCCATCTCACTTCCAGCCTGCGGTGAATGCCGGAGAATTGGCCCAGGGCTTCAGCCATTGCCTCGAAGCCTATATCGAGCTCCATTCCGACGGCTATGGCGGCCAGCGCGTTGACCACATTATGCACCCCCGGGATCGCCAGGCTGACTCCTCCCAACAGGCGGCCCCCGTGCAGCACGTCGAACCTGACGCTGAAGCCGCTATGCCGCAGACCTACCGCCCTCAGCTCGGCTGCATCCGTTAGGCCGTAGGTCATATACCTCCTTTTGATGGAGGGCATCAGGCTTGCAAGGTTCTCGTCGTCAACGCAAAGGATCACAAGCCCGAAGAAGGGCGCCTTGTTCATAAACGCGAGAAAGGCGGCCTTGATCTCTTCCATGTTGCGGTAGAAGTCGAGGTGTTCCAGGTCGATGTTCGTGACCACGGCGATTGTCGGGAAGAGCAGCAGGAAGGTGCCGTCGCTTTCATCCGCCTCGGCGACAAGGTACCGACTCGATCCAAGCTTTGCATTCGTTCCCAGGCTGTTCAGCTTTCCCCCTATGACGCACGTCGGGTCGAGATTCGCGCTCCGGAGGACGGAGGCAACCAGGGAGGTTGTCGTAGTCTTGCCGTGTGCGCCCGCTACCGCCACGCTATACTTCATCCTCATCAGCTCCGCGAGCATCTCTGCCCTCTGGATGACGGGTATGGCGCGCCTGCGAGCATCCTGCACCTCAGGATTGTCCGGCCTAACCGCGGACGAGGTAACTACGACATGGGCATCCTGCACGTTCTCTTCCCTATGGCCGTAAAAAACCCGCGCCCCCAGCCCGGCGAGCCTGTCGGTGATCTCCGTCTGCCTTACGTCCGATCCTGTCACCCTGAAACCAAGGTTGAGCAGCACCTCGGCTATGCCGCTCATCCCGATGCCGCCGATGCCGACAAAATGGACGTTCTTCACTTTATGGAACACGCGCTTCGATCCCCCTTATTACCTTCTCTTCCGCATCCTCCACGTAAATCGTCCCGATTCGCTCTCCCATGCCGCGAAGCTCTTCCGCGTTCTCCCTTAAAGGCGCGAGTGCGCGGTAGAGTCTTTCTCCGGAAACATCGCTGTTCGCGATCACGCGGCCGCCCCCTATTCGCTCCACGTATGAAGCGTTCTTCCATTGATGGCCGCCTGCCGCAAATGGATAGGGGATGAAGACGGCGGGCTTCCTGAAGTAGGAGAGCTCGAAGATCGTGGAAGCGCCCGATCTGGAAACGACCACATCGGCGCGGTTGTAGTAGCGCTCCATATGGTCCGTGAAGGGAAAGACTTCGTGAGCGACGGCCGTGCCGTTGTAGGCTGCACGGACGCGGTCGAAATCATCGCTGCCCGTCTGGTGGCAGATCACTGTGCGGCCGGGCGCATGGAGATGGGAAACCAGCTCCAGGGCGGCGCTATTCACGCTCCTGGCGCCCCTGCTGCCGCCAAAAACGAAAATGGTGAAATCGCCGCCGGTCTTTGCGGTGCGCTTTCCCCGCATCGCCTTGCGGATCGGGTTGCCCGTATGGACCGCCTGCTTTGTCTTAAGAGAGGCCGCGCTCTCGGCGAAGCTGACGAAAACCGCCTTCACCCTGCCCGCGAGGAGCCTGTTTGCCAAACCGGGCGCAATGTTCTGCTCGTGAAGAAAGCAGGGTACGCGCAGAAACAGACCTGCCAGGACGACGGGTACGGAAGCAAAGCCGCCCATCCCGAGTACCGCGTCCGGCTTCTCAGCCTTGATGAGCTGCCGGGCCTGGAGCGTTCCGCGCACGACAGCGAGCAAGGTGGCTGCCTTCGCCCTGACGCTCGCGCCAAGGAAGGGCTTTGCCTCGATTTTGGCCAGCCTGTAGCCGCTTTGTGGGATAAGCTTCTCTTCCAGCCCGTAGGGAGTCCCGGCAAAAAATACCTCGCCTGTCCCTTTGCCGGTGAGCGCCTCGGCAACCGATATGCCCGGGAAGATGTGTCCCCCGGTCCCTCCCGCCGCGATAAGAAGCTTCATCGGCGCTCTTTCCCTCCTTTCATCGCCATTCCCATGAGGGGCCCGACTATCAAGAGGGCGAGGGCCGGCTGCGTGAGAAGGAGGGCCTTAAGCCTGAAGCCGACCGACATGAGGAGATCGACGGAGACATAGAGGAGGCCGAAAAAGGCGAGGACCGTGGTGAAATCGGGCCTCCTCACGAAAGCCGCGAAGGTGATGAGCAAAAGACAGAAGGCGCATGCGAGGAGCACGGAACGCTCGTTCTCCTGGAGGGCGACTAATGCGCCCAAGACAGGCGCGCCCTTCAACGCGAGGAAGATGAGGCCGGCGGAGCTGTAAGCGGCGATGAAGGCCATGGCCGCGATGCGGTTGATGATGAAGAGAAACAGGAGGGTCGCGACTGAAAGGGGGAGCATCGCCTCGGGATGACCCGTGAGAAAGAGGTTGAGGGACGACGCCCAATAAAGCAGGGACAATCCCGTGACTTCCTTGAGGGCGCTCCTGCCCTTTTCGTCCGTGGTGACGAGAAAGAGTGCGATGCCGTAAAAGGCAAGGAACAAGGCTGCCCCGGCAATGACCTGAGAAGACCGGAGAGCCGGATAAACGACGAGCGCGGGGGAGAGGAGGAGGCAGAGCCCTATGACGGGATACCTGGAGGCGAGCAGGTATCGCTGATCGATGCGGGACACGGCGTAAGCGCCTGCCATGACGAGGCAGCACAGGAGAGTCATCATCGCCGTCATGTCGCGGAAAAGACAGAAGAAGAAGAGGCATGAGATCACCAGGACGACTATCCTCCTCACAGGCCCTCCACGATCTGTCTGAATGCGTTTCCCCGGACCTTGTAGTTCTCGAACATGTCGAAGCTGGAGCACATGGGAGAGAAGAGCACCGCATCGCCCTTTTTCGCCGCCTTTTGCGCGCTCCGCACCGCCCCTTCGAGATCTTCCTCGCCGTGGGTCGGAACATGCGGGCCAAGCTCGGATGCGATCCTTTCCCTTGCTTCGCCGATAAGCACGAGGGCCCTTATCTTCCCGGCGAGAGGGACAATAGGATCGTAGCTGCCCCCCTTGTCTCTCCCGCCGGCAATAAGGACGACGTTTCCTTCCATGCTCTCCAGCGCCTTTCTCGCGGCGTCTACGTTCGTCGCCTTGGAATCGTTGTAAAACCTGACGCCTCCTATCTCCCGGACGAGCTCCACCCTGTGCGGCAGGCCCCGGAACTCGGCAAGGGTCTTGCCGATGGCCTCTGCGGAGATGCCGCAAAGGTGAGCCGCGAGCAGGGCGGCGAGCAGGTTTTCGCTGTTGTGGACGCCCACGAGGGGTGAGAGGTCGCGCCGATACGAGGACTCCTTGCCTCCAAGGCGCACGCAGAGCAGACCGCCGCGCAAAAAAGCGCCCTCTTCGAGGATCGACCGGGTCGAGAAAGAGCGCCTCCTTGCCTTGAGGACGCCGATCTGCCCGATATCCGCCGAGACAAGGGCCTGATCGTCAGGCGTCTGGTTTTCGAATATCCTCATCTTTGCGGCAACATAGTCGGCAAAGGCAGCGTAACGGTCGAGATGGTCCTCGGCAATATTGAGCAGGACCGCAGTCGCCGGTCTGAAAGTCTCTATAGTCTCGAGCTGGAAGCTGCTTATCTCCACAATCAGCGCATCCGCCTTACGGCCGCTCAGGACATAATTGGCGAGAGGCTCGCCTATGTTGCCGCCTACAAAAACATTGCGCCCCTCTGCCTCAAAGAGACGGCCCAAGAGAGTCGTGGTCGTAGTCTTGCCGTTCGTGCCCGTGACGGCTATGATCGGTTCCTCTATGAAGCGCGACGCGAGCTCGATCTCTCCGACGACCCTTGCCCCGTTCCGCCTTGCCTCACGGAGGAGGGGATGGTTGCTCGCCATCCCCGGGCTTATCACGATCAGCTCGTGGTCCAGAAAGTCCTTACGGCTGTGCCCGCCGAAACGGCCGGTAAAGGGGATTCCCTCGAGCTCTTTCAGGGCAGCCGATAATTCGCCTTCCCCCTTAGAGTCGGTGACCGTGGTTTTCTTTCCCTGACGGGCGAGCAGCTTCACCAGGGCGACGCCGCTTGCGCCGCACCCGGCTACGAGCACCCGATCAGGCATGTTCTGGTCGTAACGCATACGTTCTCTACCTCAACTTCAGCGTACTCAGGGCCAGAAGCCCCAGTATTATAGAGATGATCCAGAAACGGACCACGATTTTTTCCTCGTTCCACCCTTTAAGCTCGAAGTGGTGATGGATCGGCGCCATGCGGAAGACCCTCTTCCCCCTGCACTTGAAAGAGAGCACCTGGAGAATGACGGACAGGCTCTCTAATACGAATATGCCGCCCACGATCACGAGGAGGAATTCCTGTTTGATCATCACGGCAATCGCGCCAAGGCCGGCGCCTAATGAGAGGGAGCCGGTATCCCCCATGAACAGCTCGGCCGGGTAGGCGTTGTACCACAGGAAGCCAATGCCCGCGCCGAGCATCGCCCCGCACAGTATAGTCAGCTCTCCAGCGCCCTTTACGTAGAAGATCTGCAGGTATTGAGCGAACTTTATATTCCCCGCCAGATAGGCGAAAAGAAGAAAAGTGGCGGAGACGGTGACGACCGGCCCGATGGCAAGGCCGTCGAGCCCGTCCGTCAGGTTCACCCCGTTGGAGGCGCCCACGATGATGAGCACGCAGACCGCGAGGTAGAAAAGACCGAGGTCGGGGGTGGCGTGTTTGAAGAAGGGTATGGAAAGCTGAGTCAGAAAGGCGCCTTTGAAATAGATCAGCAAGCTGATCGCCAGGGCGCACGCGCCCTCGAAGATCAGCTTCGTTCTCCCGGAGACTCCCTTGTTCCTTATCCCTTTCAGCTTCCTGTAGTCGTCGAGGAAGCCGATGGCGCCGAACATGACGAGCGTTGCCGACGCGAGCCAGATGTAGCCGTTCCGCAGGTCCGCCCAGAGCAGCGTCGGAATGACGGTCGCAATGAGGATAACGGCGCCGCCCATGGTAGGCGTGCCTTTCTTCGCCCCGTGCCGGTCGGGCACGTCTTCCCGCGAGCCGTTGTTGATGTTCCATTCATGGAATTTCCTTATTGCCCGGGGGGTAATAAGGAAGCTTATCAGGAGCGCTGAAAGGATCGCGAGGACCGTCCGGAACGTAATGTAGCGGAACACGTTGAAGACGGTCGCTCTCGTATGGAGCAAAAAGAACAGATGGTACAGCACTATCCCAGGGCCTCCACCACCTCGTCGAGGCCAAGCGCCCTCGACCCCTTCACGAGCACTAGGTCGTCGCGCTCAAGCCGCCCTTTGGCGAACTCGACGAGTCTTTTCTTGTCGTCAAAGACGCGCACCCGGCCGTTTTCCGTCTCGCTCGCCGCCGCCTTCATCGCCTCGCCGACGACCAGGACGCAAGACAGGTTGCTCGTCCGTATGAGACGGCCCAACTCTCGATGGCACTCTTCGGTCCTATCGCCCAACTCCCGCATATCCCCGAGGATGGCGACCCTCTTGCCCTTGCATGGAAGGGTTGAGAGCGTCCTCAGGGCCCATTCCATGGAGGCGGGGTTCGCATTGTACGCATCATCGATAATCGTATATCCTCCGCCCGCGCGCACGGGTCTGAATCTGCCCCTGTAAGGCTCAAAAGCGGCGATCCCGTCGGCGAGGGCGCCGCCTCTGACGCCCATGGCAAAGGCGAGCGTTGCAGCGGCGAGCACGTTATAAAGATTATGGCGACCGAGGAGGCGCGTCCTCGTCCTGATCTTTTCGCCTTTCATGTCGCACTCGATCTCGAACCCTTCCAGGCCGGCGTCCGACGCAACGCGGAGCGTGAAGTGCGCGGGTCCCCGCATGCCGAAAGTGTGGATGGCGCAATCGGCACGCCTGTAAGGCGCCAGCGACGGATCGTCCGCGTTGAGGAAAATGGCGCCGCCCCCTGACGTCGCCTCAAAGAGGCTCCAGCTTCTCCCGGCGCACCCCTTCTAAGTCCGCCAGACCCTCCAGGTGAGACGCCGCAATGTTGGTGATGAGGGACATGTTGGGTCTGACCATAGCCGCAAGGCGCCGCATCTCGCCCCTATGGTTCGTACCCAGCTCGAAGATGCAATAATCCGGGCTTCCCTCGACGGCCAGCATCGTTTTGGCCGCGCCTACCCAATTGTTGTAGTTTTTTTCGCTGAAGGCGACCCGGACGCGGTCTCTCAAGAGACTGACGAGGAGCTCCTTGGTCGTTGTCTTGCCGTTGCTCCCGGTTATTGCGACGAAAGCGGCGGAGATTTGCCCTCTCTTATAGGACGCGAGGTCGAGCAGCGCCTTGTTCGAGTCGTCGACGAGGATGACCGTCCCCCTTGAGCGCGCGAAGGCTTCCTGACTCGTCCTGTCGCAGAGGCAGCCGCCGCCGGAGCGTTCATAGGCCGCGTCGATGAACGCGTGCCCGTCAAAATTGGGCCCCTTCAATGGTATGAAGAACTCGCCCGGGCCGATGGTGCGCGAATCGGTCGATATTCCGGAGAAGGTCGTCTTCTCGACCCTTGCCGCGCATCCGCCCACGCCCTGAACGATGCTCTCAAGGGACCACACTAAAGAGACTCCTCGATCGCCGATCTGTCGCTGAACGGATAGGCGACCTTCCCGATAATCTGGTAATCTTCGTGGCCTTTGCCGGCCACCAGCACCGTATCCTTCTCCTTCGCCATGCCGATGGCTTCGGCAATCGCCGTCCTCCTGTCTTCAACGACCTTGAAGGAGTTTCCGGCAATGCCTTGCTCGATCTCGCCGATAATCGAAAGGGGATCTTCGGTGCGCGGGTTGTCCGAAGTTACGATTGTAAAGTCTGCCAGCCTCGATGCGATCCTGCCCATTAAGGGTCTCTTCGTCCTGTCTCTGTCGCCGCCGCATCCGAATACGACGATCAACCTCCCGGGACGGACCCGGTTGAGTGTTTCCATCGTCTTCTCAAGCGCGTCCGGCGTGTGGGCGTAATCGACGAAGACATGAAAATTCCTGTTTGCCTCGACCCGTTCCAACCTTCCCGGCACCCCTTGGAGCGAAGAGATCCCGGCGCCGATGCTTTCAGGCGAAAAGCCTGCGGCATGGCCGAAAAGCGCGGCCGCGAGGATGTTGGAAACGTTGAAGAGGCCCAGAAGCTGCGTAGTCGCCCGTACTATTTTGCCTTTGACGGAAAGCTGAAGGGTCAGGCCCTCGATGCTTTCGTGAAGGGAGACGGGATATGCGTCCGCGGCCGCCCGCATGCCGTAGGTCAGGGTCGCCGTCGGAGGCGGGGGGATGAAAGAGGGCGCACGCGGATCGTCGACGTTAATCAGCGCGAATTTCCTCTCCTTTGCGCTCTCCTTGAGACAGTGGTGGAAAAGGAGGCCTTTTGCCTGCCTGTAGCGCTCCAGATCGCCGTGATAGTCGAGGTGGTCATGGGTAAGGTTCGTGAATATGGCGCAATCGAAATCGACTCCCTCCACCCTGCCCTGATCGAGGGCATGGGAAGAGACCTCCATTACCGCCCAATCAACGCCCTCTTCCCTCATGCCGGCCAGGAGCGACTGGATTTCCACCGATTCGGGCGTCGTATTCGACCCCTTCAGCACATGATCGTTATACCGGTAGGAGATCGTGCCGATCACCCCGGCTTTAGCTCCTGATGCCCGCACGATCGACTCTATGAGATAGCTGACGGTTGTTTTGCCGTTCGTGCCGGTAATCCCCACGACATGGATCTGCCGGGACGGGAAGCCGTAAAACCTGGCCGCTGTATGCGCCAGGAGCAGCCGCACGTCCTTGGCCGTCACGAGGCAGGGGATATTGCCGGGCAGAGGCGCCTCGGAAACGATGACCGAAGCGCCTTTTTGCAGGGCATCCTGAAGAAAGGCCTTGCTCGAGTCCGTCGCGAAAAACAGGGCGCCTTCACTGACCCTTCTGGAGTCCTTGGTGATCCCCGTTATTTCCCGGTCGCCGCAAGGTCCGTCCCTGGGCATCATCGCCGGCAAGCCTTCCAAAAGCTCGCGTAGCTTCATTAGTTTTCCGGCCTCCCCTGAATGACGCACTCCCGCTCCCCTGTCAGCCTTTCAAAAGCCCTCGGGAATTGGCTTGCCACGGCGCCGTTGCCATACACCTTGATCCTGCCTGTATAGGATGAAAGCTTGGAGATGGCGAGCCTCATGGGCAAGTTCGCGAGGTTGGGCATCATCCACTCGGTTTCGGAGGTCTTCCTGTAGTCTTTGAACCCATCCTTGACCCTGACAATCTCAAAACCGCCGCTGCCCTTCACGATCCCGACCTCCCCAAGGGAATAAGGAAAGAGGTCGTCTGCCATGCTCCCCACGTACTTGTTGTAGAGGGCAACCAGCTTCTCTTCGTCCACCCGGTAGCCTTTGCCGAGGAAGAAATCGTCAGCGGTGAGATCAGCCCTAGGGTTTAAGCCTTCCTTCCTCATAAACTCCAGTACGCGTTGTCGTCCTATCGCAACAAAGATGCTCCTTGCGCCGACTTCGTCGTTATCCTTAAGGATTTCGAAAGGTTTTTTCCAGGTTACATTATTGTACGCATCCTTTTTTCCGAAAATCAAACTCTCCTTTTCTATCCATCCTTCCTTTATCGCGCAACAGACCACAGGGATCGAAATAAGGAGGGAAGGCTCTATCTCCGACCGGTTCGCCGCCGCGGGATGGAGATCCTGCTCAAACGCCGGCTTAATTCCCGGTCCCGTTGCTTCATCTGTCTCTGCCGATGCCGCAGAAGCAGCTGACGAAGATAGAGCCCCAGGGGAAGGAGAGGTGTTGCGGTTATTTGCGTCCATATCGGAAACCGGCAGCATCATGCCGTGGGAAGGCGACGTCTGTTCCTCTGACGTTCTTCTCATGCTCAGTTTCTCCGGAAATCGAAAAGTGACGGAAATATAGACGAGGCACAGGAGTGCAAAAACAAGGAAAGCCCTTTTGTTGGCCTTCTTGTTCATCTCAAGACCACTACCTCTTTATCGTCCGGCTGTTTCAAGCCGAGTCTTTCCTGGGCGGCGAACGCAACGTACCCCTTTTGAGTTACCGCCGCAAGCTCCATCTTAAGGGCCTTGTTCATCTCAACAATCTCTTTTTCCTTCTTGAGCCCTTCCATGAATCGGCCTCGGGCTTCCTCGCACGCGCTTGCCAGGAAGAAAAAGAGCAGGACCAGAGCAATGCAGCAGGCGGTTGCGGCAATCACGATCGAAGGCGACACCCGCGAATGGCGTCGCCGCCGGCGCTCGATCCTGATATACGTGCTTCTGCGTGCGCCAATGGAGGCTGTCTTCGTAATCATCGCTTCTCCGCTATCCTCAGCTTTGCGCTCCTGGCTCTCCGGTTCGATGCGATCTCTTCCCTGCCCGGCCTGAGAGGCTTTTTCGTCGCCGGCGTAAGGAGAGGACTATCTTTGAAGAACATCTTTACTATCCGGTCTTCGAGGGAATGAAAGGCGATGACGCCGATCCTGCCTGAGCTTTTGACGACATCGGCCGCGTCCCGCAAGCCGTCTTCCAGGTTCGCGAGCTCCCTGTTCACTTCCATCCTTACGGCCTGAAACGTTTTAGTGGCGGGGTGGATTTTCCCCCTTCCCTTCTTTGCTCTCGCGACGATATCGGCCAATTCCTTCGCGTTCTCTATTGCCCTCTTTTTTCTTGCGTCGACAATCAGCCGCGCTATTTTCGCGGCATCCCCTTCTTCCCCGTACTGCCGGATAATGCGGATCAGGTCGAGATAACGGTATCTGTTGACCACCTCCCGGGCCGTGAGCGCTTCCTCCCGGTCTACGCGCATATCGAGAGCGGCCTCGTCGCTGAAGCTGAAGCCCCTTCCGCCCGACATTTGATAGAGAGATATGCCAAGGTCAAAAAGCACGGCATCGACCCCTTCGATCGACTCCTCTCTGAGAATGCGCTTAAGGTCCCTGAAATTGCCTTTTTTTAAAAGCACCCGGTCTTTGTAGGGCGCGAGGCGGACCTCCGCCAGGGCTAACGCTTCGTCATCCGCGTCTATGCCCACCAGCGATAAGCGGCTGTACGCCTCCAGAATACGGAATGCATGCCCCCCGCCGCCCACCGTCGCGTCCACGAACAGCTCGTCGCCGCTGTCAACAAGATGATGCAGGACCTCGTCAGAGAGGACGGGCACATGCTCGCATCCCATCAAAGACCGAGTTCCGAGATTATATCGGTCATTTTTTCCATATCCGACGTCGCCCGCTTCACCACCTCGGCCCATGCCGCTTCGGCCCATATCTCTATCTTCTTGTTCATCCCGACGACGACTACATTTTTCTTGATCGCCCCGTAGTTTCTCAAAGATTGAGGTATAAGGATCCTTCCGAGCCTGTCTATAGGGCACTCGGACGCGCCGGAGTAAAAAAACCTCAAAAAGTTTCTTGCCTCTCTCGAGGCAACGCTCGATCTCTCTATTCGGCCCTGAAGCTCGACCCACTCTCTTTCGGGATAAGCCGCGATGCAGCGGTCCAGATTGGTGAGGATCAGTTTCAGATCGGGGGGAGGACCCGACTTCCCGGGGGCCCGCGCCCTCTCCGACCCATAATGGTCCTCAATCCGTCTCTTCCCAGGTTCGTCGGGGGACGCAAGGATATCCCTGAACCTGGCAGGAACGCTGAGTCTTCCCTTGTCGTCTATGGCATACTCATATCTACCGGAGAACATTCTCCCACCATATACCACATTTTCCCACTTAGAGTGAATATACTTGGAGCCCCTCTGTTTGTCAAGATTTTTTTTGAAGTTTTTCTATTGATTTTCTGAGGTTCTTCTTCGAAGCGCCGGAAACAAGGAGCATGTGAAGCGGATTAACGCGCTTCTCCTTTATGCCTGCCCCGTCTCCTCGAGGGCGCGCCTGATGCTCTCCGACAGCTCGCTCCGTGAAACCGGCTTGGTGAGAAGCGCCCGGATGCCCAATTCTTTCGCCCTGTCCAGATCCACTATTTCGCTGTAACCCGTGCAGAGGATGATGGGAATGTCGCTCCTGAGCGCCGCCAGTTCCTGCGCAAGCTCTGTCCCGGTCACGTGTGGCATCGCCTGGTCCGTGATTACAAGGTCGAAGGCAGCCGGGTTCCGGCGGAATATCGCCAGCGCTTCCAGGCTGTCCCGGGTCGCCTGGACTTCGCTCTCGACGATCCGGACGCCGGCCGACAGGCGAACCGCGTGGGCTGTTCCAGAACCGGACAGGCGAATCACGTCGACATATTATTTTCGAATGTCAACTTTTTTTAACGTTGAAAGGTCGCGATGCTCGACATTATTGTCGAAATGCTTTATACTTTTCGTGACTTTTTTGTCACGATGGAGACGCCGGTAGTCAGGAAGGGCGGCAAAGATGAGGCGACTTGAACGAACTTGAGCAATGGCGCCGCTATTGCTATGTAAAAAAAAGATGAGAGGGCGCCTGCTCGTGAAAGATATCGCCTCGCCTGGCAGGCCCGGATGCCGGTAGATTCTTGAGCATCACGTTTCAGGATACATAGCGGACAACCATTGACGATCCGTCTTTTCTCAGTTCTATGCGCCCTATCCCTCTCTTCGCCTCTCCTCTACGCCCAGCAGTCGTACCATGAGTTCGAGAAGGGGCTCGAACCTTACCGACGACCAGAGGGTGCAGGCTGACGCCATCAAAAGAAAATACATGGCCGAGTGGAGGGCCCTCAACGATGCCTCGGCGCAGAAGCGGCTCGAGCTGAGGGAAATGGACCCGCACAATAGGAAAGAACGGCAAAGGGTCTCAAGGCTGGAAAGAGAGTTGGAACAGATAGAAGCTTCAAAGCAGCGGCTCTTCAGCAGCTACCGGGAAGAGATATCGACGGTTTTTAATAACGAGCAAAGGGGACGGTTCAACAGATTCACAGAGCAGGAAAACAGGAGGGCCGCGGGACCCGTAAGACCCATGGCCCCATGGCCCAGACGCATGATTTATGGAAGATAAGAAAATCCTTTTCCCCCTCCTTCTCTTCGGCATATTCTTTGTGCTCATAGCCATTACCGGCTCTTTTCAAATTGCCATCACAAAACGGAACATGGAAAGGCTGCTTCTGGGCCAGGCTGAAACGCTGTTCCAGAGCGTCTCCAGAGAAATAGAGATGAACATGGAGTATCTCATCCTCATCGAGAAATCGCCCTCCGTCATCACCCCTAATTTCCTCAACATCATGGCGTACGACGAGGCGATTGTCGACGATCTCTACAGCCAGTTCAGCAAGACGACGGGGCCCGGGCAGGCCGTCTCGTCCCTCGACAACGTCTTGATCGCAGACAAGTTCGGGAATGAGTTGTCGCGGAAGGGGTCGATAAACGTCGATAAGACGCGCCTCAACCTCCTCCTCAAGAAAGACCGGCAGGCGGTCATAAGGATGCCCACCGACAAGGCGCCAGGCCTCTTCATGGGCATAAAGCTGGCCGATAAGCTCCTGTTTTTCGATTTGACCTTGGCGGAGCTCGAAAACCTCCGGAAATTATACATCATGAAGACGATAGTCGAGAACGAGGCGAAGAGGCTGAATATTGCGGATATCACTGTTTACGACGGCGCCGGACGCGTCTACTGGGCGCCGGAAAGAAGTCAAAAGATGTGCTGAGCATCCTGAAGCCGCTCGATTCCCGTTATTTCCCCAGCTATTCCATGGAGATACTCATATCCAACAAGCTCGCCAGCGATACCATCAGGAGGACGAACGCGAATTTCATCATGCTCCTGCTTCTCCTTGTCCTAAGCGGGGCTGCGGGGATTTTCCTGATATTCCGGCTGGAAAGGAAGCACGCCCTCAAGCTGAATGAGATGGAGAAGGATATGGTCATGAAAGAGAGGCTGGTCTCCCTCGGGAGACTGGCCTCCGGCATGGCCCATGAAATACGCAATCCCCTCAACGCTATAAGCATCTCGATACAACGTTTAAAAAGGGAATTCGTCCCGGAGCAGGACAAAAAGGGAGAATATAACAAGTTCCTCGATATCGTGCGCGGGGAGTCCTGCGGGTAAACAGGATCGTAGAGGAGTTTCTCCTCTCCACAAAGGCCGGCCAAACCATGGAGCGGCATAATCTGCACGGAATCGTAGAGGAAGTCGTCGCCATGCTCAGGGAGAAGGCCGACCGCGCAAACATCGTCATCCACAACGAGACGGGCTCGCAGGTAGCGCTCGAATGTCAGAAGGAAAGGATGAAGCAGGTCTTCTACAACTTGATTATGAACGGCATCGAAGCGATCGGCAAGGGAGGGGACATACGCATCTCGACCTCGCTGGACAACCTCCACGCCCGGGTGCTCATAAGGGACTCGGGTCCGGGGATCAGAAGAGAGAATCTCTCGAAAATCTTCGAATACCACTACACGACAAAGGACAAAGGCATGGGCCTCGGCCTGCCCCTCTCCTATATGATCGTTAAAGACCATGGGGGGGACATACAAGTCGTGAGCGACGAAGGAAAAGGCGCCGGCTTCGTGATAAGCTTGCCGAGTATTGTGAAAAGCAAAGGCGAGAGGTCGTAGAATGGAAAGTATGTCCATTTTGATCGTGGAAGACGAAGAACCGCAGCGGGACCTGCTCGAGGGCCTGCTCAACAAGGAAGGTTATGCAGCCACGGGCGCCGGCAACGGTGCGACCGCGCTCCAGCTCGTGAAGGACGATACCTTCGAGATAGTGCTGCTCGACTACAAGCTGCCGGATATGGACGGGTTGGCCGTGCTCAGGAAGCTCAAGGAAATGAACCCGGAGATACAGGTGATCATGATCACCGCCTTCGGCAGCATCGAAAACGCGGTCGCGGCGCTCAAGGAAGGCGCCTTTGAGTACCTGACGAAACCGATCGATCTTGACGACCTCCTCTTTAAAATAAAGAAGGTGGAGGAGCGGCTCCACCTGATCCATGAAAACCTGGTGCTGAAAGAAGCCCTGAAAGACAGGATGAAGTCGGAAAACATCATCTACGCAAGCGAAAAGATGCACGAGATCGTCAGTCTTATCGTGAGGGCGGCAAAGACTGACTCGACGTGTCTGGTGCAGGGCGAAAGCGGCGTGGGCAAAGAGATAGTGGCGAATCTCATACACGAGTTGAGCGAAAGGAAAAACCAGCCCCTCGTAAAAGTCAATTGCTCTGCCATTCCTGATACGCTCCTCGAGAGCGAGCTCTTCGGCTACGAGCGGGGCGCGTTCACCGGAGCGTATCAGAAGAAACTGGGGAAGTTCGAGGTGGCCAGCAGGGGGACCATCTTTCTCGACGAGATCGGCGATGTGCCCCTCTCCCTGCAACCGAAGCTGCTCAGGGTGCTCCAGGAGAGGGAGATAGAAAGACTCGGCGGTCTCCATCCTATCAAAGTCGACGTCCGCATAGTGGCGGCAACCAACAAGAACCTCGATGAAGAGGTAAAGCAGGGGCGCTTCAGGGAAGATCTCTTCTACCGGCTGAACATAGTGCAGATAGAGGTCCCGCCCTTGAGGGAAAGGAAGGAAGACATCCCTCTTTTTCTCGAGTTCTTCCTGAAGAAATTTAATCAGAGACACAGGAGAAACGTGAAGGGCTACGCAAGAGAGGCGCGGGACGCCCTGATAAAGCACGATTATCCCGGGAACGTAAGGGAGCTTGAGAACATCGTGGAACGGGCCGTCGTCCTGTCAAGGGGAGAGTACATCACGAGGGAGGACCTCTCCATGTTCGGCTCGGCGGAGCTGGCTTCAGGCGACGGCAGCATGAAGCAGGTCGTGGAATCGATGGAGAAGAGAATGATTACCGAAGCCCTCGTATCCGCCAGCTGGGTGCAAACAAAAGCCGCCGAGGCCCTCGGCGTCAGCGAGAGGATGTTGCGGTACAAAATGAAGAAGCTGGGGATTGCGAAGGAGGAATGACGAGACGGCTTTTCTTTGAGGGGGAGGCTCCAGTGGCTTTGCCGATGGAGGGGGCGACGCTAGCCCCGGTAATTGCATGTTGCGGTACAAAATGAAGAAGCTGGGGATTGCGAAGGAGGAATGACGAGACGGCTTTTCTTTGAGGGGGAGGCTCCAGTGGCTTTGCCGATGGAGGGGGCGACGCTAGCCCCGGTAATTGCATGTTGCGGTACAAAATGAAGAAGCTGGGGATTGCGAAGGAGGAATGATTATGAAGCAAAGCATCGCGGCCCTTTGCGTCTTATTATCCTTTTGTCTCCTTTCTTTTAATGTCTCGGCCGAGGAGGGATCGATGAAAATATCCAGCCCGGCTTTCGCTGAAAACGGCAAGATCCCTAAGAGCTGCACCTGCGACGGCGAAAACGCGAGCCCGCCCCTGACAGTCGCCGATGTACCCGAAGGGACCAGGTCTCTCGCGCTGATCGCCGATGACCCCGATGCCCCGGCGGGCACATGGGTTCATTGGGTCGTCTGGAATATCGATGCAGGGACCCGGCAGATAAAAGCCGGCGCCTTGCCGGCGGGGGCCGTGCAGGGAGTCAACAGCTTCGGAAAGAGCGGTTACGGCGGACCCTGTCCGCCGTCCGGCAGCCACCGGTACTTCTTCAAGCTCTACGCCCTGGACGCCGTTCTCAATCTTGACCTGCGAGCAACAAAGGCGGATCTGGAAAAAGGGATGAAGGGACACGTGGTAGCCGAGGCCCGGACAGTGGGCAAATATCGATAGGAAGAGGCGTCGGCCGCACTCTTCATCCCGCTTAAGTTTCTTTGGCGCTTTCGACCGAGAAGAGAGGCGGATCGACGAGCTCGCTCCTGCACAGGGGACATTTTCCCGGCTTATTCAGCCTTCCCCTCTTGCGGAAAACAAAACCGCACTTGCTGCATCGCGCCGGCAGCACAATAAACCTGCACTCGCCCTTGTTCATGGTCTTGCGGATGTGCTCCAGGTGTTCGCAGACGTCTTTTTCTGGGATCCTCAAGCCGTTCGACAACTCCTTTCCCGAAAGAGGTCCTCCCTTCATGAGCGCCACTATCCTGCGCCGCAGAGTCTCATACCTTTCTTCAGGCACTACGGGTTCTTTTGCTCTCTTGAGCCTGGTCATCGGTTCTCGTCAGAATACCATAAATTGTAAGCGCGGGCAGCCGGCTCTGTCATGGAAGATCGACGGGTCGGACAAAAACGGCCGTCTCGCGGGCCTTGCCATCCGGTCTACAGGCGTCTTAAACTAGTAAAGAAGCGGCCGATTGAGCGGACCGCTCAAAGGAGGAATAATGGCAGAAGTCAGATGGATCAAGGATTTAGAAAGCGCCCTCTCCCTTGCCGCATCGGAAGGAAAACCCATACTGCTCGATTTCTTTAATCCCAACTGAATAGGCTGCAAGCAGATGGGTGCAGTTACGTACCCTGACAGCCGCGTCGCGGAGTTTATAGGCAATCGCATGGTCCCGGTCCGGATCTTGTATGACGCCCAGCCTTATGCTTCGGACTTCAACGTCAAATGGACGCCGACCATCATCACCCTGGACCAGAACGGGAAGGAACACCACAGGATTGTCGGCTTCCTGCCGCCGGACGAGTTTATCCCGGGATTGCTGCTCGGAATAGCAAAGGTAAATTTCGACCGGGATGTGCTGGACAAAGCCATAGCCGACCTTGAAAAAATCGTCGAAGGCTATCCGAAAAGCGCCGCAACGCCTGAGGCGGTATATCTCCGGGGCGTCGCCCGGCACAAAACCATGCACGGTCCCGAGCCGCTCAAGGAGGCGTTCGAGCAACTGAAGCGCGACTACCCGAATAGCGAGTGGGCCAAGAGGTCCCTCCCTTACGGCCTTCTCTAAAGTAAGGCTCATTGTAACCTTTTTGCCCGGCCTCCCGACTCTTATGAGTAAATCACTTACTCGAGGAGGCAGCATGAAAAAGTTCTTATCCATGATCGTTTGCCTGTTGCTCACGATCGGGCTCGCGGCGGTCGTCTTCGCAGCCCCCCCTGACGGCGGCCCTCCCGCAGGCTTTCAGAAAGACCATGGGCCGGGTCCGCAACATATGTTCCACTCGCTTCTCAACCTCACGCAGGAACAGATACAGAAAATGCGTGAGATCAGAGAGCGCTTCGAGGCCGATACGCATGATTTGCGGTACGATATCCGCGAAAAGCGCATTGAGATGCGAAAACTCTTCACCGACCCGAAAACCGTCGACGACGCCCTTCAGGCCAAGCACAGGGAGTTGAGCGGTCTCGTGATCAAGCTCATGGACAGAAAGGTCCAGATGAAGCTGGAGTGGAGGAAAGTCCTCACCCCCGAACAGATCCGCATGCTCGACCGCTTCCCGTTCCGCCATTTCATGGGCCGCTGCGGGCATGGGCCTCATTTCCTTTTTATGCACCCTGGGCCTGACGGAAAACCCTAGCGATCGCGCCTCGACCGGGCGCTCTTTGCGCCCGGCTCTGTGAAACCCCCGACTGCGGGGTTCCCCGCGACCGCCTCAACCGCACGCCCGATAAAGCCCAATTTATTGTGCTCCTTGACCCCGCCAAAAAAAGCGCGGGGTCGCGGAAGCGCGCATCGGCCCAACAGATCGGAGTAGGTTTGCCTTCGCGCCCCCGCGAAAGTGTATGGAAATGCGCCCTGGCCGGACGAAACCGGACCGACATGTCCTTTAGTTTCATGCAGCAGGCATTCGTTTCAATCAATAAAACAGGTTTGCTGTTATGACGGAGACTGAGGCGAAGTCAAGGACGGTTTGGGGAATTACGCGAATTGACGATCACGACCCCGGGAAATATCATAATTGACAGAATGCCCTTGACAATATCGTTGATATTATGGATGCTTTGATAGTCGGTCTTTGCCGCCAAGGGTCCCGGGGTTGCCTCCATCTTGATGGAAGGACCGATGGTCGATAGTGCAAAAAACAGGAGGAAGGAAATGCTGGCCGACAAAAACGCCGCAAGTATCGGCAGTTGGCAAGAAGTCTTTGCGCCGTCCTGTTCCGAGCGGGTCAAGAAAGCGAAAGAACGCGCCATCAGACCCATGGAAATCTGTCTTGAGCGGGCCCGCGCTCAAATGAAAGCTATGGAGCAGTTCAAGGACGAGCCGGAAGTAATCCGAAGGGCGCGCATCTTCGAGACTTATCTCAGAGAGAAAAGCGTATGCATCCTCGACGAAGAGCTCATCGTCGGGAATATCACGGGCAAGATCCGAGGGGCGTCGTTCTCGGCGGAAATGACGCGCTTCGTCGACGAAGAGCTTAACCACCCGACGAGGGATTTTCAGGTGCGGCCGCACGACAAGATCATCATTACCCCCGAAGAGAGGCGAGAGCTTCGCGAGACGCTGATCCCCTACTTCAAGGGAAGGACCCTTGGCGATCATATTCTCGAAATTGCAGACGCCGACATCAAGGAGAACTCTTTTTCCGTCGCCGCGGCCTGCCCGCACATCCCTGTCATCGCCGATCTTTCAATAGACAAGGACCTCGGGCACCAGATGGCCAATTACGAAAAGGTCCTGTACAAGGGCTTGAGGGGCGTCAGGGAGGAGGCCGAATGGTACCTGGCCCAGGCCAACCAGCCTTACTCCCATTACGGAGTGAAGGAAAAGAGGGACTTCTACCGGGCGGTGCTCATCTCCCTCGACGCGGCTTCCGGCTACGTCGAGCGGTATGCCGACCTCGCACGGGAAATGGCGGCCGGGGAAGGCAATGTGAGGCGAAAGAAGGAATTGGAGCGCATCGCGGCAGTTTGCGCGCATGTGCCCGAAAAGCCTGCCCGGAACTGGTGGGAAGCGCTCCAATCCGTCTGGATGATCCATCTCCTCGTCCATTGCGACGTCTACAACCTTGGGAATTCATTAGGCCGCTTCGACCAGTACATGTACCCCTTCTACAAGAAATCGGTCATCGACGAAAAGAGCGCCGCCAGGGAAGAAGCCCTCGAGCTGCTGGAGTGTTTCTGGATAAAACTGAACGAGTGGGCCATATTGCTCAGCTACGACGTTGCCACTTTTCAGCCGGGGCAGGGACTGAGCCAGACCATCACCATCGGGGGCCAAACCCGCGACGGAAAAGACGCGTGCAACGAAGTCACGATGCTCACCCTGGAGGCCGAGGAGCAAGTCGGCCTGCCCCAGCCCGAATTCGCCATGAGAATGTGGGAAGGGACGCCCTATGAATACCTCAAAAAGAGCGCCGAAGTCATTAAGATCGGCCGCGGCAAGCCGAAGTTCATTGGCGACCGGAAAGCCATTCGGATGATGGCGAAAGCCTATCCGAACCGGACCGCCGAGGACTGGCGGGAGTGCGCGGTAATGGGATGCACCGAGCTTACGCTGCCCCACATCACCATGCAACACAGCTGGGAAGGGGTCTGTATTGCGCCCAAGCTGCTCGAGCTGGCGCTCAACAACGGGAAGTGCGCCGTGTGCGGCAAACAGATTGGCCCCCTTACGCGGGACCCGAGGACCTTCGAGTCTATGGCTGCGATGCGGCATGCGTTCGGCGAGCAGCTCTCCTATTGGATGCGCTACATGGTGAAGGGCATAAAGGTGGTCAAAGAGGCGCAGGGAGAAAGGATGCTCAGCCCGTTCTGCTCGTCTTTGGCAGAGGGCCCCTTGCAGAAAGGGATCGACCTCGCTCGGGGCGGCGCGTGGCATAGCGCCTATGGCGTGTTCCTTGCCGGTCTCGCCGATACGGGCGACTCCCTGGCATTGATCGATAAGCTCATCTACGGGGACAAGAGGATCACTTGGGACCAGTTGTTGGAAGCGCTCAAGGCCAACTGGGAAGGGCACGAGGATTTGAGGCAGCTCTGCATCAACGGCGCGCCTAAGTACGGCAACGAAGATGATTTTGCGGACGGCTGGGCGGCATGGGTCATGGACGCATGGTACGACTGCGTCGACCGGATCAACTCGCAGAGGGATTTGCTTCCGAATGGCGACGGCATGTACACGGGCGCAACCATTATAGGACAGAGCAACGTCACTTTCGGCCCGGTGGTCGGCCCGCTGCCCACGGGACGCGCGCATCCGAGGCCTCTGGCCGATTGCATATCTCCATTTCCGGGCGCCGACAGGAACGGACCCACGGCCGTCGTCAAGTCGGTGAGCAAATTGCCGAGCCATCGCTTTGCGATGGGCGGCGTCCTGAACCTGAGGCTGAGTCCGCAGCTCGTGGCTACGGACCGCGACATCGACAACTTCGTCTCATTCTTGAGGGCCATTGAGGAATTGGGGATATATCACACGCAGTTTAACGTAGTCTCTTCGGACCTCCTCAGGAAGGCCATGAAAGACCCGGAAAACCACAGGGACCTGCTTGTCCGGGTAGCCAGCTACTGCGCCTATTTCACGGAGCTGACCGAGGAGCAACAGCTCGACATCATAAACCGTACGGAGCATCGGGGCTGGTAAGCGAAAGCGAGAAGACCCGTCGAAGAAAAATGACGCTGGAAGCGACGACCCCGCAATCGGCGCCGGAACAGGCAGCCGGCGGTCCGCGAAGCGCGCCTTCGAGGCGGACGGTCCTGAGCATTGCCAGAATGACCGTCCACAATGGGCCGGGGATCCGCACCCTGATCCTGTTTAAGGGATGCCCTTTGCGTTGCCGCTGGTGTTCGACGCCCGAGTCTCAGAAGGCGGAACCCGAGATCGCCGTCTATCCCGACAGGTGCATTCGCTGCGAAAGGTGCATCCCGGTCTGTCCGAAGAAGGCCATTCACTTCACTGACGACGCCTTGCGCATCGACCGGTCTCTCTGCAACAACTGCGGGGTTTGCGTAAAAGCCTGCCACGCGGAAGCCATACTGCTCCTCGGCAAAGCGATGACTGTCAGGGAGCTGCTCGATCAGGTCAAGAAGGACGGCGTTTTCTACAGGCACTCCCACGGGGGCGTCACCATCTCGGGCGGAGAGCCCCTGCGAGAGCCGGGCTTCACCTTAGAGCTGCTTAAGGCGCTGAAAAAAGAGGGCATCGGCGCAGGCATCGACACGTGCGGCCACGTTCCCCTGGCCGGCATCGAGCCGCTAATGCCGTATGTCGATTTCTTTCTTTGGGATGTGAAGCACCTCGACCCCCAAAAGCATAGGGAGCTTACGGGGGCGTCGAACGATCTGATCCTGGGCAATGCCCGATTCGTTTCGGAGGCTAATATCCCTCTCTATATCAGGCTGCCCATCATCCCCGGATACAACGATGCAGAAGAAAACATCAGGGCCGCCTGCGAGTTTGTCCGGACCTTGTCTTCGGCGGCGGAAGTAGACCTGCTGCCGGTGCATCACCTGGGGAGGGCAAGATACGAGAGCCTGGACCTCGATTATCCCATAGCCCATGTTCCTCTCCTCCAGGAGGGCGCGTTGGAGCGCATCAAAAGGCTGGTAGAATCGTACGGATTAAAGACGAGCGTGATCAGTTAGCCGGAACCCGTTAGAAACTAATGGCGCCGATACGCCGGGCCAAAGGAGGCGATGATGGCAGACAGGACAATCGTCGTGTTCGACCCGACAGCGAGACAAGAGCGAAGGGAAGGCTCAACCGCGAGGCGGCAAAAAGGAGAGAAACGATGGGAAACGGCCATGCGATAGAACGGCTCATGCAGGGGGCGATCGACTTCCACGTGCATGCGGCGCCCGACCCCTATCATGAGAGGCTTCTCGATGCGCTCGAACTGGCGCGCCGGGCGAAGGATGCGGGCATGAGGGCCGTGGTGGCCAAAAATCATCAGTACGGCACGGCGCTCCTCGCCCTCCTGGTCAACAAGATGGTTCCAGGCTTTACCCTCGTGGGCAGTCTGACTTTGAACAGGGAGGCCGGCGGGCCCAATCCCGAGGTGGTGCGGGCAGCCGCCATGGCCGGCGCGCGCGTCGTCTGGATGCCGACCATCTCGTCCGTCGTCGACGCGCGGCCGGACACCGGCATACCGTTGATCGACCGGGAGCAAAAGCTGCTGCCGGACGTTTTCGGCATCATTGAAATAATCAGGGATAACGGCATGGTCCTGGCCACGGGACACGCCTCAAGGGATGAAATATATGCCCTCGTCTCTGCCGCAAAGGAGATGGCGGCGAAGGCAATCGTCACTCATCCTTTGACCAAAGGGTTCGGCTACCAGTGCACCCTCCGGGAGCAGCAGCAACTTGCCTCCATGGGCGCTCTCATCGAGCATTGCTTTGTAGCCTGCACGCCGGCTTTCGGAGGGCTGGACCCAAAGATCATGGTAGAGCACATAAGGGCGGTCGGGGTCGATCATTGCATCTTGAGCACCGACTTCGGCCAGCTCACAAACCCTTACCCTCCGGAAGGCTTCCGCACGATGATCGCCGTGATGCTCGAATTCGGCCTCTCGGAGGCGGAGATTGAGGCGCTCGTCAAGAAGAACCCGGAGCGCATCCTGGATTTCGAGGCAAAGGAAAGGTCCTTTGGGCGGTAAGGAGTGACAACCATGCCGCATTCCTTCCTATGCCGGGTCACGGTCGGTCCCAATATCGACCCTGCATTGCTCGATTGGCTAGGGCCGGTCGGTCGGGTGATCCGGGTGAAGCGATGGCCTGCGGCCTTGAAAATATTGGAAGGGACGCACGGGCCGGGGGCGAAGGTCGCGATCGTCCCGGACGCCACGATCCAGTATTTCACATAAGCAAGGCCTAAAACCGCGAGCGCGATGCGGCGGCATATCCCAGAGAAGCGCTTGACAAAGAGACATTGCGCTTGTTATATAGCGATGAATTAAAGATCTGAGGATAGTTGAGCCAGGGGGCTGCATGATCCAGATAATCCTTCACGGAAGAGGGGGGCAGGGGGCTGTAACAGCCGCAGACGTACTGGCCACGGCAGGCTTCTTTGAGGGCAAGTATGCCCAGTCATTCCCCAGCTTTACAGCCGAACGGCGCGGGGCGCCGGTGATAGCCTTCGCGAGAATCGCGGACGAGCGGTTCGTTGACAGAAGCCGGATCGTGAAAGCGGACTACGTGATCGTCCTGGACCCGAGCCTCCTCAAGACGGCCCGGCCGCTGATTGGCGTCAAAGAGAACGGCTGCGCGATCCTCAACATAGACCGCCCCCCGGAGGAGATTCAGAAAGAGACCGGGGCGGCTGCGATCAGGATCGTATGCGTTGATGCGTCCGCGATCTCTGAGGAAATTTACGGCAAAAGACCGCTTCCTATGGTCAACATGGCCATGCTCGGGGCTTTTGTCGCCGTTTCAGGGTCCATAAAGATCGAAAGCATCATGCTGGGGGTAGACAAATACTTCTCCGGAAGCAAGGCGGAAGATGCGAAAAGATCGGCAGCGATGACTCGCACAAGAATGGAGGCGGCGAGAACCTCATGGCAACCAATATAAAAGCGTTCGGCCCCGATCCGCGACAATTGTATACATATCGCGAGCTTCCTATAGGCTGTACGTCGATCGGCATCAGCGAAGATCTTATGAAGACCGGGACGTGGAGGACGGCAATCCGCCCGGAATTCAGATTCAAGACCCCCCCTTGCAGCGAGGGCTGTCCCGCAGGGGTCGACGTCCGGGGTTTCATCGCCCTGGCCAAAGAAAACCGATTCGAGGAGGCTCACGCTCTTTATCTGGAAGAACACCCTTTCCCTGCCATATGCGGCCGCGTCTGCTTTCATCCTTGCGAGACGTCGTGCAACAGGAAGGAGTTTGACGAGGCAGTGAGCATCAACGCCCTTGAGCGGTTCGTGGCCGATCGTGAAAGCCTCGCAGTTCAAAACGCGGCCCCGACCGGGAAACGAGTGGCGGTGATAGGCTCGGGACCGGCCGGGATGGCGTCTGCCTACTATCTGGCCAGACTGGGACACGGCGTCGCCGTCTTTGAATCGCTTCAGGTGCTAGGGGGTCTTTTGCGAACGGGCATTCCCGACTATCGGCTTCCTCAGTTCATTGTAGAGAAGGAAATAGAAAAGCTCATGGCAATGGGCGTTGAGTTCAGGACCGGACAGCGGATAGACCGGAACTCGTGGCGGGTCATCGAAGGATTCGACGCCGCGGTGCTGGCCTGCGGCGCCTCTCAGCAAATTCCCGCCCCATTTCAGCTCTCCGGCGTCCAAGATCGACGACTCTTTTCCGGCCTGGATTTTCTGAGGCGCGTGAAGCTCGGAGAACCGGTCTCGCTGGGACGCACGGTTGTCGTTGTAGGCGGGGGAAACACGGCAGTCGATGCTGCACGGGTCGCCCTCCGCCTGGGAGCGTCGCCAACGATCCTTTACAGGAGAAGCAGGGCCGAAATGCCTGCATTCCAGGAGGAAATCGAGGATGCGTTGGAAGAAGGCGTCGAGATCCGCTTCCTTGCTTCGCCTATCGGCGTCGAGTACGGGGAATCCGGCGTGCGCATCAAATGCATTGCTAACCGTCTTACGGCGCCCGAACCCGGCGGGCGAGCCGACATCATTCCTATTGGCGGTTCCGAGTTTTTCATTGACGCCGACAGCATCGTTTCGGCCATAGGCGAGACCCCCGACCTTGCTGCCCTGCCCCCGGAGGCGGCGAGTTCCGGACAATCGATAAGAGTCGGCCCTCTCGGTTCAACCAGTATGTCTGCCATTTTTGCCTGCGGAGATGTCGCGGGAGGCGAGCGGACGGTGGTCCATGCTGTCGGATCTGCGAAGAAGACGGCAGTCGCGGTCGATCGCTGCCTGAATAAGCGGCCTTTCGATGGACTCGAGACTGACCTGAGAATCGGCGGAAAAGGAGGCGTCTCGTTCGGGCGATACCTGCAGGGAGCAATCGTCGGGCAACCCGACGACGTTGTGCGGTTCTCCGATCTCAACACCGACTACTTCACTCTAAAGGAACGGCAGACAAAGCCGAAGACGCCAAAGGAACAACGAGTCGGCATGATCGAGGTCTA
>CAVTDX010000016.1:0-14018 GCA_963733345.1 uncultured delta proteobacterium
TATAAACCGCTGGCCGAGACGCACCCCGGCGGCCGATAATTTGTTGTATCCCTCCGCCGTGACCTGGAATGTAATGAGACCGCCCCTGATGGAAGTCAGGACGTAATATTCGTCTCTGTCTTTGTATTTGTGCAGCTTCGGCATGTGGCCTCCAATTCACCGATATTCTATAGTCGTAGAATCAGGTTGCCGTCGCTTGTTGAACATCGGCCTGATTAGTTGTTGCTCCATAGAGGTGCGAAACTATTTCATCGACTCGGTTCTCCAGCACCGAAACATCCGCCGTCTTATCCGCTCGTTTTGCTTCAAGTATTTTATCGACCAGTTCTACGATGGGCCTCTGGTCCTCAATGGTTACATCCGGTATGGGCAATTTCTTCCAATCGTCGGGGTAGAGATGTATGTTGCTCCGCCGATTTGCTCTAAGAAAATCGCGAGCGGCAGTCGAGTTCATGACGGCCAACAGATATTTTACCGAAAATCGCTTACTGACCTTCTCAAGCTCTTCTCTCTTCGGCAGGTCGGGTCTTGGTGGCTTTTCTCCTCTATAACGGGCTGACTTCTTAAGCGACTTATTGCGTACACCGGCGAGACTTTGCCAGGGGACAAACCCGACGCTACTTTCCGTGTAGCAAAGGTGTTGCGAATCGTAACAACATTTCGGGTCCGGTCCCGGACTTCGCTGGACGAGAATCTTCTCGTCAACAGTATAAATTTGAGGAAATGTGGGTCGGCTGAAAAGAGAGGGAGCCCTATCAGTCCCCCATTCCAACCATTTATTTGTAGAAGGCAACCAGATATCAAGGTGTTTTCCCTCTACGAATGGTTTTGGGTGTAGTTTATCCTTGTGATCCGATACGAGGTCGTCCATTTCAAACGCACCTTGTGCAACCCGCTCGTCCGCATGAACAACCATACCCTTCGTTATGTAGCAGATCTGACTCAGCAAGGCTACTGGCTTCGAAAAATCAACATTCACACCTTCTTCCGGAAAAAACACGCGGTGGTTCAGGTTTCGTTGCTTGTCAGAAGGCAAACCTGTGACCGTTCCAAATTCAGGGTCATGAACCCGACGCTGTGGCTTCCACTCCGCGCCGTCCGCCTTCTGGAAGAAATAGGTTATGTTATGAACTGCTGCATCGAATATCTTAATCTTGCTAAAAAAGTCGAGCCGCAAGATGCGGCTGTTCCTCAGAAACCATTCCTGCGATTTCTGGGCGTACTTTGAGTGGCAATATGCATCCGATACGATTAAGGAGGTAATCCCGCCCGGGTCAAGCAGCTTGTAGCTCCGTTCGATGAAGGGAATAAAGAGGTCCCATTTTTCCCAGAGCGTCTCATACTGGCCGGTCTCCATTATCTGCCGGCGCATCGCGAGATGTTCTTCTCCTGAATCGGCCCTCACGTATGGTGGATTCCCGATAACCGCATCGAATCCTTCGGTTATTCCGAACATCCATTCAGGCTCAAAGAAATCGGCAGAGGCATTAAGATCATATGGGTCGAACCGGACTATTCTCCGGGCGCTCTCTGCATCCCATCCGTTTACTTCCAGGCGTTCGGCTATTTCCTCGCGGATACGTTTGTCCTGAGCTTGATACCTGATCTTGTCGGCCCTTGTCCGTGCAGAAAAGTACTTATGTCTGAGCCTCTTGAAGCTTTTTTTCCAATTCATCTATCGTTTTGTCTTTGAGCAAAGAACCCTGTTTGGGTCGGTTCAGCCCAATGAGCGTATTTGCCGCCACAAACTTGGTTTCTAAATTCGGCAGCGCGCGAATGCCGAGGTTCTCCTTACCGACTTGTCTTTTCTGATCGATTACGAGGGAGATGAAAAATCGCAACTTGGCGATCTGCACAGCAATAGGTTGAATATCCACGCCGTAGATACAGTTCTCGATAAGATACAGCTTTCTGCCGTAGTCGAGTTCGTTCGAACCAAAGGCGTCTTCGATGTCATGTCTGTTTTGGTTCAAACCGGCGATTACCTGTTCCCGCACGTCGCTGTCAGGAATGGCCCCGGCCTCTTCTATCAGCTTATCCACTTTATCTATTTGCCGCCCCTTCCACTGCTCGTTGTTTGGGTCGAGTTTATGGAGGATATGGACCATTTTGTGTAGGACACCCATGGGAAAAGCCCCGGACCCGCAAGCAGGATCGAGGATTTTGCACGTGTCGATGCCATTAATGAGCGCCTTCGTTTCATCCTCGTTGAACAAATGTTCTTTTTCGGTATAGGCGAAGAGAACGTCAAGAGCAATCTGGGCGTCCTCATCCGACATCGGCGACATGCCCGTAAGCACACCTTTCAGGTAAGCTTTGAGGCACTCTTCCACCATGTAATCAACTATCTCTCGGGGGGTGTAGAAGGACCCAGTCTGCTTTCGAGCGGTGATTTGTGTTTCGGGGTTGTAGCTGGCGAGGAGATTTTCGAAAGCCTTGCCGAGAAGCTCGGGATCGAGGGCCACTTCTTCTTCTACAGGCGTGTTTTCTGCTACGGTGAACTTGTAGCCTGACAGGATTTCAATGAGTCCTCGTGTTTCGTACTTCTTGTTCTTTGTGCCGTAGGCGTCGTTCAAATCAACTTCTATTTCGTCAGAAAAAAAGAGCCTATCTGGTACAAATGCTTGTTTCTTCGGGGTACGTGAAAAGCCATCAACATAGAGGATTTTACCTGCATCATCGGGCCTATCCAGACAGTCGAAGAGGCCACCGTTCAAGAACGGCACATTCTTGAACAGGTCCAAGGCTTCCTGTTGACCTATGGCAAAGCAATCGGCATATCTGAAAAGGGTTTTTACGCCATACTCAGTTCTGTTTTGGGGGAAATTCCCGTCCTTCACGAAACCTCGTTCGTTCACCTTCTGGTTGAGGGTGCCAAAAAACAGATTCTGGAGAATTGCCCGGTAATAGTCAGACGATTCCCCACATTTGCAGAAATCCTTAAGAATCGTTTTGATATCTCGCTTGTTGAAGATCGCTTCCGGAATTAACCCTTTTTCTTTAATGAACCATATGAAAATGATACGGGTTATGAGTCGGATAAGATTGGTCGCGTTACGGATACCCGCATCCTTGTCCACATCGTCGGGGAATCTCACGTACTTCATGGCCCAGAAGTACCAGTTCGAGAGCTCCTCATAGAAGCGTTTGTTCAGGGTTTTTGTATCGAGCGTTCGTTGCCATGCATCGTGAAGCTCTACAAAATTGGCAAAGGGGTGATCCTGCCACAGCGTTTCAAGAGAGAGGTCGTACAGAATTTCAACGTGTGCTCTATGGGGGTTGGAGCATCTGATGTCTTTGATTAGCGTTACCTTTTCCAGGACGTCCTTTGATTCGTCCTGCTTGTTGAGGCGCCGTCGAATGACGGCAATCGTAATGGTATCGCCGTGGCGGAAGAGGAGCATTGCCGGCATGTTGAAGAGGCGGTTTATCGCACGGGTGATCGCCGAAAGCTGGGTCCTCGAATACCTTTCCCCTGTGAGATGGATCGCGAGGAAGAGATAGGACTCGATGATCGCCCCATCATAGGCGCCTTTGCCTTCAAACAGGGATCCCCCTTGACCGGAAGACCTAATTTCCTCACCGGTGAGCTGGAAGAGGAAATCGATCGACTTCCAGTCGGCCGTGAGAGCTTGTTCGGGGTTGAGCAGGTGCCCCGAATCGAACGTGGAGATGAAATTCTGGGCGGTGTTGGGCTTGAGCGGAATGTGCCGGTCGCTCTTGTAGCCGAGGGTTTCAAAGAGCTTCAGGGCGGCGGCATCCAAAGGCTTCTGAGAAAAAGCCCTGAGGGCAGTTTCGATCTGCCCCTTCCGCTCCGTAGGTGTCATGATTTCGTTATCACAAGCCAGGTTACCAGCTCGAAGTCGGTGGCTTCGTCGGCTTGCTCCTCTTGTTTGGGTATGACGAACGAGCGGCCCGATTGAAGTCCCGTTGCCACGCGCTTTCGGAAAGTTGCGGCAATGGACAGGACCGCCTTTTCGAGGAGCCCGTGGTAGAAACTCATGTCCTGTCCGTTCTTGGTCCGATCATCGAAGATCGTGCACAGGTTTTCGTATGGCTGGCTTCTATCAACACAAACCTCTCGATATATGCCGAGAATCTGCTTGGGATGCGCGAATCCCAGCCGTACGTTGCCGTCTTCGAGCACGTAGACAATAAAATACGGTTTGAGAGGGTTGATCTGCTCGCCTGTGCCGGCCTCCTTCGATTGTGCCCCTGCCTTCTGCCGCAGGCAGAATATAACGCCTGGCGAAATGGTCTTTATCTCTTCATGGGGCGGTACGCACGTA
This sequence comes from uncultured delta proteobacterium, assembly GCA_963733345.1. Lineage (GTDB taxonomy): Bacteria > Desulfobacterota > Syntrophorhabdia > Syntrophorhabdales > WCHB1-27 > BOG-1155. Next base: position 4,290 of record CAVTDX010000016.1, read on the forward strand.
TATAGGCCGAAGGGTGCCGCCTCTAGCAGGGTTCGGTTTGCTTCGATGTACTTAAGCAGGTCGATACGGAAATCATCCAGTGTGAATTCCGTGAGGGAAACCGAGTCGTCAAGGTCTTCGAGATCGAGGATCTCATCTTTGAGGCGAACCAATTGACGGTCGCGGTACTTGAGGTCTTCCTTGATGAGGTCCTCGATCTCCTCCGGCTTGAGGAGGTTGTCTTCAAATGTGGCCGCTATATCGGCTAGCGCCATACGGGCCTCGACGCGGTGCTTCAACGTTATGTACTGGTCGAGATTTGGGGTAGGCCAGAAATTGACTAACTGAATCGAAGAGTTTATGCTCCCGATCCGATCTATCCTCCCGAACCGCTGGATGATGCGCACCGGGTTCCAATGGATGTCGTAATTGACGAGGTAATCGCAGTCCTGGAGGTTTTGTCCCTCCGAAATGCAATCCGTGGCGATCAGGAGGTCTATCTCTTCCTCTTGTGGTAAAGACGCGATCTTTGCCCTGTGCTTGGAGACGGGCGAGAAATTAAAAAGGATGTGGTTGAAGTCCGTGTGGCGGGAGTAGCCCTGAGGTTGGAAGGTTGTCTTGTTCTCACCGCTGCCTATGACCAGCGACGCATAAACGCCGAGTTCGTCCAGAGCCCACTTATGAAGATGCTCATAGAGATAGGTTGCCGTATCGGCAAAAGCGGTGAAGACAAGAACTTTTCGATTCGGCCGGCCGAGCTTATCTTCAGAAGGATTCCTGACCTTTTCTCTGATAAGCTTCCTGAGCTCCAGGAGCTTCGCGTCCCGGTCGGCTGAGACATCACGCGCCCGGACATACAACCCGTCAAGCTGCTGCTTGTCGTTGCCGAGGGCCTTGAGCCAGCGGTCGATATCGAGATGGGCCGTCTTGAAGGTCAACTTCTTCCCAACCTCGAGCGCATCGGATAGCTCCTCGTCATCTACGTCACCCGGCGCAAGGGAATCAAAATCGACCTCCGGATTCTCTTCCCGGAACTGCTTGAACACCTGCAGGCGTTTCTCCAACGCCTCTATTTTTTCTACGGTCCGATGCATTGTGAGGGCAAAGGAATGTACCGAGCTTTCGAGGCGCTTAAGGAAGTTTACCTTCATCATACCGATCAGGAAATCTTCCCTCTGGAGCTGGGTGAAATTACCGATCCTCTTTTCGTATTCGACCTTGTATTCCGGCAGAACGAAGCGGGAAGGGTTGAAGAGCGAGAGCGTATAGCCGTCAATCTCGGCGCTCAGTTTGTCGTAAGACATGAACCTTCCGGCAATGTCGATGTCCGGCGAGAGAGTAACGGGTTTCAGCCTTTTTGGAAACTTCCCCAGCCGGGCCATCTCATTCTGGTAGTATTTTTGAACGTGCCGCCGCGCGCGGGCTATGGTCAGCTCATCGAGAAGCTTGAAGAAATCTGCGCCCAGCCGAACCATGAGATCAGAAGTCTTACGGCCGGCTGGCGGCTGTTTGGCCCAATTTGTGAAATGGCCCTGCGCCTGCCGGAGGGCCTCCCCGATGTTCGGGATGCCGATGGTAGCGGCAAAAGATGTGTCTTCGCCGGCGGTAATGAAATAGATTTGGTTCCGGAGGTCCTTGAGGTCGTTATTCACCGGCGTCGCCGAAAGGAGCAGCACCTTTGTCCCGATGCCAGATTTGATGATGTCGTCCATGAGCCGCTGGTACCGGCTGCGGCGAACAATGTTGCCGTTCTCGTCCTTCCTGCCCGGCGTGCTATTCCTGAAGTTATGGGATTCGTCGATGACCACAAGGTCATAGTTGCCCCAATTGAGCGTCTGGAGGTTGACGTCGCCGGAGAAGCCCCGCTCCCGGCTGAGGTCGGTATGGCATATGACGTCGTACCGGAACCGATCGTCAACAAAAGGATTGAGCTGGTCGTTCGTGCGGTAGACCGTCCAATTCTCCTTCAGTTTCTTGGGGCAAAGCACGAGGACTCGCTCGTTCTTCAGTTCGAAGTACTTGATGACGGCAAGGGCCGTGTACGTCTTGCCGAGACCGACGCTGTCTGCCAGTATGCAGCCGTTGTGCGCGATAATCTTGTTTATGGCGCCCTTCGCCCCGTCCTTCTGGAACTCGAACAGGGCCTTCCAGATATCGGTCTCGAAAAGCGTCGTTCTCGCCATATCGGCATCGGTCTTGCCGACGCCGCCGAGGTAGTCCCCAAAGAGGTGAAACAGGGTCTTGTAGTAAATGAACTCGGGCGAATGATTCGCGTAGACCTGGGAGAGGTAGAGGAGAACGTCTTCCTTTACGTCGTCCACGAGGTTGGGGTCGTTCCAGAGGTCCTCGAACCATGCCTTGAGGTCGTCCCTGTCCCGGTCACTGTCGACGACGAGGTTGAGCTCTATGTTGCTGTTGCCCACGGACAGGCCAAGGCCCCTGGAGGTGAAGTTCGAGCTTCCGACGAGGGCATGGCACACCTCGCCGTTGGAGATGTGGTAGAGCTTTCCGTGAAGAAAATTGGCGTGCTTTATGGATTTTATGGAAACCTTGTCGCGGATCCAGTCGGCGCATTCCCGGGCTATGCGCTTCTGCTTAAGGACATGGGCGAGTTTCAGGCCATCAGGCTCGATGACGAAAGACTTCTTCTCGGTCTTGTCCGGATCGAGAGCCCCAACGAAGCGCGGCTCGCCGAAGAGAAAGTCCATGGAATCAATCCGGTCGAGGTGCTCTTTCAGCAGATCGTAGGCGTAGATGGTGAAAAAGGCGGAGACGATGGAGAGGTGCGATTCTTGTCTGATATGGGCTTTGAGAAAATCGGCAACGATCCCGCGCTTGTGATTATCTCGTATCCCAGAAGCGATTGCCGGAGTCATGATTCCTTCCTCAGGGCATGACCCTGAAGTTGCCGACAGAACCGATGCCACATAGGCCGAACCTTTCCCAAGTGAGACAAACTATTCGGTTGTATCTCTCAGTTTTATAATTGAAAGGGCCATAAAGTCAAGCAAAACTTAACTTCTTAGCAAAGTAGAAATTTCCGGTATGCATCTTCTTGTCTGGCAGGCCAGGGGGACGTCCGCCAATGTCCCTTTGGGGATTCCTTTTATGGAGGCGGCGCCTCGGAAGGGCAAATCCAAAGGGGGGAACCAAGGCGGGGGAGGAGCGGCACGGTGGGTTGGGAGGGACGCCCATTGAAGTATCACTTTCTCCCTTCCGACACTAACTTTACCCGATGATGACGGAAAGAAAAATCATTCAAGAAGGCTCGCTTCCCCGGCCTGGACACATCGCCCGGCGCCTGGCTCCAACGACCCCACTAGTCTTATCACTTAACCGTGCGCCGTGCAACAAGAAAAACAAAAATGCGGACTACCCTCTGCCCTTCCTCCGTTTCGCGTTCTGCGTTCGGCGCTTCCTTATCTTCCTGCTCTCCATGTCCCGGCCCCCAAATCTGAAGATGCTGCTTCTTTTAGGCGCCAATAGAGGCTGAAATGTCATATAATAGGTTTGACATGGTCTTTGAAGACTACGGTTTTGCCGATTACTTCTTTCCGCTGCGCTATGGAAAGGACCTTGACGGTCTTCTTCTCGTCATTCACTGAATAAACGATCCGGTAGTCGCCGGCTCTTAGCCTATAGTACTCGGTCTGCCGTAGTTTCTTTGATCCAAAAGGCTGGGTTTGTTTGAGGCGGCGTGTTGCGACGGTCGAGGGAGGCTAGAGCATATTCTTCACCCTGAGCTGCAGATCGAGGAAGTCTGATCGTGAGAGCCTCAGGGAGCCGTCCCTGTTCACCTTGCCGGGCCTTTTCTTTCTCACCGCTTCGGCCACCGCGTCGGCAATGGTCAGATTGCTTCTCATGAAATAGCTGAAGGCCCAACTGGTGATTTCGTATTTGTCCTTATCGGACAGCTTTTCGGAACCCATCCATCCTAACGTCCACTTGCCAAACGCTAAAAGCCCCGTTTTGCCCCGCCTTTTAGCTCCCGAGAACGTCACGGCAAAGGATGCGGCTGCCGTTATTTTTTTACCGCTTTTTTGAGGATGAGATAGCCGTTTCTCGGTCCCGGCACGGCGCCCTCGATCATCACGATATTGGCGTCGCCCCGCACGTCCACCACCCTGAGGCTTTGGACCGTCGCCTTCTTCGCCCCCATGTGGCCGGCCATTTTCCTGCCCTTGAGCACCCTTCCCGGCGTCGTGTTGTTGCCTATGGAGCCGCCGTGCCTGAAGAACTCGTGCGTACCGTGTCCGCCCGGCGCCCCCTTGAACTTGTGCCTTTTCATGACGCCTGCGTAGCCTTTTCCGATGGAGACCCCGGCGACGTCCACAAAATCGCCCGGTTTGAACAGATCGAGCGGCACTTCGCTGCCGGCCTCATAGCCGCTTAGCTCCTCCGCTTCGACCCGAAACTCTCTCAGTCTTGCCATTGGAGGGACTCCGGCCTTCTTGAAATGGCCCGCAAGAGGCTTGTTGACCCTGGAAGCCTTCGTAATCTGATCGAACCCGATCTGCACCGCATTATAGCCGTCATGCTCGACGGTCTTCTTCTGGACTACGAGACAGGGTCCCGTTTTTACGACCGTCACAGGGACGACAACCCCGTTTTCCCCGAATATCTGCGTCATCCCAAGCTTTTGCCGATCAGTCCGATGGCCATCTTAGTCACCTCCTAAAGATTCTTATTATAGTCAAAAAAAGGATAAAGTCAAGCTTCGCGAGCCAGGGCCGGTCCCTTCGGCGGTCAGTCTCTTCATGCTTTCAGGGCCTTTCTCGGCCGTCCTGTTTGACCTATTTGGACAAACGGAAAAAGAATGGTTAAACTTTATCATCCTCATAGCGAGGAAAGATGTCCCGATAGGCATCTTTGAAAAGTAAAAAGCTTCCGGGGGGGGGCTATGGACTTGAATGAGGAAATCGCAAAAGTCGCCTATGAGCTTTTCGAGAGGGATGGAAGACAGGACGGGAGAGACAAGGAGCATTGGTTTGAGGCGGAGGCGATCGTAAAGAGCAGACGCGCTGCGGAACATAAGAAGGCGGAGACCCGGAAAGCCGTGCCCGTCTCAACGCCGCAAAAGGCAATAACCGGGAAAACCCGGGGAGCAGGCAAGCCGAAAGAGGCGGCGCCGAAAGGCGCAACCCCGTCCGCGTCAGCACGGGCAGGAAAATCCGCCGTCAAGCAAAGGGCCAAGTAATACCTCCCGCAAAATCAACAAAGAGCCATTCCCTCCTCGGAGGCGCCGGCGCTTTGTGCACGAACCAGCCCAAGAACGGTTGTTTGCGCCACACAGTAAGAATAGTGGTCAACTCAAGAGCAAGGCGCCCGACGAAATGTACGGGCCGGGGAAGCGAGTCTTCCTGAATGATTGAGGCGGGAAGGAGAGAATGTTGGACCGGAAGGAGAGGAACATGGACCCGGTGAACCTGCGCGAATCGGAAAGGGTTGAAGTTACCGTTCTGGTGGATAATTACACGGATCTTCTGCTGCAAAGCACCGATGTTGTGAAACGGAACCGCCTTTCTCCGCCTCAGGGCTTTTTGGCCGAGCATGGGTTCTCCTGCCTGATAAAGACGATCGACGGACCCGAAGAGCATGCCGCGCTCATGGACGTAGGGAACTCGGGGATCAGCCTTCTTCATAACGCCAGGCTGTTGAAGATCGATTTGAGCAAGGTGGAGGCGTTGGTCCTGAGCCACGGGCACTTCGATCACTGCGGCGCCCTGGGGGAAGTCCTGCCGCAGCTGCGCAAAGGCATCCCTATTGTCCTGCATCCGGACGCATTCCTGCCGCGTCGCGTCAATCTCCCTGCCCTCGGCATTCTGGCGTCTCTTTTTCCTCCGTCAGAAAATATGTTGAAAGAAGCCGGGACGGAGATCCGAAAGGTGCGTCAGGATTCTACCCTGGGGTTAGGCAGTCTGCTCGTCCTGGGCGAGATCGAGAGGACGACGGAATTCGAAAAGGGAATGCCGGGGGCCGAGGCGGAGATAGAGGGACGGTGGGTGAACGATCCTTTCCTGGACGACCGTGGCGTAGTAGTCAAAATAAAGAACAAAGGGCTTGTTGTGATCGGCGGATGTTCCCATGCCGGGATCATTAACACCGTGAAGCATGCTCAAAAGGCAACGGGGACCCGCGAGGTCCACGCGGTTCTCGGCGGGTTTCATCTTGCCGGGCCGATGATGGAATCCGTAATCGGTCCTACGATAGGGGAGATGAAAAAGATGGGCCCGCGTTTCGTCATCCCCGGTCACTGTACGGGCTGGGCGGCGATCAACCGGTTTGCCGGGGAGATGCCGGAGCAGTTCATCCTGAACGCCGTCGGAACGACCTATGTCTTCGGGTAGGTCGAACCAAAATGCCTAAAACGGCGACGCAGGCGTCGAGGTTGAAACGTGAACGCTGCCGGCGCTCGAAACCGAGGAGGAGACCATGATAAATACTCTCTACGAACGGTACGCGGCACTCTTGGTCCATTACTGCCTTGGACTGAAGAAGGGCGATAAGCTCCTCATCGTCTCTACGTACCTTTCCGAGCCCCTGCTGCAGGAGGTTTACAGGGAGGCCCTGCGGGCCGGCGGGCGCCCAGAGACATGGATCAGCGCGTCCGGCATCGCCCGAAGCCTTTACGACGAGGGGAATGAAGAGCAGCTCGGCTATGTCTCCCCGCTCTATGCCTATGCGGTCGAGCATTACGAGGCTTTCCTCTTCATCAGGGCGCCCTTTCATACGAGGGAGCTGGAGACGGTCGATCCGGAGAAGAAAAGGATTGTGAGCGTGGCCGAGACGGCGATCAAGAAACGTTTCAGGGAGCGATCCGCCGCATCGGAATTGCGCTGGACGATATGCGAATTCCCCACAGACGCGCAGGCGCAGGAGTGCGCCCTGTCGAAACGGGAGTACGAGGCATTCGTTGCTTCTGCCTGCTTTCTCTGCGACGAAGACCCGGCCGGCCGTTGGCGGGACGTACATGATAGCCAGCAGGCTATGGTCGACCGGCTGAACAGGGCGCGGCGCATCACGTTCAGGGGGAAAGACACGGACATCTCATTCTCGACCGAGGGCAGAAAGTGGATAAACTCGGACGGGAGGCGCAACATGCCATCCGGAGAGGTATTCACGTCGCCGGTCGAGGAGTCTGTCGAGGGGCGCATCCGCTTTTCGTATCCCGCCGTCTATATGGGCCAGGCCATAGAGGACGTGCGGCTGGAGGTTGCGCACGGCCGGGTGGTTAAGTGGGACGCGGCCGCGGGGAAGGACCTCCTTAAAAAGGTCCTTGAAGTGCCGGGGGCGGACCGCTTCGGCGAGGCAGGCATCGGCACGAACCACGTGATAGACCGCTTCACCAGGAACATGCTCTTCGATGAAAAAATGAAGAGCACGATCCACATGGCCCTCGGGGCTTCCTACGCAGAGGCCGGAGGCAAAAATGAGTCTCCGGTCCATTGGGACCTTCTGGCCGACATGCGGCAGGGGGGCGAGATATCGGCCGACGGGGAGGTCATATACAGAAACGGCGCCTTCCTGCGGTTCCGATAAAGACAGTCGGGGATAGGCTCCGGGAACAAGACTCTTTCCATCCGTCTCTTCATTCGAGTGCATAAGCACGACCGTTTTTTGGGCTCTCCTCCGCCGTGCGCTGTTGCAACCGGCAACGATGAACCAGCATATCCGGCGCCTCTAATCCGGGCCTCGTATGCAAAGAATTGTTTTCGCGGCCGGTATTTTTTGATTGACTGGGCGTCGCGGATCAGTGATACTATCGACAGTAGACCTCAAACGAAAAGAGCACGGGCATCATCGACGGATTCTTCTTCCGGGTGAAAGGAGTCTTTGGCGCGTTGCACCTGTTCTCGCGTTTTTTCTCCCAGAGAAAAGGAATATTGCCACAGTACCGATGAAAGGGAACGTTTAGCGATAGCGAGATGCAAGGGCGGCTTTGGGAATTTTAGGGAGGCAGTAAACTGTTTTCATAATCATTCTAAAAGGGAGGCAATCCGTATGAAAGAAAAGAAGGGGGAAAGAGGACGATTTACGGGAAGAAGATTTATCCGGAATTCATTGATTGTCTTTGCGGGAATCATCATGGCCGTTGCCGTTCTCGTGGGTCCTTTTCATGCGCCGTCCATGGCTGCCGACACCAGTTGGCAAGGAGCGCTTCCGCCGGTAGAGCGCGACGTACCTGTTGTGGCGGCGGAACCGTGGTTAAAGCTTTCGGACAACGAGGAGTGGAGTCTCGAGGGCCCGGCGTTCGACCGCGAGGGGAACCTTTTCCTGGTCGAGACTGTCTTTGGACAGGTGTTTAAAGTGACGCCGGACAAAAAAGTGACGACCATCATAGCCAGTAATCCCAAAGAGCCCGCGCTGATTGCCGGCTGCGGCATTCATAAGGATGGACGGCTGATCTTAGCCATGGGCCTACCGGAAAAAACAGGGATGTACGGGAGGATCGTGGCCGTCAAACCCGATGGGACCGGTTCAACTACGATACTGGAGAGCTACCTGGGCAAAGCGGTGGGCTTCATGGACGATGTGGCATTCGATAAAGAAGGGAACATCTATGCCACCGAGCTCGCAGGGAGCGCCCTGGACCCTACGGGTCGCGTCTTCCGCATTTCCGCAGATTTTAAGCACGTCGACGTGGTTCTGAGCAATCTCGCAGGGGCGAACGGAATCGTTTTCGCGCCGGACTACTCCTGTATGTACGTAAGCGAGACTAGTGGAAACAACATCTACCGTGTGATACTTACTCCCGACGGACTGAGCGCCGTCCCGATATTTGGAGTCGCCCTCATGTATAGGCTTGGCGGGGTGGCCGGCGCCGACTCGCTTCAGATCGATGCGGCAGGGAACATATACGAGGCTCTTTACGGGCAGGGGAGGATCGTGATCTTGGATCCGAACGGCATCCCTGTGGAACAGGTGCTCGTTCCGGACCGCGGTAAAGGGATGCATATGAAGACATCTCATGTAATGCTCAAGCCGGGAACTTCGGACGCATACATGACGGCATCGGGAAAGGGGGGCGCCGTGATTTACAAGTTCCCCGGACTAGCGAAAGCGCCGCCCATGTTTTCTCACCAATAAAGGCCTCCGGCAATAGGGTGGCATGCCGTTCTTAGTCGAAGGTGAAAGGTTGAAGGCGCGGCGCCCGCCGTGGAATGATCCACGGAGCGATATTTCGTAAGAGAAAGGGAGCAATGCCTTCAACCTTTCACCACACCCTTTTGCGATCAAGTTTTTGTTCTTGTGGGCATGCCGGCGAGGGCGGGAACCCGTCTTCCCGAAAGAGAGCTTCTCTCCCGGTCCTCACGGATACTGTCTTTCTAATGGAAAGCCGTCCCCACCGTCCGCAAGAAAGGGAAGTGATTTGCTTTCCTAAGAACGGCCCTTTTCCCTCCCCCCGTCGTTACTAACCGTGAGGGTAACAAGTCTGGCAAATATCAGTCTCACATCCCTCGACGATATCCTTGAAAAGTTCAGACCTCAGGGTGTAACCCGAACCCATAGGGGAGCGAACATAATCGATTCTCACGGACTTTGCCTTATCAAGAAGTTTGTTTTCGATGAGAAACGTCACCCCTCCTTCCGTGAATACGTGATCATTTTCTTTTTGCTGATCGAGCGCCATGACAAGGTATGGTCCCCCTCCACCCACCTAACTTCTCTCCATCAGTTCATTCTGATGCTTGACATCTAAGTCCAGAACTGCACCGGCTGCTGAAATTGCCGCGTCCATCGTCTTTTGAA
>CAVTDX010000017.1:0-33030 GCA_963733345.1 uncultured delta proteobacterium
AACTCGCATCGGCGCCCGTGTAGGTGGTGAAGAGCTGGATCTCAGGGGGCACGATTTCGGGGAACTGGGCCACGGGCAGACCGGCCATTGCAACAAGGCCCAGAATGACGAACATGATGGAGATGACCATCGCGACGATGGGACGGTTAATGAAGAACTTCGACACGGCTTTTTAGGACCTACCTTTCCCCGGATTCCTGACCCCCGGAGATCGAGGGCTTGTGCGTCCATTCCGGCTTCAACTGGCTTGCGAGGGACGGCGGCAGCTCAAAGGGCTTCACCGTGACGGAATCGCCGTCCTTCACCTTCTGAAGCCCTTCCGCGACGACCCGCTCGCCGGGATTGACGCCTTCGTCTATGGTGGCGAAGCCGGCCACCTGCCCCGACACTTTCACGGGCCTCATTACGACCCTGTTGTCGGGCGTGACGACGGCCGCCCGGTAGGCGCCCTGGAGCTCCATAACCGCCCGCTGGGGCACGAGGAGGGCCCCCCTTCTGACGGCGGTCTGGGCGCGTATCCTTGCGAACTGACCCGGCCGCAACACGTTCCCCGGATTAGGGAAAAGGGCTGCAACTTTGATCGTCCCCGTCCGCACATCCACCTGCCGGTCTGCAAAAACGAAGGTCCCTTTTTGGGGATGGGTGCTCCCATCGGCAAGGAGCAGATCGAGCGGCATCCCGCGGGCGTGTCCCTGGCGATTTTGAGCGTAGGTCAGGTATTCCTGCTCGTTCATGGGGACGTATACTTTGATCGGGTTTACGGTCGAGACGGTAGTCAGCTCCTCTATGGAGCCGGGACCGACGAGATCGCCCAACTGCGCCGTGGCGATTCCGGCGATGCCGTCGATCGGCGAGGCGACCCGCGTGAAGCCGAGGTCGACCTGGGCCTTATCGACCACGGCCTGCGCCGCGACCACGGCGGCCATGGTCGCTTGCTCCGTGCCGACCGCGTCGTCGAAATCTTTCTTGCTCACCGCGTTCTGCTCTACCAGGGGTTTCATCCGCTCGAAATTGGCCTTTGCCGTTCCCCACCGGGCCTGCGCCTCCGCGAGCTGCCCCTTTGCCTGCTCCAGGGCCGCCTGGAAGGGCCTCGGATCGATCTTAAAGAGGACCTGCCCTTTCCTGACGAAGTCGCCCTCACGGTAATCCTGGGAAATAAGATAGCCCTGGACCTGCGCGCGAATCGTGGCGTTCACAAAACCGTCGATGGAGGCGGTCCATTCAGAATAGACAGGGACGTCCCTTTGCAGCACCCTTACCACTTCCACCACGGGAGGCGAGGCGTTTTCGGTGGTCTGCGCCTTCCTGCATGCGGGAAGGAGAAGGATAAGCCCGAAAATCGGGAAGATCGCCGCCCGAAGGAAGAGAAATTTCTTGCGCGACGTCGTCATTTTCATTGCGCAGCACCTACCCCTTTTTCCAGGCTAAGAGTCCCTTCTTCGGTCATTGCCCGTTCCCTTCTATGTTCCTGAGGATCCGTTCCAGGGTCTTTCGCATCGAGAGGATTTCTTCGTCGGCGAGGCCCGAAAAGACGCGATCGTGGTGGCGGGCGATGAGAGGCGCCAGATTATCGGCCAAATCACCCCCGCTTTCGGTGAGAAAAATCCGAAAGACGCGCCTGTCCGTTTCATCCGGCCTCCGTTCTATGTAACCACGTTCTCCCAGACAATCGAGGATCCGCGTGATGCTGTGCCGGTCCTTGTAGAGCCTCTTTCCCAGTTGGCTTTGATTTATCCCCTGGATGTCGCGGAGCCTGACCAGGACGCCGCATTGCTCAGGCGTCAGATCATATCCGGCTGCCAGGAGAGTCTTGCGAAAAAGATTGATCTCTTGCGTATGGGCGCGGTATACCCAGAAGCTGGGCGATTCATCGAGGGGAAGAGAGATCATCTTGAGTCTACCTCCCTGCTAAAGGCGACGAGGCAAATCGTTAAGGCGCGCCCGAAAAACGGAAGAAACACCTTCCGACACCGTTGTCGTCACAATGTTGTCGGGACAATTTATATCGGACGAGCCCGGCATGTCAAGGAAGTTTTTGTTGATTCTTTCCCTAGATTGATGATAACTCTTCTTAGAGGCGGATGTCGCTTGCTTTAAGCCGGCGAGGCCCGAAGCGGAAGCTGCAGCCGGAAGAGAGGGAAAACAGGTGGAAGAGACCCTGAGACTGATGGAGGAAAAATACCGCTACATATACGAAAACGCCGTCCAAGGCATTTTTCAGGCTTCGCCGGACGGCCGTCTTGTAAGCGCCAACCCGGCCCTTGCCCGTATTCTCGGCTTCGATTCGCCCGACGAGCTGATCCGGAGCGTTGCCGATATAGGGAAACAGCTATTTGTCAGCGAAAAACAGAGACAGGAATACTCCGGCGTAATGGAAGCGGAAGGCGCGGTCCGCGATTTCGAGGCGCAGTTTTACTGCAAGGACGGCAGCGCGCAATGGGTGTCGCTCGATGCAAGGGTGGTTCGCGACAAGGAGCGGAAGGCGCTCTGCCACGAGGGGATCGTCGAGAGCGTCGCGGAGCGGAAGAAGCTGGAGGCCCAAGTCCTGCAGGCGCAGAGGATGGAAAGCATCGGCGCCCTCGCCGGCGGCGTTGCCCATGACTTCAATAACATCTTGACTACCGTCCTGGGATACTGCAGCCTCATCCTCATGAAGGCGGGACCGGGCGGCCGGATCACTAGCTACGTAAACCAGATCATGGAAGCGGTCGACAGGGCGAGCGCCCTCACCCAGAACCTGCTTGCCTTCAGCCGGAAGCAGGCCACGGAAACAAAACCGGTCCAGGTGAACGAGGCGATAAAGGTTGTGGAGAAACTGTTGCGAAGGATTATCGGCGAGGACATAGAGCTGAGGACGTCGCTGAGCCCTGAAAGGCTGGTCGTGGCGATGGGCGATGGGCAGATCGCGCAGCTCTTGATGAACCTGGCGACCAATGCGCGGGACGCCATGCCGGACGGCGGGGTGCTCTCGATAAAGACCGAGCAGGTGCACCTGAGCGGCGATTTTATTAAGGCCTATGACGGCAAAGAGGGCGCTTACGCCTCGATCGAAGTCTCAGACACGGGAAATGGCATGGACGAGAGCACGAAAGATCAGATATTCGATCCCTTTTTCACCACAAAAGAAGTGGGGAAGGGGACGGGCCTCGGCCTATCGATAGTCTACGGCATCGTCCGCCAGAACAAGGGGTACGTAAATGTCGCAAGCCAGCCGGGCAGGGGGACGACCTTCACCGCCTACTTCCCCTTGGCGGACGCAGGGGGATCCGTCGCCGGCGTTGGGGCAAAAGCGGACCTCGCGGGCGGCAACGAGGTCATCCTGCTGGCTGAGGACTCGAGCGACGTGAGGCTGATCGTAGCCACGGTGCTCAGGGACTTCGGCTACACGGTGATCGAAGCGGTCGACGGCCTGGACGCCGTTGAAAAGTTCAACGAAAACAGGCAGCGCGTGGACCTCCTCCTCCTCGATGTGATTATGCCGAGAAAAAACGGCAGGGAGGCGTATATCGAGCTGAAAAAGATCAGGCCCGACATCAGGGCCGTCTTCATGAGCGGCTATACAGGCGATATCCTCTCGAAAAAAGGGATCGGCAGGGAGGGCGTTCCCATAATCTCAAAACCCATCGTGATAGAGAAGTTGCTGAAACAGGTGCGGGAGACGCTCGATACGCGAACCTCCCAGCTTACGCTCTTTCCGTGACCCTGCTCTTCTCTTCTCCTTTTTCGTCTTCTCTCTTTTTTTCTCTCTTTTTGTCGCTCGGCCTACGACCTGCTTTAGAATCGCGATCTCTCTCGGCCTCTTCGCGACCGGACCTAAAAGAGCATGAGCCAAAGCGGCTTGACGCGTCACGGCCGCGTCCTAAGGAGGCATAAGCGCCGATTCTTACTAAGAGCGGCCCTGGCGCTTTAGTCCAGGCTCACTCCGTCAGGTATTCCTGGAGGGTCCGGTAGCTGCGAAAATCGCTATCAACCAATAACGCTCCAATGTCGGTCTGGCCGTTGGACCGGACATAGCGGGGCGCGCACTGGACGGTGAGAGGCTTTTCGCTCTGAGGCAGGGTGAATACGACCGATATCTTGGCGTCGTCCCGCATTTCCTGCTGAAAGGCGTTGGGGACCGAGATATGGAGACCTCCCAGGGAGATATCATTCACCATTCCCGCATGGACGACCCCCTCAAGATCGGTCACCAACGCCGGGGCGGAGATTTTCTTCCTCGGATAGCGCCGTTTCTCCCCGCTAACCTCTTTTGGCGATCTCCGATCCACGTAGTCGTACAGGATGTTTTCTATCACAGAGGAAAGCGATCTCCTGTCCGACTCAGAGACTTTTTCCAACGCCTTACGCAAATCCTCACTCGTACGGAAGCATATCACCGTATCCCGCATGTCAGTCCCCTTTCAGAATGCCGCTGGAATGAAGTTTCTTTCCTTATACCACAAGATAAAAATAAATGCCACAACAATTGTATTACTTTGTTCCGGAAAATAAAACTTTTTTTGCTTTTTTTGTCTCCCCGCCAAAAAAGAGGTCGAGGAGCGAAAAGAGAGACCCGGGTGGGTCGTCGATTCCTTTGCCTTGACTTTGGGCAGACCCGGCACTACATGATGAGCAATCGACCAAATTTATAATTTGGAGGACCCAAATGGAAGGAGACCACGAACACGCCCATCTTCATGCGCATGAGCACACGCATGTGCACACCCACGAGCATAAGCACGGCGAGGCGACGCACGCGCACGAGCATACGCACGTCCATTCTCACGAACATATGCATGAGCACAAGCATCCTCACAGGCACGACGGAGAGGGAGAAGCGCACGCCCACGCCCACACGGGCGAACACGGTCCTCACGACCATAACCACCCTGCTCATCAGAGGGAGTTGCACGAGCACGCCCACCAGCGGCAGCAGACCTAGTAGCTGCCCGGTTGAGCGGCTCACCTTGTTGCGAAGAGACTAAGAGCGGTCCGGAAGGCGGGCTTTTTCTTAACGCATGAAGTATGGTTTCACGCCCGCGCATAACTGCTCGGGCATGACGACGCTTACAGGCTCTGCGAGGAGCATCTGGTGGAAACTCAGGTCGGGAGCGAAGTCTCTCATGTTGAGGAAGGTTCGCGGAGCTATTCTGAAGTGGCATGAGAAGCAGTTCTGGCCGGCCGGGCCGAAGAACAGCGATGCGTTGAAGCTGTAAATGCCGTGGTCCCTGTAGTAGGCAAAGACCCTCTGCAAACCGTCGCTCAACTCGGCGATATGCTGGGCGCCGCAATCGCCGACCGCAAAAAGTTCGGGGTAAACGGCCGCAATCTCGCCGAGCACGCCGAGGGAAACGAAGGACGCCAGCCAGTGGGAGCTGCCGATTGAGCCTATGTAGCGGAGATCTCTGCTCTTCTCCTCAGCGACGTACTCCTGCCAGTAGTTCAGGCCGTAAGCCTCGCAGAACCGTTTCGACGAGGAGAGCTCGTCCGCGTACTGGTTTCCCGGGTGCTCCGTCGCCGAGCACTGCAGGTGGGGATGGACGAGTCCTCCTCCCGACGGGGGCATATAATTCCACATAATCAGGTGATAGGGAAGGAAGGGGTCGAGGGAACATATATGCTTCAGAAATTCGACGCCGACAAAAAACGCGTCAAAGATCCTTTGAGCGGTCAGCTTCTCGAGAGGCGCCACGTGGTCGTTCATCATGATGATTACCCCGCTGTGGACGTCATAGGGGAAAAGGTTCGGCACGAGAGTCGCTTCTCCCCTTGCCATCTTCCCCTCCGGGAGGACCCTGCTCAAGAACCTGGGCGTTGCTTTGTCGCGCCTGTCCGGGCAAAAGGGGCAGAACCCTTTGATCTCGCTTTTCTCATAATCGGAAAGAGGGAGCTTTAGCGGTTTGACCCTCCCGAAATGAGAGAAATGGCAGGACCTGCCGGTTAACGGGTCCCGGCGCACCTGGAAGTTCCGAGTGGTCTCCTGAAAACCGTTCAGGGGATCGAGAAAAACAGACTCCCCCTCCATTATCGTGAAGCTTATGCGGGACATAGTCTATCTCCGTGACGTCAACGTTTCCCCACCGATAGGCCTCTTCGGCGTGATTTATTTTACCACAATTTTCCGTATGGGGAAGGCGGAATTTGCGGCCGTTACGACTTTTCGACGGGCCTTTTTGCGAGCTTGAAGAATGATGAAAGCCGCAGCGTAAAGAAGGAGCGCCGGGACGAGGAGCGGCAGCGTCGCCCGGGCGGAGGAGAAGACCCGCGTAAGGGATTTTGCCGGCCCCTCGATGAAGAGCGAGGATCAAAAGAGCCGTGGCGTAGAATCTTGTGATCCTCGCCGCTTCCTTGCCGCTTATGCGCGCGAGCGAAAAACCGGTGAAAAGACGGGAAGCGTTAAGGATCGAACGGCGGTCGGGAAAGACGGGGGGCGCGCTGAGGAGGTAAGCCACGGAAGCATCGCCATGCTTCTCGGTGAGCGTTCCCTCCTCCTTCCTCAGACGTAGGCCCATAGCTCCAGAAGAAAAGAAAAGGGTAGAGGAGGAGGAGATAACGGTTGCCGCTTAGGAGGCAAAAACCGGAATCAACGAGGTAATTGGCAAGGTAGTAAGGATGGCGTGCGAGGCGGTAGACCCCATCGGTGCAAAGGACCTCGTTGCGTATCAAGACTCCCTTGACGACAAAATGGATGAAGCTCCCGAGGCAAAGAAGGAGAAAGGCAACGGCAATCTCCACCGTGCCGACGGTGCAGAAAAGCGCGGAAGCGGCGCTGAGAATTATGACCGCGTCGCGAAGCCCGCTTCTCGTGAGAAACCCCCCGCTCGTTCTCAAGGACATGATTCCATCTCGCTGCCGTGGTCTTCTTTTAGCCCCGCCTCGGCCGGCAGTCTCTTTAAGGCGACCGGCGACCAATTTCCGGCAATAAAAGAGTTCGTCGCTTCCCCCCTTAGCCGCTCCGGACGGGCCGGTTTTTTTCCAAACGGGCCAGAAAGAAGAACTTGAGCAAGAGTCCGATGAGGAGCATGAATGCGCTCAGCAGCTGCCCCATGCTGAAGACGCCGAGGATGTAGCCTACCTGGGCGTCCGGCTCCCTGAAGAATTCGCAAAAGATGCGGAAGAGGGCGTAACATATGATAAAGATGGCAAAAACATCGCCGTCGCGTTTCTTCCTGTTCCGGTAAATCCACAAAATGACGAAGAGGAGAAGCCCTTCCAGCAAGGCTTCGTAGAGCTGGGAAGGATGCCTCGCCACGTTCCCCCCTTCGGGGAAGACCATGGCCCAGGGGACGCGTGCGGGTTTTCCGTAGAGCTCGCCGTTGATAAAATTCCCCATCCTGCCGAAAAATATGCCTATCGGCACGGTAGGGATGATGAGGTCCGCCGTTTTCAGGAATGAGACGCCCCGCCGTTTGATGGCCCAGTACCCCATTGCGAAGGCGCCGAGGGCCCCTCCGTGGAAGGACATCCCGCCGTGCCAGAGCACGAATACTTCGAGCGGATGGCGCAGGTAGAAGGGGAGGTTGTAAAAGAGCACGTAGCCCAGACGGGCGCCGGCCAAGAGCCCACGACCAGATAAAAGTAGATATCGTCTATCTGCGCCCTGGTTACGCCTTTTGGGGCGCTTCTGATCTGCCGGAGCACGAGAAGATAGGACGAGCCGAAGCCCAGGACATACATCAGGCCGTACCAGCGGACGGCGAAGGGGCCTATCCTGAAGGCTTCCGGGGATATATGAGGATAGGGGATCACAGATGGTTGGCCTCTAGGGCGCCCCACAGGTCTGCCGCTTCTCTGAAGACCAGGCCGTTTATACCCATGCTCCTGGCATACTCCACGTACTCTTCCGAGTCGTCGACATAAAAGACCTCATCCTTTTTCACGTCCATCTTTTCGAATATGGCGTCGTATATGCGCTTTTTCGGCTTCTTCGCGCCCACCTCGAAAGAGAGTATCCACTCGTCCATGAGGTGAACAATAGGATAACGCCCTATAATGTGCGTGAAATGAAGCTCGTTTGTGTTGCTGAGGAGGAACAGGGGGAAGCCCTTCGCCTTGAGATAGACGATTATCTCATTCACCTCGAGGTTTTCGTAAAAGATGTTATTCCATATATCCTTGAACTCATCGAAATCGAGACCCCAGTTTGTAGCGGTCTCTCAAATCGAGAAAAAACTCCAGAGACGAAGAAAGCCCCTCTTCATATGCATTGACGCTGCCTTGGGAAGAGTCGAAGAGGCGCCGGAAAATGTCTCCGGACGAGCAGATGTCCTTTGCCTCCGACCTGGCGTGGAGCTTTTCGGCAATCTGCCGGTGATTGAAGGGGAGGATCACGTTTCCCAAATCAAACACAAAGAGCTTTATCATAAATGAATGCCTTTTTCGGATAAAACGCGTGGTAAAAACCGAAGGGATCGCAGAGGTGCTGCCACCCGCAGATGTGGACCAACCGCGACGGGACGCGCCGCCGAGTGAGGCGCCCGATCTTGTTGCTCATATGCCGGTCTCTCGCGCGCATTTCCTCGGTATAGGCGAATGCCTTTATCCCCTTTTCAAAAAAAAGCCGCGCCATCGCCTTTTGGCGGCGCTTCTCGGAGTGTTCGACGCCCAGCAGCATCCGCAGATTTTCCTTGTCGATCACCTCATCCATCCGCGCCAGATTTGACGAGGAGAACCGGTCCATATCGACAAGGAAAAGGCTTGCTCCGCGCCTGTTGCAGTACTCGGACGCGGCCGCGAACTCCACCGGCAGGTCGATGTAGGAAAAGAGGGCGTCCAGGGCGGCCTCATCGATGGTCGAGTCTTCCTCTTTCAGCTCGTCTATTGCCGAGCGCGCCTTTCGCATCAGCCTCTCGCCCTTCGAGCGCCTGAAATTGAGACCGTAGCGAGAGAATTCAAGCGTAACCATATCGGGGGCGGCAGATTCGAGCCACCCGTCGAGGAGGGCCCTGCCCTCCTTGTCGCCGTGGATGACCCCCATCATATAGAACACGGCTTCCCTGCCTCTGTGGCGAGCCTCTTTCATGGCGCCGATAGAGTACCATGGGAGCGAAAGACCTGTCAAACCGCTGAGAGTCGGCCTGGCGCAAAGCAGCGATTCAGGGCGCGGGACTGGTCGTGAAGAGCCCGAGGGAGCGGGTAGGGTCCATTTCCTGGCCGGCGATCAGCGACAGCCTTCCCGTGGAAAGCAGCTCCTCTTGAAGGGCGCCGTTCTTATCCCTTATCGCGACAAAGGCAGGCTGCCCCTTTGCCATCGCTTCCTCCAGCGCGGGCAGGGCTTCTATTTCAGTCAGAAACCGTCCCGTATAAAAGGGAACAGCCCCCCTCAGGGTTTCATCGGGCTTGTATCCGTAAAGAGGGGACGAGGCAGGGACCGCGGCATTGACGGCGCGGCAAAAAGGCTCAAGGCTCTTGTACCGGTCGAGGAGGGGCGTTGCGGCGAGCATTGCGAAAAGAAGCAGTGAAAAGATGGAAGCGCTCGAATACGCCCAAAATCGTCCGATGTCCTTTGCGCGCACCCACAGCGCCGCAAGCGAGAAGAGCAGGGCGGCAAAAGAAAAGAGCAGGGTCAGGATCGTTTCTCTCGGAGGCAGGCCGAACGCGTATTTCCTGGAGGCATAGAAGAAAAGAGGGATGACGGCGAGGCTGACCAGGAAGAGGACGCAGCCGAACAGGCAATCGAAAAAGTTCTCGAGCCTGCCGATCCGGACTCGCGCCAAAGAATCGTCTATGTACCGGCCGGTCAGAAGCGAAATCGGGGCAAGAATGGGCATGAGATAGAGGACCCGCTTGGTCGATGCCGCGCTCAGGAGGAGAAAGCCGGCAATAAACCAGCATAGTGCAAAAAGGAGACCCGTCTTAGACTTGCCCGAAAGGCGCCCGAGGCTGCGAAAGCCTTGGAAGAGTACGGGCGCGACCAGGAGGCTCCACGGCAGGAAGGCCCCCGGAAACTGCGCGAGATAGTAGTAGAAAGGCTGACTGTGGCCGGAGGCGCCGCCCGCAAAGCGCTCCACGTGGTTATGGATGAGGAAAACCTTCAGATACTCGCCGCCCCCCTGACGCCACAGGGCGAGGAACCACGGCAGGGTCATGGCGAGAAAAAGGGCTGCCCCCAGCCATAGATGCATCCTGAGAACTTCTTTGATATTCCTATCGAAGATCAGGAAGGCGAGAACGGCGACGCCCGGAATCCCGACGCCGATAAAGCCTTTCGCATAAAAGGCGAGGGTGCACGAGACATAACAGAGGACATAGAGAAGCAGCCTTCTACCCTTGCGGTGCGAGAGATACGCCGCAAGGAAACACGCCAGGGCGCAGACGACGAAACAGGTCAGGGCGCTATCCACGATCGCCCAATGGGCCACGCGAAGATATTCCACGGAAGCCGCCAGGACAAAAGCGGAGAGAAATCCGCATCTCGGCCCCAGGAGCATATTGACCAGAAAGAAAAGGGCAAGAACGCCGCCGAAAGCGAATACGGCCGACGGAATCCTGACGACCTTATCCGAAGAAATGCCCAGGGCTTTAAAGACGGCCGCTATCGACGCATAGTAGAGGGGCGGCTCCTCCAGGAAGGGTTTTCGATCGAGCATCGGGACGGCCCAGTTGCCGTTGAGCGCCATTTCCCTGCCTATCTCCGCGACCCGGGGCTCGTCAGGGGTCCAGAGGCCGTGATTGGCGAGGCCCAGAGAAAAAAGCAGCGCCCCTGCTGCGAGGAGGAGGATGAAATAAAAGCGAAATTGCTTAGTTGCGTCGTCCATCTCGGATATTGATTCCCTTTCCTGTGAATATCAGCGATCTATATTACCATAAAGCGCTGTCCGGCATCATCCGAAGCATCACGGACGGGCTCGCTTTTGCAAGATGCCGAGCGGATCGCCGCGAAGAGGAGACGGCACATGGCTCATCGTCGGCATCATAGCCTCCGGCAGGCCGTATGACCGGCGAGATAACTTTGACAGGCGAACCCGGCTATGATTAAATATGGAACAATGGCCCTGAGGCTCTACAATTCCCTGACGCATCGAAAAGAGGATTTTGTCCCGCTGGTGAAGGGCCGGGCGGGGCTCTACGCGTGCGGCATCACCGCGTACAGCGACTCCCACATAGGCCATGCCCGCAGCGCCATAGTCTTCGACGTGATTTCCCGTTATCTTCGCGCCTCGGGTTTCGAAGCGACTTACGTTAGGAATTTCACCGACATCGACGACAAGATCATCAACAGGGCGAACGCCGAAAAGCGGAGCTGGCGGGAGATAGCGGACGCGTATATCGACTCGTTCCGCCTGGACATGGCCGCCCTGGGCGTGCTCACGCCCACATTCGAGCCGAGGGCTACCGAGCATATCGACGACATGATCGCCCTCATCGAAGAGCTGGTAAAAAAACAATTCGCCTACCCCATCGGGGGCAGCGTCTACTTCTCGGTGAGCAGGGACAAGGATTACGGCGCCTTGTCGGGAAGGACGCCCGACGAGATGATGGCCGGGGCGCGCATAGAAGTCGACGAGCGGAAAAAAAACCCCCTCGACTTCGCGCTCTGGAAGGAGTCTAAACCGGGCGAGCCGGCCTGGGATAGCCCCTTCGGGAAGGGAAGACCGGGCTGGCACATCGAATGCTCGACCATGAGCATCAAGTATCTCGGGTGCCCTTTCGATATGCACGGCGGCGGCAAAGACCTGCTCTTTCCCCATCACGAGAACGAGCGGGCCCAGGCCGAGTGCGCCACCGGACGCCGGTTCGCGAATTACTGGGTCCACAACGGTTTCGTGACCATGGACCGGGATAAGATGTCGAAGTCCCTCGGCAATATCCTCCTCATCAAGGACTTCCTCAAGTCCTACCACCCGGACGTGCTGCGCCTCTTTTTCCTCTCGACCCACTATCGCAATCCGGTCGATTACGCGGAAAAGAGCATAGAGGGCGCAGACAGCGCGCTCTCGAGGCTTTATGCCTTGCTGGAAAGGGTTTCCGGGATAAGAGGGCTCGATGAAACGCCGCAGAAGGGGAACGCGGAGCTTGACGAGCTGGAGCAAAGGTTCTTTGCCGCCATGGACGATGATTTCAATACGGCCCTCGCCCTCGGCGCCGTCTTCGACCTCGCATCAGCGATCAACCGTATGATGGACGAACGCGACGAGACAAACCTGCCCTTCATCGCGAAAGGGAAAAGCCTCTTTCTTGCGCTCGCCGGAATGCTGGGGCTCCTTGCGCAAGGCGCGGAGGATTACGCACGGGATGAGGCCCGCCGCGGCCTCGCTGCCGTCGGGCTCGACGAGTCGCGCATCGAGGACGCGATAAGGTCCAGAATCGAGGCCCGCCGGAACAAGGATTACAAGAAGGCGGACGAGATACGAAGCAGGCTGCTGGAGAATGGCGTCGCCTTGCTCGATACGCACGAAGGAACAAAGTGGAGGATCAAGAAGTGACGGACCTTCGATGAGGCCCGCCCTCTATCCGCCAGAAAACGCGCGTTTCACGGTTGCTGTATGCTAAGAAAATGGCACATCCTGGACTCGAGGATCGACAGGGACTACCGGGTATTCAGGGTGAGGGCCGAGCGGGCCCTTTCGCCCCGTACGAGACGGGTCAACGAGTTTTACGCGCTGGAATGCGGAGACTGGGTCAACATCATACCCCTTACGGATAAGCGGGAAGTGGTCATGATACGACAGTACCGCCACGGGTCGAGGGAAATTACGCTCGAAATCCCGGGCGGGGCCGTCGACGAAGCGGACCCTGCCGAGGCGGCAAAAAAGAGAGCTCGCAGAAGAGACGGGGTATGAGGGGGCGCCGGTAAGCCTTCTTGGGGCCGTCAACCCTAATCCTGCCATTTTCAACAACCTCTGCTACACTTACCTTGCGGAGAACGTTCAGCCGACGCGTTCGTTGTCATTAGATCCCACCGAAGACATCGAGGTCGAGCTCATTCCCCTGACGCGCGTTTCGTCCCTCATCGCCTCGGGAACTATAAACCACGGCCTCGTGGTCGTAGCCTTTCATCTCTATCAACAGAGCCGCGGCATGGCAAATGGAGCATGATCCTTTCCGGGATTTTTGAAAGCATCGATCGGCAGATCCCAAAGGGACGGGAAGAAACCATCCCTCTCATCGACGCTGTGGGGCGCGTTGCCGCCCGCTCTCTCATCGCTGTTCGCCACATGCCCCCCTTCGATATATCCGCCCTCGACGGTTACGCGATGAGAGGGGCGGGAACGGACTTCCGCGTAAAGGGGTCCCTCGAGCCCCTCGGCGAGACCCCGTTAAGACTCATGGAAGGAGAAGCGGTTTTTGTTCCCACGGGCGGCCGCTTTCCGGACCTCTCCAGGTTTGCGGCAAGGGAGCGCGTCAGAGAGAAGGCGGACAGCATCTTCGTGGAGGGCGACGGAGACGAGCGGAAGGTCGTGAGCAAGGGGTACTGGCTGAAAAAAGGGCAGCGGCTGATAGACCGGGGCGAAGTGGTCGGCCCCTTCGCCATGGGGCAACTGGCTTTGGGCGGCCATGAGGTGCTAAGGGTCTTCAAGAAGCCGCCTGCGGCAATCGTCACGACCGGGAGCGAGCTTAAAAAGGGACGACTCGCCGACTCCAACAAGTTTCTCCTGGCCGGCCTCGTAAGGAGGGACGGCGGCGTTATCTCCAATCTTCATACCGTGGACGACGACGCGGCGCAGATTGCCGAAGCCGTGGCGCAATCCGCGGACGCACGGCTGCTCATCCTCACGGGAGGCACCTCAAAGGGAAAAAAAGACCTGACCAAAGAGGCCCTAAAGAGCTTGGGCTTTAGCTTCCACGTCGAGTCTCCCAACATCATGCCGGGCAAAACGATGGCCTTCGGCAGGAAAGGCGGCGTCCTCTTCTTTATCCTTCCCGGCAACCCGAAAGCAGTGCAGACCCTCTACGAAGTGTTCGTCAAGAGGGCCCTCCTGCGCCTGGCCGGCCGGTCCCCGGAGCAGCAGGAGTATATGCTGCCCCTGACTGCGCCTGTTGAAAAGCGGGCGGACGCGGCAATGATCATACCCGTCCTCATCGGGGCGCGCCCTGCCGGGATCGAAAAAATGCATCCCCCTACGCCGGACGGCTTCGTAGTCCTGGAGGAAGGGACGGATTGGCTCCCCGCCGGAGAGCCGGTGAGGGTGCTGAAGGTATGAAGGTCCCGATCCTTTCCTTCGTTGGAAGATCAGGGACGGGAAAGACGACCGTCATAGAGAGGGTGATCCATCTGCTAGCTTCGAAAGGCGTCAGAATCGCCTCCATAAAGCACCACTTCCATGATTTCGAGATGGACCGGGAGGGAAAAGACAGCTACCGGCACAAAAAAGCAGGGGCCAGGCTCGCCATGGTCGTCTCGCCCGAAAAGATCGGCCTGGTTCAGGACCTCGACAGGGAGATCGACCTCGAAGAGCTGGTCTCCCGTTACGTGTACGATGTGGACCTCGTCATAACCGAGGGGTACAAGAGCAAAGACGCGCCAAGGATAGAGGTTTACACCGTCGGCGGGCTGCCGCCGCTATCCCTGGGGCGCCGGAACCTCCTGGCCCTCGTGACGGATAGGCCCATGGACGCCTCCGTCCCCGTCCTGCACAGGGACGACGTCGAAACGCTGGCGGATTTCATAATGGAAAAGTTCGGCCTGGCGTGAACGAACAAGCGCAAAAAAGATTGCGGCATCGGCCTTTGCAAACCGGTTGGCGCAGAAGGGCGATGGCCGCGCGAAGGCCGCATAAGGGGTCGCTTTTCCCTCTAAATTGTCTTATCCTATAAGGCATAACGCACCGCATAAGGAGCAAGAGCCGATGGATGTCCCGGAGCGCCCGTCCGACGCAGAACTCCTCCGGCAGTTCCGCGTCGATTACCTGCATGCCCTGGAACTGGAGGATTATATGCGGATCAACAGCATCATCGTTCCCCAGTTTTGGGAGCATTTCGCAAAGTATTATTATCAGTATGAAAAAAGCTGGAAAGATCTCTCGATCGCCAGTCTGCCCATTCGCGTCATGATTAATCCGGTGGAGAAGAGGCAGGCGGAGATCGTCTGGATAGAGAAGGTGCTCAAGGGGCAGATAGGTCTCATTCCGTGAAGCGAATGACGCCGCCATCCGCTTATCGTGGGAGGTTATCTGCCGGTGAACATATGAAACGCGTTTTCATGCGTCTCTCACGGAACGTCTTGTTCATGCTCGTCTTTTCCTGAAAATGAGCCTTATGGGCGCGCCCCTGAAACCGTATTTTTCCCTCAGCGCGTTCACGAGATACCTCTTGTAATGCTCCGGAATGCGGTCCGGGTAATTCGAGAAAAGGATGAAGGAGGGGGGCGTGGAATTGAGCTGGCTCGCGTAAAAAATCTTCACCTGCTTCCCTTGCGCGATGGGCGGGTTCGCCTTCCGGGTGAACTCCTCCAGCGCCTTGTTCAGTTTCGGCGTGGGGATCTTCTTCGTCAGATGCCCGTAGACTGCGGCATCGATGTCGAGTATCTGCTCCACGCCCTCGCCCGATAGGGCCGAGGTGAAGATGACGGGCGCGAAGTCGGCGTGGGGGAGACGCTCCCTGACCATCTTACGGTAGGCATCTTCCGTAATGCCTGGGTCCATCAGGTCCCGCTTGTTCACCACGATCCCTATCCCTTTTCCCGACGAGACGATGAAATGGGCAATAGTCCCGTCCTGATGGCCGATCCCGAGCCGTCCGTCGATCACGAGATTCACGACGTCCGACCGCTCGATGCTGCGCAACGCGCTCGTCGCCGAATACTCCTCGACTCTCTGCGAAATCCGGCTCTTTTTTCTCAATCCCGCGGTGTCGATCACGGTGAACGTCTTTCCCTCGAACCGGATGATAGAATCGATCGCATCTCTCGTGGTCCCCGGGACTTCGCTCACGATCATGCGCTCGGTGCCGAGCAGCCTGTTCACGATCGACGATTTCCCCGTATTCGGTCTCCCCGCTATCGCGATCCTTATGCCCCCGGTCGCTTCCTCTTCTGCTTTCGGCCGCTCGGCCGTCCCGGCGATGTCTTCGAGGAGATCGCCCACTCCGAGCCCATGGGCAGCGCTGACCGAATAGAGCTTTTGTGCGCCCAACCGGTAGAAATCCGCGGCCTGCGCTTCCCTTTTGGGCGAATCGACCTTGTTGACTACATAGAAAACGGGCTTGTTGCAGCGACGCAGGATCGACGCTATCTCGCTATCCTCGGGCATGAGGCCGTCGACTGCGTCCAGGAGTAATACGATGATCGAGGACTCTTCCATTGCCCCGTAGATCTGTTCTTTGACTAAAGATCCGATCTCCCCGGCGGCTTGCGTCTCGAATCCTCCGGTATCGACGATCGCGAAGGATTTTCCCCCATACTCGAACTCGCCGTAGTTCCGGTCTCTCGTGACGCCGGGCGAGTCCTCTGTTATGGCCTTCCTGTAGCCGACGATGCGGTTGAAAAGGGTCGATTTTCCCACGTTCGGCCTTCCGACTATGCTGACGAGAGGCTTCATGCGTTTAGCTGGGATAGGGGCATTTTGCAAAATGCTCTAACGAGTTTCATGTGTTCAGGATGCGCCTGAGCTGCAAGAGCAGCCGGCATGTCGCTCCCCATATCCTTTCGCCTTCGTAATAGATGACCGGCGTCGGCACGGGGCTGCCCCTCATGCTCCGCCGTCTCCGCCTCAGGCTCGCAGTCCATCAGGCGCCGGAACGGCAGGCAGATGAGATGATGCACTTCATAGGGGTTGAGCGTAAATGCATAAGGATAAGGTATGAGGCCCACGTATGGTGTGATCACGAACCCGGTGAAGGTCTCCGTGTCGTCCAGCCGTCCGACGATCTCGACGTCGTCCGGCCGCACGCCTATCTCCTCGTCGCATTCCCGTATCGCGGTCCGCACCGTTTCCCCGTCATCCTCCTCGTACATGCCTCCGGGAAACGAGACCTCTCCTTTGTGGTATTTTACGGCGGCAGTTCTCTTCGTCAGCAGGATACGGACGTCGTCGCCGTTGAGCATGATCGGTATGAGCACCGAAGCCCTCACCCTGAGATCGGAAGGCAGCGACGAGGGGTTAAAGGCAGCCAATTTCCGCTTCAGAAACGAAATCATGGCTTTTATTGTAACAGGAAGGCCAGCCGTAATCAACCGTGGTCAAGGGCGAAGATCGACCTTTAATCGGGGGAGGGCGCCGTTCTTAGGCGGCGCTTCTTCCCCTCACTTAGCCCTGTCCGGAAAAATTTGAGGGGAACGCGAGCGCCCGGGCCAAGACGTAGGCTGCCTGCAGCGCCTCGGTGGGGCACAGGGGGAAACATTCTTTGCAGTTCCAGCACTCTTTGGCCGCTATCTCCGGGACGAAGCTGATCTCTTTCCTTATTCCCCGGTCGACGAATCCGACAGCGTTTTTCTTCTTAATTTCGTTGCAGTATCGCACGCAGAGACCGCAATGGATGCAAAATGAAGGCTCTTTTTCGAAACGGTCCCTATCGGCGCCGTACTCTTTCGCCAGGTCCTGCAATGCGAAGGCATCCGGAGCGTGGGCCATCAACAGCTCCAATATCATCTTGCGGATCCTATCTATCTTTTCAGACCTGGTCCTCACAATTATATTTTTTTCCGCCGGGTAGACGCAGGAAACGACGAGTCTCGCCGAGCCGCGGCTTCCACCTCCACTATGCAAAGCCGGCAGGCGCCGAAAGGCTCCAGCTTCTTGTGGAAGCAAAGCGTCGGGATCGATATCCCCGCGCTTCGCGCCGCCTCCAGGACGGTCATCCCTTGCGTTGCCTTGACTTCTTTTCCATCGATATGAAAGAGGATCTCGCTCATTTTTGTTTACTCTCTCTGACTATGATTCTCGATTCTTCGGCTACGGGCGGCGGCACAGGCGCGCCGGAAATCTTCGTCACCGCATGGAACCGAGGAGGGCAAGCTTCCAGGCACGTGCCGCACTTCGTGCATTTCTCCTGGTCGATGATATGGATAAGGTTCTTGCCGCCTATGATCGCCTCCGAAGGGCACTTCCTGGCGCAACTCGTACAGGCGTTGCACCTCAAAGGGTCAATATAGAACGCAATCAGCTCCTTGCAGGAAAGAGCCGGGCATCTCTTCTCCTTTACATGCGCCTCATACTCATCTCTAAAGTATTTGAGCGTGCTCAGGAAGGGGTTGGGGAGCTCTTGCCTAAAGCGCAGAGGGCAGCCTCGCTGGCCGTCTCGGCCAAGCGCTCCAGGAGTTCGATGTCGCCCTCCTTCCCTTTTCCTTTGGTTATATTAGTGAGAATCTTCAGCATCTGCCGCATGCCTTCACGGCACGGCACGCATTTGCCGCACGATTCATCGGTGAGGAATTCGAGGAAGTACCTGGCGACGTCTACCATACAGGTATCTTCATCCATTACTATCATGCCGCCCGACCCCATCATTGACCCGGCCCTGGTCAGTTCGTCAAAACCGACCGGCAAATCGAGCGAATCCTCGGGGAGACACCCGCCTGACGGCCCCCCGGTCTGCACCGCCTTGAACTTCTTGCCTCCGGGGATCCCGCCGCCTATCTTGAAGATAATATCTCTCAAAGGCGTGCCCATAGGCACTTCCACAAGGCCGGTATTGGTTATCTTGCCGACCAGGGAGAAAATCTTCGTGCCTTTGCTGCTTTCGGTCCCGAGCTTAGTGAACCAGTCGGCGCCGTTATTGATTATGAGCGGCACGTTAGCCCATGTTTCAACATTATTCAAGACGCTGGGTCTGCCCCAGAGGCCCACGACGTTGGAGCGGATATACTTCGGTCTCGGCTCTCCCGCCCTGCCTTCCAACGCCGTCATCAGGGCAGTCGATTCGCCGCAGACGAAGGCGCCGGCGCCCCTGTGGACCTTCACTACGAAATCAAAGCCCGAGCCGAGGATGTTCTTGCCTAGAAGGCCGTGCTCCTCGGCCTTGCCGATGGCGATGTTCACATTCTCTACCGCTAAGGGGTATTCCTGCCGGACGTAAATATAGCCCTCATGGGCGCCGACGGCATAGGCGCCGATGGTCAACCCCTCCAGGACTGCGTGGGGATTCCCCTCGAGAAGGCTCCTGTCCATATATGCGCCGGGGTCCCCCTCGTCTGCGTTGACTATCACGTATTTCACGTCGCCCGGCGCATTGCGGGACCCCTCCCACTTCGCCCCTGCGGGAAAGCCGCCGCCTCCCCTTCCTCTCAGGTTGGCTTTCTTGACTTCCTGCAACACCTCGTCCGCGCTCATCCCGGCAAGGGCTTTCGCCAGGGCGGAATAACCTCCGATTGCCAGATAGTCCTCGATGCTCTTCGGGTCGACGCTGACGTTGGAAGCAAAAACGATCCGCCCCTGGTTCTTGTAGAAGGGAATTTCGGATTCATGGATTATCTTTTCTTTCGTGGCGGGGTCCGTGTATAGCAGGCGCTCTACGATCTTTTTCTCCTTTATCGTCTGGGAGACAATTTCAGGGACATCCTCGGGCTTTATCTGGAAATAGCATATATCGTCGGGGCGGATCACGATGATGGGACCGCGCTCGCAAAAGCCGTGGCAGCCCGTCTTCCTCACGTCCACATCGCTGCCTAAGCCTTGTTTTTCAATCTCCTCCTCGAGCCTGGAGGCGACTTCCCGGCTGCCCGAAGCGTGGCAGGCAGACCCCGAACAGAGGGTGATGCAAGGCCTATTCGGGTCTCTTTTCGAAAGGATGTCCTTCCTGAATTCTTCCAGTTCGGCAGGTGTTTTTATCCGCGCCATAATCTATCCTTAATCGTAGTTTTTTAACACGTCTGCCGTCTGGGCCGGCGACATCTTGCCGTGGGTCTTGCCATCGACCTCCATTACCGGTCCCAAGGCGCAGCAGCCGAGGCAGTTGACCGTCTCCAGGCTGAACTTCAGGTCCAGGTCCGTTTCGCCCGGTTTAATGCCGGTCATCTCC
Organism: uncultured delta proteobacterium; assembly: GCA_963733345.1. Taxonomy (GTDB): domain Bacteria; phylum Desulfobacterota; class Syntrophorhabdia; order Syntrophorhabdales; family WCHB1-27; genus BOG-1155. The sequence goes on from CAVTDX010000017.1 coordinate 19,876, forward strand.
TCCACCTTGTCGAGGACGCGCGAGGCGCCGCGCACATGGCATGCGGTGCCCATGCAAATGTGAATTTGATGGCGTCCCTTGGGGACTAAGCTAAAGGCTTTATAGAAGGTGGCTATGTGCTGTATCCGCGTCATAGGGACTTGCAATCTTTCGGCGACCCTCTCCAAGGCCTCCCTGGGAAGCCAGCTATTTTCGCTCTGAATGTCAAGGAGCACTTGAATCAGCGAACTCGCTTCGCCGTTGTGTTTGTCGATGATCCGATCAATTCTCTCTTTGTCCATCGCCTAATCCTCGTTACCCCTTAAAGACGGCTGCCCGGTCTTTCCGCCCACGCGACAGCGTAGCGCTTCTCTCTTTCATCGTACCTGACCAATCCCTGCTTCGACGAGCTGTTCAGGTACTTTGAAGCCTCTGACGGCGTCAGGCCCAGACTCTTTGCAATTTCTGCCGTTGAAAGCGGCCCTTCCCGTAAAAGCGAGATAATCTGTCCTATTGCCAGTTTCTCGCCGATTGTTTCATCGAACAACTTGCCGAGCCCGTCGCCGGCGAAGAACTTGTAATACTCTTCTTCCGACATCACGGGCGCCCTCAACCTCTCCCTTTCCACAAGCCTGATGTAGGGGACGAGCTCAGAAACCGTCTCAAGCTTGAACTTCAGCCCCTTTTCGTCTATCCCTTCGCTTCTGCCGAGGGGTCCCAATTCCTTCACCTTTTTCACAAAATTATTCACGTTCTCGACAAAAAGGTTCGCCTCGGCGCCGGACATAAAGGCCATCCGCAGCCTTTCCGGATTGAGCCCTACGTACTCCAGTATTTTTCTCAAGAGGAGCACCATGTTGAGAGTATGGTAATTCCCGTGAGTGATATAATTGCACTCGCTCAAATGGCAGGCGCCGATAAACACGCCGTCCGCTCCCTTGGAGAAAGCCCGGAGCACGAACGTCATGTCGACTCTACCCGAGCACATGACGCGAATAAGCCTCATTTCAGTCGTATATTGCAGTCTGGAAACTCCAGCCAGGTCAGCAGCGCCGTATGCTCACCAATGGCATACAAACCCCAGAACCCTCGGTTTAAATCCAAGTACTGCGCTCATGCCTTCTCACCCCCTTATTTTCCACTCGCCGCCGCATCGATTTGAGGTATGATCTCTTCCTCTGAAACCAGCGCGTCAATTTCGCTCAAGACCTCTTCATCGGTAAAATGCTTGAGGGAAATCGCGTTTGTGGCGCACTTCGTGTTGCAGAGGCCGTCTCCCTTGCAGAGGACAGGGTTGACTCTGGCCCTTTTGCCGCCGGGACTTTCGTAGAACTCGATCGCGCCGTAAGTGCACGCTGTGATGCACGCCCCGCACGAAACGCACTTCTCCTCGTCCACCTCGCAAACGGCGCCGGAGGCAACAACCGTATCGTGCGACAGGAGCGTGAGGACCCGGCCTGCGGCGCCGTAAGACTGGTTGATCGTTTCCTGCATAAATTTTGGATAGTGGGCCAATCCGCAAAGATATACGCCGTCAGTCGCAAACTCAACGGGTCTTAATTTGACGTGGGCCTCTTTCAAGAAGCCGTCCGGGCTCAACGTTACCTTGAAGAGTCCGGCTACTTCCCTGGTCGCCGGGGAAGGGACGACGGCGGCGGCCAAGGCTATGAAGTCCGCATCCAGCTCGAGCTTCTTCCCCAGAATAAAATCCGTCGCGACGACCTTGAGCACGGACCGGCCGTCTTCCGCCTCGCCCGGTTCCACCTGAGGCGCGTCATTCTGCTCATAGCGGATAAACCTGACGCCCTTGTTTGCCGCTTCCCGGTAATAGTCCTCCTTGAACCCATAGGTCCTTATATCCCGGAAGAGTATGTAGACGTCCATCCCGGGGTTCCTTTCTTTAAGCAGCAGGGCGTTCTTTACAGACTCGCTGCAACAGAGCCTGCTGCAATAATTTCTTTCTTCATTTCTGCAGCCGACGCACTGGATCATTACCAGGCTCTGGGCGTTCAAGACCTTTTCGTCCCCTTTGCTGATCCGCTCCTCCAGCTCGAGGTGGGTCAAGACCCTTTCATCCTCTCCATAGAGATATTCGGCAGGCTTATAGACTTCGGCGCCTATGGCCAGGACGACGGCGCCGTGTTTTATCTCCGCGGTCCCTCGTTCGGACCGCACCCTGGTGACGAAATTCCCCACGTATCCGGAGGCGTCTGTGATGGTTGCATCGGCATGCACATGTATCAAGGGATGCTGATACACCTTGCGTTTAAGATCGCGCAGATAGGCCTGCACATCCAGCCCTTCCAGGGTATAATGAATTTTTCGCGCCATTCCCCCGAGGTCCGCATCCTTTTCCACCAGGTGCACCTCGTGCCCCTGGTTGGCTATGGAGAGGGCGGAGGTCATGCCTGCCATGCCCCCGCCGACCACTAAAGCCCTTTTGTCGACGGGCAGATCGAACTCCTGCAAGGGCTCCAGGCGGCATGCCCGGGCGACCGACATCCGGATTATATCCTTTGCCTTGCTCGTGGCCTCTTCCTTTTCTTTCTGGTGGACCCAGGAGTCATGCTCCCTGATGTTTGCCATTTCATAGTAATACTGATTGATTCCCGCCTCCCGGAGGGTGTCGCGGAATAACGGCTCAAGCGTCCTGGGCGAGCAGGCGGCGACAACGACCCGATTGAGCCCTTTTCCCTTGTCACGTCCGTTATTTCTTTGGCAGAATTCGTCGCGCATGAAAAGAGCTGGTTTTGAGCATGGACCACATTGGGCAGGGTTTTGCAATATTCAACCGTTTCGGGAACGTTTACCATGGCGGAGATGTTCGCCCCGCAATGACATACGAAGACCCCGACCCGAGGCGGCTCGGCGGAGACGTCCCTTTCCTCGGGGTATATCCTTTCTTTGGTGAGATTTCCCCGCCTGTAGTCGAGGAATTCGCCGATTTGGGCGCCTGCGCCGCTCGCGCCGAAGACCGACTCCGGAATATCGATGGGGCCCTGGAAGGCGCCGCTTATAAAGATGCCGGGCCTGTTGGTCGCCATGGGGTTGACTTCATTCACCTTGCAAAAACTATGACCGCTAAGCTCAATGCCGTATTTTTTTGCGATCTCCGACGCATCCTTAGGAGGATTCAATCCGATGGATAATACGACCATATCGAATTCTTCCTCTTTCACTCCGTCGTCGTTGGTGGAATACGCGTACGGTCACATTCTTGGTTGCCGGGTCCTCTTTCACTATCGACGTGTAGCTCCTGATGAATCGAACACCCGGAAGGTTCTCGGTTCGTTGGTAGTATCGCTCAAAATCCTTCCCGTACGAACGAACATCGTTGTGGAATATGACGCACTCCGACTCCGGGTGATGGTCCTTCGTCAAGATCACCTGTTTCTGGGTATAGGTGCAGCATACGGCCGAACAATAGCTGTTGCCCCCCTCCAGGACCTGCCTCGACCCGACGCATTGAATCCAGGCTAATTTCCGGGGATGCTTCAGGTCGGAGGCGCGCAGTATCTCGCCTGCGTACGCCCCGGTGGAGGATAACAACCGTTCGAAGTCCATGCTGGTGACTACGTTCTGAAACTCCCCGTAGCGGTATTCCGCCCGCACCTTAGGATCGAAAGGCTCGAAGCCGGGAGACAGAATTATGGCCCCTACGTTTACTCTCTTCCTTCTCCGCCGCCTGAGTGAAGTCAATCGCCTCATTCTTGCACACCGCTTCGCAGATGCGACATTTCTTCTCTTTGAGGTAAAGACAGCTTTCATCTATATAAGTGACGAGTGGAATTGCCTGAGCGAAATAGACATGGATGGCTTTATTGTCCGATATTTCCTGATTAAATTTGTCAGGGTACTCGACGGGGCAGTATCCTACGCAGGTCGTGCAGCCCGTGCATTTCTCCTCCAGGATGTATCTGGGCTTCTTCAGCAGCGTCACCCTAAAGTTGCCCGCTTCCCCTGCTATGCTGTCGACCTCAGTATACGTCAGGACCTCGATGTTGGGATGCCGGCCGACCTCGACCAGCTTAGGCGCGAGTATTCACATCGAGCAGTCGTTGGTCGGAAAGGTCTTGTCGAGCTGGGCCATATGGCCTCCAATGCTCGGCGCCTTCTCGACCAGGTAAACCTTAAAGCCGGCAGCGGCAAGATCGAGGGAGGCCTGGATGCCGCTGATCCCCCCGCCGACAACCATGACGTCTCCAAAGTTGCCGCCTCCAAGGTTTTTGCAAAGCTGTTGAATATTTTCTTTCAGGGCTATTACGTTTTCCACTTTCTCTCACCTCGTCAGGTATTATATGCCGGCGCCGCAGCCGGAGGTGAGTCTCCGCCGCGTGGGCAACTCGGAAAAGCGATCGCAGACCGTCTCCTCCGCCGCGCCTTTAATCTCCACTGCCCTGATCGCTTCTGCCATTGTCGGCTTTTTCATCCGCAATTATTGGGGGCTTAAGCACCCCCTCGACGGGCAGAGCCACGACCCGCAACGCTTAAGGGCCTGAGCCTCCCCGCTCATAAGAGCGCCTCCATCCCTCACAACCGATCAAGTCGCTTCCTGGAGTATCTCCGCGACGTCCTTTACCTGGATGACGTCGCTATAATTGAGGACCGCCCTGCTGTCTTCAAAATTGGTAATGCAATAGGGACAGGCAGTGACAAGCTCCTCGACGCCAAGCGCAACAGCCTCTTCCATCCTGAGATTGGCGAATCTTTCACTCTTCGGGGTTTCCGCCCAAATCCTGCCTCCGCCCATGCCGCAGCAAAGGCTCTCTTCACGCGATTCGGCGAACTCATTCAATTCCAAACCCGGAATCTTCTTCAAGACCCCCCGGGGTTCGTCGTATACGCCGTTGTGCCGGCCCAGGTAACACGGATCATGATATGCGACTCTCTTCCCGTACTCTTTTTTGATCGCGAGCCTTCCCTCATTCAGAAGCTCGAAGAAATACTGGGAGACGTGCACTACCTCGAAGTTCACCTTGAATTCAGGATACTCGTTTTTGAATGTGTAATAGCAATGAGGGGAAGAAACAACGATCTTCTTTACCCCGTTGTCGATAAAAGTCTTGATGTTCTCCCGGGCTAAGCGTTTGAATAGTTCCTCATTGCCCGTCTTGCGGATGCTTTCTCCGCAGCAATTTTCCTTGGCGCCCAGTATCCCGAAATCTACCCCAGCCTTCCCGAGCACCGAGGCCGTAGCTCGGGCCACTTTCTTGAGCCTCGGGTCATAGCTGAGATAGCAGCCGGGGAAATATAAGACTTCCATCCCTTCGGCGAACGGTTTTACCGACAGCCCTTCGGCCCAATCCGCCCTGGCTTTCCGGTCCTCGTTGAAGGGGTTGCCCTGGCCGGCAAGGCCCGCGCTTATAGTGCGGTAAGGCTTTACGGCGGCCGGAAAAACACCATATCCCGTCGCCATCCTGCGCAGCGCCATCATGTCGTTTATCTGCTTCACGTCCCTGGGGCACGCTTTGGGGCACTTTCCACAGGTGGTGCAACGCCATATCTCTTCGCGTTCTATCTCGCTTAAGCCGAATACGGCCTCGCGGATGAGCTTGCGCACACTGAACTTTCTCACCCTGTTCCAGGGACAGACCGTGTCGCACTTTCCGCACTGATAGCAGAATTTGACGGCGTCTCCGCCTTTCTCCTTTATCTCGTCTATTACCTCTTTGAAGGGGGCTACGGTTTCCACGATTTTGAATCCTCTTCTTTCGCCCTTATTAGCGTTTTAGCCCTTCTCCGCCATTCGGGGAAAGGCGTCCATAACCTTCTGCAGCCAGCATTTGTCCACCATTGATTCCAATCCCGTCTCCACGTCCTCCATCCGTTATTATTCCTCTCTGCTCCGGGTCTTCGCCAACGTAGCCCAGATCCAATTCCTTTAAAGTTTTTTTCGTGGGGATGCCTTCGTTATCCCAGCCCTTGAATTTGTAATACCCATCCCTCTGCGCTACTTGTGATTTTGCGCACATCACGATTGTGCAATTTATAACAAAATACCCCGCCTCTGTCAATAGCAGGCGCAGGCCCTCATGTTCCCCGCGCCTGCGCGCCTATCCTAAAGCGAGATTGTTGACTAGTTTTCTTTGTTTAAGGTCTTTTGTCAAGTTTGTTGTTCGATCGCTGCAACGCTCGACAAACGCGGCGGACGCGGAGAAGGCATTCGGGCTTCCGGTAATTCTCGCCTCTTTCCTCGTTTCCGCCGCGGCTTGCCCGCAATCGAAGCGGCTAGCTAGAGCACGACCGGATTTACCAGCGCGCCGATGCCCTCGACGCTGCACTCTACGGTCTGCCCTGCTTTCAGGAACACCTGAGGATTTCGCCTGTAGCCCACGCCTGACGGCGTGCCGGTCATGATGACCGTGCCCGGCAGCAGCGTCATGCAACGCGACAGGTAAGCGACAATCGACCGGCAGGAAAAAATCATGGTCGAAGTGTTGGACGACTGCATCACTACACCGTCAACCCGGCAAGAGATGGACAGTTTGTCGGCGTCAAGGTCCGTCGCGACGACAGGCCCCAGGGGGCAGAACGTATCGTGCCCCTTACCCCGCGTCCATTGGCCGTCTTTATTCAGGGCGGTCCGGTTCGAGACGTCGTTTCCGACCGTGTAGCCGAGGATCGCGGCGGGGACCTGATCTTCGGCGATATTTTTGATGCGTTTGCCTATCACGATTGCCATCTCGGCCTCGTAATCGATGCTGTCTTCAAACCCCTCCGGAAGCACGATAGGATCTCCAGGTCCGCAGACCGACGAAGTGGGTTTCAGGAATATGACGGGCGCCTGCGGATAGGCGCCGCCCATCTCATCCACATGATCCCTGTAGTTGAGGCCCAAACAAATAATGTTGGGCGGGGACACGGGCGCAAGGAGCTTGACGGACGCGGCGCTCATGGTGTGAGGCGTCCTGACGAGCCCGCTGAACGGATTTCCGCTGCATCGACAGATCACGTCGTCCTCGATGATGCCGTAGCTTTCCTTTCCATCGCTCAAAAACCGCACGATCTTCATATCATGATCTCCTTATCCGACAATTTTTGGGGCTCGCCGTCGCCGCAATTATTGGGGTCCGGCGCCTCCCTAAGGCGGGCAGAGCCACGGCCGCTTGGCGGCGCCTGAGCCTCCCCGCTCAAGCTCGCTTCGCTCGGTGAGCCGCCGGCTTAGGCGCCCCCTCTTCATTATGCAATTTATAACGAAATACCGCGCCCCTGTCAATAGCACGGCGACGTTTTAGCCCACCCAGCCCGGCTTTAAGCGTCGCGGCCGAAGCGCCGGTGCACCAGGAACCACTCATCAGGCCGCTGCCTCACCACCTCTTCGAGGAAGGCGTTTATTTTTCTTGCATTCCGATAAATCAGCTCATCGAGAGGCCCGCCCGTTCGCTCCATGGGCAGCGGCTCGTTATAGACCACCGTATAACGCAGGAAGCCTTCTCTTCTCGCGTAGATGGGGACGATGGGCGCCCCTGTCTTCATCGCTATGGCGACGAGGCCTTTCGAGGTGGGCGCCTTCTGCCCGAAAAGCTCCACCCATACTGCTTTTGAACGCTTTTCCCTTTGATCTCCCAGGAACGCGATCATATGGTTTTCTCTGAGCAGCCGGACCACGTCGCGGGCAGTCTCTTTATTGGGGATTATGGTAAGGCCCGTGGAAGCCCGAAGGCGGTTGAGAAACCTGTCCAGGGCGGCGTGGCCTTTCAGCGGCCTGGCAAGGGCGACGATATCCCGCTTCAGGAGATAAGAGGCGACGCCCGTGATTTCCCAGTTTGAGTAGTGGAACCCCAAGGCAAGGACGCCCCTGTTCCCATCAAGCGCCGTCTCTACATTTCCCCTTTTCTCCAGCCGAAACCGTTTGTGGTACTCTTCCTTGGGCACGTACGGAAAAAGAAGGGTTTCAATGAAATTGACTCCCAGGTTCTCGAAACAGCGCCGGGCCACGGATTCGGCTTGCGACGAAGAAAGGGCGGGCACTATTCTCCCGGCGTTGCCGATCGCAACCCTGCGCCTTTCGCGAAGCAACAAAAAACCGAGCCTGCCCAGCGCCACACCTGTCAGACGGCAGACCCCTTCAGGAAGCGCCCGGAGAAACTGCTGAAAAGCCCTTATGAGGAAGATGAGGAAGAAATCGACCATAAACATGCGAGGCGCGGACAGACGCGGCAGCCTGCTTAAAAAAGAAGGAAGCGCGTGTTTTTCTCTACTCCTTGACGACCGTGGCTTCATCGATGAGCATTATGGGCATGTCGTCCTTTATCGCGTAGAGGAGTTTGCACCTGTTGCAGATCAGGCCGGTTCCCGACTCGTTCAAAACGATGTCCCCCTTGCACTTGGGACAGCAGAGAATGTCGAGCAACTCCTTCTTTATCGGCATGAGCGCCTCTTAGCAAAACACCCCTTTGTCATTCATCGTTGCGGCTTTTTTTTATCGCCGGCTCCAGAAGGTCCCCGAGGGTTGAAAATGCACGCGCCTCCTCCCGGGAGTAACTGGCGACGTCTCGTTTCTCGTCAGCCTTCTTGAGCGCCTTCGTCGAAAGGCCTATTCTCTTGTCTTTCTCATCGACGTTGATGACCGTCGCTTTCACCGGGTCATCGATATTGAAAAGCTCCGACGGATGCTTCCCCTTGCCGCTCTCGATCTCGGACAGATGGATCAGTCCCTCGATGCCGTCTTCGATCTCGACAAATATCCCGAAATCCGTGATGCTCGTCACGTAGCCTTCAACCACGTCGCCAACGCGATAGCGTTCGACGAGTCCCTTCCACGGGTCTTGCTTGAGCCTCTTTATGCTCAAAGAGAACTTCTTCTGCTCCCCGTCGATATTGAGCACCAGCGCGTCCACGGCAGAGCCCTTCGTGAAGGAGTCGGCGACCACGTTCTTTCTGCGGGACCAGGAGATCTCCGATATATGCACCAGCCCGTCTATGCCGTCCTCCATCCCGACAAAGAGTCCGAAATCCGTAAAGTTTTTTACCTTGCCCCTCACGATCGATCCGGGCGGGTATTTGTCCGCGAGCTCTTTCCACGGGTCCGGCTTCAATTGCTTCAGCCCCAGGAGATCCTCTTTTTTTCCAGGTCTATGTCGAGGATCTGAAGCTCAAGCATATCGCCCTTTGCGACGAGCTTGGAGGGGTTTCTCGCCTTCCTGTCCCAACTCATCTCGCTCACGTGGAGGAGGCCCTCGAGGCCGGGCTCGAGCTCGACGAAGACGCCGTACTCGACGATGCCGACCGCCTTGCCCTTGATGCGCGACCCCACAGGATACTTCGCCTCGACTTGCGCCCAGGGGTCGCCTTTGAGGTCTTTGATGCTTACCGATACCTTGTGTTTCTCCTGATCGATGGCCATCACCTTGACTTTGACTTCGTCGCCCAGCTTCAGGTGCTCTTTCGGGTGGGCGATCCTGCCCCACGTAATGTCGTTGACGTAGAGAAAACCGTCAACGCCGCCGAGGTCGATGAAGGCGCCGTAATCGGTAATGCTCTTGACAAAACCGTAGATTACCTGCCCTTCCTTCACATTGTCCCAGAATTCTTTCCTCTTGCGTTCCTTCTCATCCTCCAGAAGCATGCGTCTGGAGACGATCACGTTTGCCTTTTTTTGGTTGACCTTGATGACCTTGTATTTAAGGCGCCGTCCTATAAAGGAGGCGGGATTTTTTACCGGCTTGACGTCTACCTGAGATATGGGCAGAAACGCATTCACCCCGATATCGACTATGAAGCCCCCTTTCACCTCCGAAACTACCGCGCCTTCCACCGGCGTTCCTTCTTCGAGCGATTTGTCGATCATCTGCCAGAATTTGATGCCGTCTACCCGCTGTTTCGAGAGGCTGAGCAGTCCGTCCTTCCCTTCCCTGCCCATTACCATGACTTCCACTTCCTCGCCGACTTGCACGGTAGGCGCCCCGGATTTGTCCAGAAATTCGCTTAAAGAAGCCCTGCCTTCAGACTTGAGCCCTACGTCGATAATCACCGAATCGCCGTTTATGTCTATCACTGTGCCCTTGATGATATTGCCTTCCTGAAGGTTTCTCATGGAAGTCTCATAGAGTTCCTCCATGTTCTCTTCTGCCGGTTTCTCCTTTTGCGTGCTGGCATCAAGCGTCTCTACCATGCATCCCCCCTAAAGATTTTTTACGCGCCTCTCCACCCTATCTATTATTATATCGGGGGTCGATGCTCCCCCTGCTATGCCCACCTTCCGGACGTCTGACAACCATTCCGGCCGAATCTCATCTTCGGCTTCTATGTGATGGGTCCGAGGCTGTATCCGCTTGACCAGGCCGTACAATTTCGTCGTATTTGAGCTGTTCCTGCCGCCGACGATCAACATCGCCCCCACCTGTCTAGCCAGCGCAGTCGCCTCCTGCCTCCTCACGTTGGTGCTCTCGCAGATCGTATTGTAAATCCTCAACTCCTTCGCGCTCTCCATCAGCGGCCTCACCACCTCCCATAATGTCTCCCGGTCCAGGGTAGTCTGGCTCACAACGCCGATCTTTTTGGCTTCAACGAAGAACGGATTTTGCAATACCATACCATCGTTTCCTAAATAACTCAACACACTTTTCACTTCGGGGTGGCGCGCGTCTCCTGCGATCACGACCCTGTAGCCGTTCTTACGAAGATAGAGTGCAGCCTGCCTGACTCTCTTCACGAAAGGGCAGGTAGTGTCGATTGCCTCCAGGCCTTTGGTCAGTATATACTCCTCTTCTTCCTTCATGATGCCGTGGGACCTGAAAGCCACTACGCCCTTTTCGAGCCTCCTTGCGTCGTCTATGGGCTCGATGCCCTTTTCCCTGAGCATCTCGACCATTTGTGGATTATGAAGGAGAGGCCCAAGGGTATAGATCCGTTCCTTTCTGCCTGCAGCCTCCTTGAGCACCCTTGAAACGGCCCTTTTGACGCCGAAACATAACCCGATATGCCTGGTTTTGACCACCTCTATCATCTCATCGCCTCTCTCACGCGCGCTTTCAACTCATCCACGACCTCATCTATAGTCTTGGCCGTCGTATCGACGTACAACGCGCCCTTCGGGCGAACGAGGGGCGCGATGTCCCGTTCCGAATCCGCCCTGTCCCTCCGCTCCATCTCCTCTCTTATCCTTCCTAAGTCTTCATGGCGACCTGCGGCCGCAAGCTCCGCGCGCCTTCTTCTCGCCCGTTCGGCGATGTCGGCGTCCAGATAGAACTTTATGTCGGCGTCGGGAAAGACGACGGAACCCGTATCCCTTCCTTCGGCCACGATGCCGCCGCTTTCCGCTGCCTGCCGCTGCATCCGCGTGAGATAGGACCTGATTCCGGGGTCTTGTGAGAGGGAAGACGCGAGAAGGGCGATCTCCGGCGTCCTTATCTTCTCGGAGATGTTTTCCCCGTCGAGGGAAACGTCGGTCGTCGCATCGAATGAAAAGTCCAGGGAAAGGCCGGCTAAAAAATCGTCGAGGTCAGCGGGCCGCTGTCGCGCATACGCGTAGGCTACCGCGCGATACATGGCGCCCGTGTCGAGGAAGCGGCAACCCGTTGCAGCCGCGAGCCTTCTCGCGACGGTGCTCTTGCCGGCGCCTCCCGGACCGTCAATCGTAATGATCAAACCCCTCTTCTTCAGGCAAGCAACCTCGTCAGCGCCTCGATGAACTTCCGGTTCTCATCCATGGCGCCTACCGTCACCCTTATATACTCGCCCAGCCCGTAGCCGCCGAGCCACCGCACGAGGATTTTTTCCTCAAAGAGCTTGCTGGTCAGGGCTTCCGCGCCGGGTCCGCACTTGATAAGGACGAAATTTGCCTCTGACGGCAGCGCCTCCAGGGCGAGCATTTTCAGGGCGTCGTACAGGTACTGCTTTCCTATCCGGTTGTTCTCGAGGACTTTGCTCAAGTGGCGCTCGTCGCTCAAGGCGGCCTTCGCGGCGACGAGCGCCATCATGTTGACGCTGAAAGGTTGTTTCGTCCTCTCGAGGAAGGAGACGAGCGATTCTTCGGCTATCCCGTATCCGACGCGTAGCCCCGCCAGACCGTAAGCCTTTGAAAAAGTCCTCAATATGAGCACAGGGCGCCAATCGATATAGCTCACGGACCGGGGAAAGAGGGCGCTGTCTGAAAACTCCGCGTAGGCCTCGTCGACGACGACGAGCACCTCGGGCGGCAAAGAGGAGAGGAATGCAGCGAATTCTCCGTCGTCGAATATCCCGCCGGTTGGATTGTTCGGATTGCAAAGGAAAACCACCCTGGTTTTCTCGCCGATGGCTTCGGCCGCGCGTCGCAGGTCAGTACGCAGGGAAAGGGGCAGCGAGACTACGTCATACCCGTAGATGCCGGCGGCGATGCGATAGAAGGCGAAGCTGGGCTCGCACACAAGCACGTCCTTTCGTCGGCCTTCGAGTCTCAGGGCCTTCAAGGACGTCTCGATAATCTCGTTGGAACCGTTGCCGATCACGACATTCTGCGGCTTGAGCCCATATTTTGCGGCGATGAGGCATTTCAGCTCGAACTCGCTCTCGGGGTACCTGTTCACCTGAGGAAGGGCGGCGACGACATCCTCCATTACCCGCGGCGAGGGTTGATAGGGGTTCTCGTTCGACGCCAGACGCACCCAATCCCCGCCGCCGCCGTACAGGGCGGCTTTCGGGTAGAAAGGAACCCTCTGTATCGAGGGGTCTATGGAAAGCTTCATCGATGGGCCTCCACCGCCCTCTTCACCAGATCGACCGCCTGCCGCTGCATGAGGACAAAATCATCTGCCGTGAGGCCCGCTCCCCTTACGATCTTCCTCGCCTTTTCCTCGGACGTGAGGTCTGATGGGCTGTGCGAATCTGTGTTGTAGATGAGAGGGGCGCCCGTTTTCCCGGCAATCTTTGCCACGTGGCCGTTCGCCAGGCAATGGCCCTTCCGGCTGCTGATTTCTAAAAACACCCCTCTTTCCGCGGCGAGCCTTGCATCTTCTTCCGTGATCAGGCCCGGATGGGCGAGTATGTCGACGCCCGCAAGGATCGCCTCATGGTTCGTTCCCTCTTCCACCGGTTCCGCCAGGGTTTCGCCGTGGACCACCACGTACATGGCGCCGAGCTTTCTGGCTTCTCTGGTCAGCTCGCCGATCAGGCCCTTAGGCGCATGCGTAATCTCGATGCCGGGCAGGATGGTGATATTCCGGTAAAACTCCATTTTGTCGCGGACTTTGAGGA
>CAVTDX010000018.1:0-16389 GCA_963733345.1 uncultured delta proteobacterium
CCTCCCCACGTAGTGGTTCCTCATGAGCCCCATCTCGAAAGGAATGCCCAATGCCCGGGAATAGCCGATGGCCGCGCTTATGCCCGAGTCCGGTATGGGGATTACCATGTCCGCTTCGGCGCCCCATTGTTCTGCGATCTCTCTCCCGAGGGCCCCTCACGCCGTATACGGTGCGGCCGTATACCTTGCTGTCGGGCCGGGCGAAGAAGATATATTCAAAAATGCAGCGGCGGGGGTTCTACCTTTTTGAACGGGAAATAGGAACGGATGCCGTCTTTCGATATGTGAATCACCTCTCCCGGCTCTACCTCGCGCAGGTAATCCGCCTCTATAAGGTCGAACGCGCAAGTCTCGCTCGAGACCGCGTAGGAGTCCTTCAGTTTTCCGAGGACCAAGGGCCTGAAGCCGAAAGGATCGCGGACTGCGATCATCTCCTTGTCGGTGAGGAGCAGAAGCGAATAGGAGCCCTCTAACTTGCGAGGGCGCGATGAGTCTGTCGATCGTGAGATTTTCATGGGAGACTGCAATGAGGTGGACGATCACCTCCGTATCCATGGTTGATGGAAAGATGGACCCTGACCTGCAGCTCGTCCCGGCGATCTTTGCGTTCGTGAGGTTCCCGTTGTGCGCTACCGCGAGGGCGCCTTTCGAGTACTCGACGACGAAGGGCTGAGCGTTCTTGAGGAGCTCGATCCTGCGGTCGAGTAACGCACGTGTCCTTGGCCGCGCGCCCCCTGACCTCCTGAAGCCCCTCCTCATCGAATATATCGGAGACGAGACCCATCTCCCGCCGCATGTACATGGCGACGCCGTCGGTGCTGACTATCCCCGCGCTTTCCTGCCCCCTGTGCTGGAGGGGAGTGAAGACCCAGAGACACAAGGTTGGAGGCCTCGCGGTGGTCAAATATCCCGAATATCCCGCACATGCCTGTTCTTAGACCTCTTTTAGTCGTGCAACTTCTTTTGCAAAAAAATCTATCGTTTCCGGGTCCATGAGGTAGAGATCGATCTCTTGACGGCCTGCGCCCGGCGGGGAAGAGGGCGATCTCAGCCACGATGATCCCGGCGCAGGGTCCTTCGGAAAGCCGAAGATGCCGGCGCTTACGGCAGGCATTGCAATAGTCGCAAAACCTTTGCTCTCGGCCAGCTCCAAACTGCTCCTCACGGCCGACCGAGTTTCGCCTCTTCGTTGCCTTCTCCCCAGCGTGGTCCCACCGTAGGGATCCACGCAGTGCGCCGGAAGCCTGCCTGCCGTGGTCGCCGCGCTCTGTCCGACCGGCACGTACCCTATCAGGTCGCTTTCCTCTTGTATCGCCCGCCGCCTTTTCGCACTATTGCGCCTGCGACGCCTCCGCCGTGGCGCAGATAAGAGTTGGCCGCATTGACGACGCGCTCACGGGCGCCTTGGTTACGTCTCCCCCGCACGACGCGTAATCTTATTGTCTTGAGAAAGATTTCCTCTATAATCTCCACTTGTTTTCCTGAACCGGGCACCGAGGGTGTGCGATCCGTACTCATCCGTTTCTCATTACGGCGTAGAAGGTCATAATCTTTTTGACCAGCATGACGACGCCCGCAATTATTGGGGTTCGAGCACCCCCTTCCACCGGCTTAGGCATGTCTAGCCTTCCTGCTCATCTCGCTTCACTCTGCGCGCTCCTGCGCTTATCCGTTTCTCATTACGGCGTAGAAGGTCATATTCTCCCTCTTTACCAGCACTACGATGCTGTCCCCTGGTCCGCGCCTTGCCCACGATCTCCCTGAAGTCGTTGACGTTCCTGACCGGCTTCCTGTTTATCTCCCGGATAATGTCGCCCGCCCTCATGTCGGCTTCGTCGGCAGGGCTGCCCTGCTGGATAGAATATTTAACTATTACGCCTTTGGACTCTCCTATGTTCAGGCCTTTGCTCACTCTCCCCGGCGTGAGGATCCGGACCACCAGGCCGAAGTCCTTCTCCAGTTCTCTGGCCTCCGCCCGCGTCTCTTGTCCCTGCCTTCGGTCATTGTCCCTCCAGATCGAGGGGCGAACCGTCCCTTATCAACCTGATCCTTACCTTCTTGCGGACTTCCCCGGTGGCGGACGATTTTCGGCAGTTCCTCCATCTCCTTTATCGGCTTTCCGTCAAAGAAAACGATCACGACGTGATCGTTTTCTTTGACGGAAAGCCGATAAAGGAGATGGAGGAACTGCCGAAAATCGTCGCCGCGGTGGAAGTCGGCAAGAAGGTAAGGATCAGGTTGATAAGGGACGGTTCGCCCCTCGATCTGGACGTTACGATCACCGAAGGCAGGGACGAGACGCGGGAGGCGGCCAACGCCGCGCCGGAACTGGAGAAGGACTTCGGCCTGGTGGTCCAGAATATCACGCCGGAGATCGCGCGCCACCTGAACATCAAGGATACGAAAGGCGTAATCGTGACCGATATCCAGCAGGGCAGCCCTGCCGACGAAGCCGACATGAGGGCGGGCGACATTATCCGGGAGATAAACAGGAAGCCGGTCAGGAACGTCAACGACTTCAGGGAGATCGTGGGCAAGGCGCGGACCAGGGACGGCGTCGTCATGCTGGTAAAAAGGGAGAATATGACCTTCTACGCCGTAATGAGAAACGGATAACGGATGAGAGCGCGCCGAGTGAAGCGAGATGAGCGGGGAGGCTCCACCGGCTTAAGCCGGTGGAGGGGGTGCTGAACCCCAATAATTGCGGGCGTCGTCATGCTGGTAAAAAGGGAGAATATGACCTTCTACGCCGTAATGAGAAACGGATGAGACGGATCGCCGCCCTCGTGCCCGGTACGGAAAACAAGTGGAGATTATAGAGGAAATCTTTCTCAAGACGATAAGAGTGCGCGTCGTGCGGGGAGACATAACCGAGGCGCCCGTTGACGCCGTCGTCAATGCGGCCAACTCTTATCTGCGCCACGGCGGAGGCGTCGCAGGCGCAATAGTGCGAAAAGGCGGCAGGGCGATACAAGAGGAAAGCGACCTGATAGGGTACGTGCCGGTCGGACAGAGCGCGGCGACCACGGCAGGCAGGCTTCCGGCGCACTGCGTGATCCATACGGTGGGACCACGCTGGGGAGAAGGCGACGAAGAGGCGAAACTCCGGTCGGCCGTGAGGAGCAGTTTGGAGCTGGCCGAGAGCAAAGGTTTTGCGACTATTGCAATGCCTGCCGTAAGCGCCGGCATCTTCGGCTTTCCGAAGGACCGCTGCGCCGGGATCATCGTGGCTGAGATCGCCGTCTTCGCCCCCCGGGCGCAGGCCGTCAAAGAGATCGATCTCTACCTCATGGACCCGGAAACGATAGATTTTTTTGCAAAAGAAGTTGCACGACTAAAAGAGGTCTAAGAACAGGCATGTGCGGGATATTCGGGATATTTGACCACCGCGAGGCCTCCAACCTTGTGTACCTGGGTCTTCACTCCCTCCAGCACAGGGGGCAGGAAAGCGCGGGGATAGTCAGCACCGACGGCGTCGCCATGTACATGCGGCGGGAGATGGGTCTCGTCTCCGATATATTCGATGAGGAGGGGCTTCAGGAGGTCAGGGGGCGCGCGGCCATAGGACACGTGCGTTACTCGACCGCAGGATCGAGCTCCCTCAAGAACGCTCAGCCCTTCGTCGTCGAGTACTCGAAAGGCGCCCTCGCGGTAGCGCACAACGGGAACCTCACGAACGCAAAGATCATCCGGGACGAGCTGCAGAGTTACGGGTCCATCTTCCAGTCGACCATGGATACGGAGGTGATCGTCCACCTCATTGCAGTCTCCCATGAAAATCTCACGATCGACAGACTCATCAGCGCCCTGCGCAGGGTCGAGGGCTCCTATTCGCTTCTGCTCCTCACCGACAAGGAGATGATCGCAGTCCGCGATCCTTTCGGCTTCAGGCCCTTGGTCCTCGGAAAACTGAAGGACTCCTACGCGGTCTCGAGCGAGACTTGCGCGTTCGACCTTATAGAGGCGGATTACCTGCGCGAGGTAGAGCCGGGAGAGGTGATTCACATATCGAAAGACGGCATCCGTTCCTATTTCCCGTTCAAAAAGGTAGAACCCCGCCGCTGCATTTTTGAATATATCTACTTCGCCCGGCCCGACAGCAAGGTATACGGCCGCACCGTATACGGCGTGAGGAAGGCCCTCGGGAGAGAGCTCGCAGAACAATGGGGCGTCGAAGCGGACATGGTAATCCCCATACCGGACTCGGGCATAAGCGCGGCCATCGGCTATTCCCAGGCATCGGGCATTCCTTTCGAGATGGGGCTCATGAGGAACCACTACGTGGGGAGGACGTTTATCGAGCCAAAGGAATCGATCCGCCATTTCGGGGTAAAGCTGAAGCTGAACGCCGACGACGAGACCGTGAAGGGCAAGAGGATAGTGGTGGTCGACGACTCGATAGTGAGAGCAACCACGGGCAGGAAGATCATCACGATGCTGCGCCAGCAGGGGGCCAGGGAGATACACTTCCGGGTCACCTCTCCTCCCACCCGTTTTCCCTGCTTTTACGGGATCGATACGCCGTCCCGCTCGGAGCTGATCGCCTCCTCGCACGAGGTAGAGGAGATAAACAGGTATATGACGTCGGATACCCTCGAGTATCTAGCATAGAAGGCATGAAGAGGGCGATCGGGAAAGGGTCGGACTCGTTCCGCTATTCCTTCTGCGACGCGTGCTTCTCGGGCGACTATCCCCTCCGGTTCCCGTGGGGGATGGAGCTGGAGCAGATGGAGCTCTTCGTAAAGAGGTAGGAGGCTGCATGGAAGAGGAAAGACGGCTGCTCAGGATCCTTAAGGATCTCTCTTACGAGGAAGGAGATTTCCTTCTCGCGAGCGGAAAAGAAGCTCCTTTTACATAGACTGCAAGGAGACCACCCTAAATCCCGAAGGCATGTACCTTGTAGGTCGTCTCATGCATCGGCGAGTCCTCCGGACGCCGGGAATAGAGGCGGTGGGCGGCGTCAGCATCGGGGGGGACCCGCTCGTCTGCTCCACGGTCGTCGCCTCTTACGCCTTGGGGGCGCCGATAGCGGGATTTTTCATAAGGAAAGAACCCAAGGGCCACGGTACGAACGCCTGGATCGAAGGGGGCAAGAACCTGAAAGCGGGCATGAACGTGCTCATCCTTGAAGACGTTGTCACGACCGGCGGCTCTTCCCTGAAGGCGATAGAGGCGGCGGAACGGGAGGGCCTTAGGGTCAAAGGCGTCATTGCCCTTCTCGACAGGCTGGAAGGCGGCAAAGAGACAATAGAGGCAAAGGGCTATCTGTTCGAATCGATCTTCACCATAGAGAATTTAAGGCAGCTCGTGTAAATAATTAGGGCATCGCGGCTTTCGCCCGTTTTAGTCGACGCCTGATCTTGCAAAAGGCTCTAGTTGGATCGCTCGCCTGGCATTAGCATTGTGCGCGGCGCGCCTGGCTGCTGATCGAACAGCTGAAACGAAGAGAGCAGTTGAGGCGTGGAATAAGAGAGGACGCAGCCGATTTCGAGTTTATCTTCCCGAATGTCCGCTGCCGGACGCCTGCGGAAAATTCGATCCGAAAACGCGCGCCACGTGCCATTGCCGCTTTCGTTCGACAACGGACCCCTCCTTTTCGCATTGCCTTTGCCCGGCTCTCAGGCCCCCGAGCGCTGCGCTTCCGAGAAGTCCTGCGGGCTTTCCGGCTTTCTTAGCCGGAGGCGCCCCGTCCTACTGGGCCATGATAAGGTCCACCTCGAACTGCGGACAACTCTCGAAGTCCACCAGAGAAGCCCTTCCTGCCAAAGGGCAGCACTTCGCGCATTTCGCCCATTTCGCGCACGTTGCAGGGCCCTGACAAAGCTCGCTGGAGGCCGGGTCGAACCACATGCACCCGAAGCACGTCTGCTCTACGGTCCGCCTCTCCGCTTCGCCGCTGAAAAGCGCTTCGAGGTCCTCGTGCGTGTACGGTACGCCGGTTCCATAATCAAAAACCTCGTTCATAAACCGCCCTCCCCACGCAATTCTTGCATGCCGGGCGCTGCTCGCCGCCTTTTAGCTCCCTTTCCCCTCGCTTCGAGGCGTGGACGAACGTCTTACAAGAATCATGCCTCTTATCGGCTTTCCTTAATTGTCCTTAAGCCGGGGCGGAAAGGCGGTCGGCGAAGCGTTTTAAGGCCGGGATCTGTCTCGCCTCATGAGACATGTATCGCAATCAGAGACATATAGTCTCGCACCACAAGATAAAATCGGGAAAAGGATTATTATTCGGCGAGAGAGCCCGCCTACGGGCATAGAGGGCGGCAAGACCTCGCGGGGGACAATTGCAGGGCCTCTCCCTTTGAATCATGCAGCCTGGATAAGGGATGATGGACGGAGCGTCGAGAACTCTTTACATTTCCGACCGGCCTATCAAACTAGTCCATTACCGCTTTGTTTCTTTCCAATCGATTTCCCATCCACTGGAAGTCGCCGCTATGCAAACGCCATAGTCCTTTAAGGCTCCTTCTGCTGAAACATACCCGTTGATCACATCGTGAAGCACGGATTCCGGGTCGCGCTTCATCGGATCGCCGTAACCGCCTCCTCCGGGCAATTTCAACGTTACTACGTCTTCCGGATTCAGTTCGTGCACGGCCTTGCCGCTTATACGCGTCGAGTCATTGAGAATGATTTCCCCGGTTGCTCCTGCCTGCCCCCCGGATCAGCCAGGGCCGGATAAATAATACGATCGTATTGGGTCGGAAAACGCCATTTTTTCTTGGTTCGTGCTCCAAAACGAATCACTTGTCCCAGCCCGCCCCTGAACTGCCCAGATCCTCCCGAATCTGAAAGAAGTTCTTTCTGATAAAACAGAAACGGAGAACCGCTTTCCGCAATTTCGATAGGGGTCACGAGAGTGTTTGTCGGGAAGTTAGTCGTGGAAAGTCCGTCTTTATTCGGCCGAGCGCCCATCCCTCCAGCCACGCATAGCATATAATAGTTTGCGTCTTCAAAATAAGCCTGTATAGGGTAACCGACAGTCGCTCCTTCGGCGGGCACGAGTTCTGGAAGCGCATGAGATAAGGCGCCGAGCACAACCGAGGGAATGAAAAACCCCATGATGTGCCTGAGAGTTGTCGGCAATGGATGAGTCGCATTGAGGATGCAGCCTTCCGGGGCCGTTATGTGCATCGGCCGAAAACTCCCTTCGTTGTTCGGCACATCCCTGGCTATGACGGCCTTGATTGCATATATTGAATAGGCTTTCGTGTAATTCAGGCAAGAATTGATCCCTTTGCTGGGATTGGCCGGGGAGGAGCCATCAAAATCCAGCCATATTTCATCGTCTTTAACGGTTATCGCACATTTTAGTCTTATAGGTTCATCGATCCCATCGGTAATGATTTCGTGCGTATAGACCCCATCGGGTACTTGGGCAATGGCTTTGCGCATTGCCATTTCCGACCTCGTCATAATCTCCTCGCCCAACGTATCGATCTCACCGAGATTGAATTCTTCGAGCATTTTCATCAGTCCTTTAATCGCCACTTCCTGGGCGATGATTTGAGCGCGCAAGTCCCCGAGCACCTCGTACGAAGAACGGGAGTTGGCCACAATGAAGGCCTGCACATCTTCATTGAGCCGCCCTTGCTTATAGTACTTCAAATAGGGGATATGAAGTCCTTCCTCGTAGGTATTTCTCCCCTCCGAACTGAAACCGACACCGCCAAGATCGTACACGTGGCATGTGGATGCAAAATAACCGATAAGCTTATTCTTGTAGAATACAGGCGTGACGATCGTCACATCAAGTTTGTGCCCTGAAATTTCGTAACCGTTGTTGCCTATGAGGACGTCGCCCGGGTCCAGCATCTCTTGGGGAAAATGCTTCAAAAAATGCTTGACCCCTATCGCCATTGAATTGATATGCCCGGGCACCCCCGTTCTGGCTTGGGCAATCATATTACCCTTTCTATCAAACAATCCGGCGGACAGATCTTCGGCATCTGCAAGAATGCTCGAAAATGCGGTGCGAATAAGCGTCTTGGCCTGCTCTTCCAGGATGGACACAAAGCGATTCCACATAATCTCTACCTGAATCGGATCAAACTTTTTAAAATGTTCCGCCCGTTGCGACGTTTGCTTCATGCCCTTTTCAATTATTAAATTCAAGAAAGGATCGACGGTGACGCTATAGATGGGCGTCACTACCAGCGTTGATTCCCTTTCTTCAATAATGGCCGGTCCGGATATCGTCATACCCGGACTTAAGCGGCTGCGCTTGTAAACGGGAGTGTCTCGATATCCGGCATCTTCACCAAAATAGACCTTACGCGTATTTTCCGGTTCCGGAATTTTTCCGGATTCCAGACCTCCCAACTTCAATGAAACTTTAGGAGTTGGTCCCTGTAAGACTACCCGCCAGTTCACCGTTTCTATCGGCATTCCCTTGCTGGCCTCCGAATACAATTCCTCGTATTTTTTACTGAAATTGTTTCTGATCGTTTCAAGAGAACCATCCGTCAGCTCCCCATCCGGAATAGGGACTCTGATTTCATGACTCTGCCCGACATACCGCATTTCACAGCTTCGCTGAATCTGCACGTATTCAGGATCGATGCCCGACCCTTGAAGGACCGATATGCCTTCCTTCTCCATTTCCGTGAAAAGGTGCATAACCTGAGACCAGTCGACGCTGTCCAAATGATTGTGGTAGCTGCGAACGTAATCGAAAGCCAACGGCGTTACAAGAAATCCGAAGGCCGAGCAGACTCCGGCGCCTACGGGAGAGATTACCCTTGATAGGTCTAGCAGTGCGGCAACATTGCAAGCGTGCACGGGTCCCGCCCCTCCGTTGGCAAACATCGCATAGCTCCGAATGTCTATCCCTTTTTCAACCGCGTGGATGCGTGCCGCATTGGCCATATTCTCGTTCACGAGACGATGAATTCCCCAAGCCGCTTCCACCACGCTTATGCCGAGCGGTTTTGCCGCTGTTTCTTCGATAGCCTTGTAGGAAGCATCTATATTTAGGCTCATTTCTCCGCCGAGGAAATAATCAGGATTCAGGTATCCCAAAACCAGGTCGGCATCCGTAACGGTTGGCATGGTTCCGCCTCTTCCATAACATGCCGGACCCGGTTCGGAGCTTGCACTTTGCGGGCCAACCTTCAGAAGACCCATACGATCGATATGCGCAATACTGCCTCCTCCCGCGCCGATTTCCGTCATCTCGATGACCGGCGCCTTTATAGGAATCCCGCTGCCCTTCTTGAACCGATCTTCTCGTCCGACTTCAGAATCGGTGGCGACCAACGGTATTCTGTTGTCAATTAAACTTGATTTCGCGGTCGTACCTCCCATATCGAAGCAAAGTAGACTGGGCAGATTACAAAGTTTGCTGAAAAAGGCGCCGGCTATCGCCCCACCGACCGGGCCGGAGTCCAATATACGGATAGGAACGCGACACGCTGTTTCAACAGTGCAAGTTCCGCCCCCGGAAAGCATCAGATGAAATTGACCCGTAAAGCCTCTCTTTTTAAATTCCTTCTCTAAAGCGGTCAAATATCGCCCGACCAAAGGCTGGACGTATACATTGGCAACCGTCGTCGATGCCCTATGAAATTCACGAATTTCAGGAGACACCTCGGAAGAAACCGCAACGACGATATGCGGGACTTCCTCCCGTGCGATCTCTTTTATTCTCGTTTCGTGGGCCCCATTTCTGTAACTATGCAAGAGGCACACCGCCACAGCTTCGACCCCTTGCGCTTCGATTTGTTTGAGGACTCCGCGCACGTCCGCTTCATTCAAAGGCTCCAAAACTTCCCCGTTTGCCAGGATTCTTTCTCTCACAGTGAATCGTAAATACCGCGGGACAAGCTGGGCCGGCTTGTCAATAAATAAATCATACGAATCGTAACGGTTTTCGGCGCCGAACTCTAATTGGTCCCGAAAGCCTTTGGTTGTAATCAGCGCCGTCCTGGCGCCCCTCCGTTCAATTAAAGCGTTTACGACCAGCGTGGTTCCATGAATTATGGTTTGGATATCGCTGAAGGCGAATCCGAATTTCTTAATGTTTTCGTCAAGCCCCTTAAGAAAACCATCTGAGGGATCGGGATACGTCGTTAACGTTTTACCAAAATATCTGTTTCCATCCTCGTCAAGAAAAACCAGATCTGTAAAAGTGCCGCCAATATCCACTCCAACTCTAATTACCGGCATATGCATTCTCCTCCTAAATGAGATTCGAGAACCCCCTTGTTCGCCGTTCGAAAGACAAGGTCGAAAAGTTCCGATCCCTTAGGCTGCGTGGACGTAATCCACGTGAACTTGCGCCTCTTGCCGAGCGTGGTTTCCAGTTTTCGAACAAGACAGGAAACGCTCATAATGTCACGGCCGCTCCTCTGCAGCAGTCTGGGTACTTTTGCGGCCTTTTTAGATGGTTACACCGTCCTTTAGGTGGTCGGAGCGGTTACCCCGTCACTGCGGCGACCAGACTGAATATGAGAAACACACTGCCCAGGCCGCCCGTTGCGACAATTAAGCCGATAACGATCGGCCCGCCGGCCATGGCGATACGCAGCCAGGCGGCGGCGAGGCTGCTGCCCGGGGCGTGCGGTTTAGCAGGAATCGACGAACATGCAACCCATCCGTGAATCATAGAAATGACAGCATCTTCCTCTGACCGCAAGCGGCCTTAGTCCAAATCATCGAGCGCTTCTCTTAGTTTCTCAATTCCTTTTTCAAGCACATCAACCGGTACGCTAAAGGAAATCCGGACATGTTTTTGTCCATTTTCCCCGAATTCTGTACCGCTTCTTACGACTACGCCTCTTTCTGCAACGTAACTCACCATCTCAATACTGGTTAACCGATGCGTAAACCTTGGAAAGAAATAGAAAGCGCCCTGGCAAGGAGGCGTTGAGAGGCTTTGTATGCCCTGGAGCCGCTCCTGAGCTAATCGTCGGCGCCTCTCATATTCGGCCAACATGTTCTGCACACAATCTTGCGACCCTGTCAGCGCCGCGACACAGGCTTTTTGAGCCGGAGCGTTAACGGAATACATAAAGGTCCTGTGAGCGGCAAGCAAGTTCCTTATGATATTCGATTCAGCCACAATATATCCTATCCGCCAGCCCGTCATGGAGTAAGTCTTCGAAAAGCTATTTATCAGGATGGTCCGATCTCTGGCCTGTTCTACCTCACGAATGGAATAATGCTTCTGCCCGTTGTAGATTAATTTATGATATACCTCGTCGACAACCAGCAGTAGATCATGTTCTCGGGCAATCTCGGCAAGGCCCTCAACTTCGTCTTTAAACAAAACCTGCCCCGTTGGATTGCAGGGATTGGACAGAAAAAGCATCTTTGTCTTTTTAGTGATGTGCCTCTCGATGGTCTCAAAATCCGGATGAAGGTCCTTCCCAAGCGGCACACGAACAGTTTTGCCTCCAAACAGTTTAACGGCATCTGGGTAGGCCGAGTACTCAGGATCCATAATGAGAACTTCGTCTCCAGGGTTAACGTAGGTCGCTGCGGCAACAGAGACCGCCTCAATTCCTCCCGCGGTAATAAGGATGTTCTCCGGCAGGAGATCCACATCATAATCTCTCTTATAACTTAAGCAAACGGCTTCCCTCAACTCCGTGTCGCCCATGGGATCAACATAGCGCGTAAAATTCTTTTTCATGGCCAGGAAGGCAGCTTCCTTAATATGCTCAGGCGTCGGGAAATCCGGCTCACCCAGACTGAGCTTGATCAAACCTTCAGGAAAGACCAGTTTCGCTTGAGCCGCTCGGAACCGGTTATACTCTTCACCAATCTTGAGATTTCAAAGTCCATAGCTTCCTCCTTCTATATTCCGCCATAGGCTCTCCCGTTTCTTCACCATAAGCAAATACGCACCTAGCCCACCAAGAAGAGCCGTACGGGCCGCATGATGCCGGATTGGTTCATCTTCGAAATCCGCACCGAGCCCTTATAGTTTTAGAAGTAGGCCCTGAAGAGATCATTGGAGAAGACTACGCTTTTTGCCATACTTCTCATTGGCCCGTTCGGGCTTCAATAAATGCAAGCATCGAGTATCGACAGCACTTCGTCGAGCAGGTGATCGGAAGCCTTTCCGATGAGCTCGGCTTGACGCGCACGGAAATCGATGGATTTGACCTGTTCGACCATGACGAATCCCTTCACCTTTGGGTTATCGGCGATTGCTATATGGAAAGGGTAACCCCGGTCTGTCTTGGTCAGGGGACATACAATGGCAAGGCCGGTTTGTTCGTTGAAGAGGGTATTGCTTACGACGAGTGCAGGGCGACGCCCTTTTTGCTCATGGCCTGACTGCGGGTCAAAGGTTACGGCAATAAAGTCCCCCTTTTTTGGAACGTACGCCTTCATTTACCAAACCTCCCTCCCAGCGGGCACGCCCCAGTCGGTTTCCGCTGTCTCGTAGGTTTTGGGAATGCGCGACACGAGTTCTTTCAAGCTCTGCCTTCCACGAACACGTCTCGCCGGAGCAATGACAATGAGGCCGTCCCTCGCGGTAACATCAACATCGTCGCCAACAGAAATATGAGCGTCCTCAAGCACCTGTCTGGCAAGACGCAGCCCCTGGCTGTTACCCCATTTCTGGATTTTCGTCACCATATTAACACCTCCTTTGGATATCCGAAGTATAGCCAAGAGGGGACGCTGTGTCAAGTCGTAGACGCAGTTCCGGTAATTCCTTTATTTGAACAGGACAGTCGGGGAATGCCCGTTGTATTCTTCACCTAGATTCTCACTCTCTCAAGACAACTGAATAAAAGAAGGAGAAAGATGCAAGCCACGCAAATTGCGGCCAAACTTTGGCAAAAGGTCATACCACTTCAGTTTTCCATTATCTGTTCGTTCAAATGTGGTGTCTAAACCGCATCCAATATTGACAATGGTTCCTTTTGGATATTTCTTTAGGAATTCTTTGATTACTCGATCATAAAATAGGCTTCGTTTTATCCAGGCGATTTGGATAAGATCGTCTATATTTTAGTTTCATCCCTTCCGTTGCGGGCTGCGAGTGAAGCATAAGCGCTCTAAGGGGACATCCCCCGGAGGGACTGACCGGGAGCGAGAAAAGAGAGCGACAACGAAAAATGGCCGGAAAAGAGACATTGCCTTGTCCTGAGCGACAATTCACTTGGAATCGATGCCGCCCTCATTGTAGATTATAGTGGAAACGCATGATCGCAACATAAGAGGGCGTCGTGAACAGCGGGGACGAGAAGCTCAAAGGGGTGAGAGGGTGGCTGCTGCTCTTTTGTTTCAGCCTTACCGTCCTCGACCCGGTCGCCGTTATTGTCAACCTGTTCACGGCCGCCGATGCGGCAAAGCCGTACTTTGCCCAGGACCCCGGTCTCATGCGGCTCGTTCTGGCGAACGGCGTCGCGGGGATAGCCCTCTCCGTCTTCAGCTTGTATGCCGGGATATCGTTATGGAGACGTCTGCCCGGCGCTCCCGCCGTCGCGCGCAAATACCTGCTGACCGTTCTCGCTTACTCGGTCCTTGCCCCCTTTCTCCCCACCTCTTGGGTCCGACCAAACTGGGCGGCTCGCGGGAGTCATTCGCCCTCGTTTCCATTAACTCGCTCTTCACCATCTTATACGTCGGCGCCTGGTATCTCTACCTCGACAGGTCGCGCAGGGTAAGGGCGACCTATGGCGAAAACCGATAGGGACGCCTGGGGCGCCGCCGCCGTGCGTCCTTCGCTCCTCGAAAATGATGGTTCTCCCACTCGGCGAGAACCGCGGCGCCGTCAAAAGGGGTCTCCTGCTCCCAGGGACTCGTCTCCCAGTCGGCCCGCTCTCCGGGCGCCGGCATCCATGGCGGCGTAGAAAGGCGGAAGTAGCGGGCAAGGGCGTAGACATAGGGTTCATAAGACTCGCGGAGTCGGTGAAGCCTTTGCTCCGGCTCCTGATCGTCGATCAATTTCAGACCGGCCGATTGAAGCATTGACTTTAGCCGCTTCAGCTCCTCCTCGTCTAACCTGTCCTTCTCCGGCTTTCTGGGCCGCTGGTTGAATATGGCCGCAAGGTCCACGATGGCGTGGCGCGCCATAGCGAATGTCAGTTCCGCCTGTCTCGCGCACTCGTCCTCCATGGCGGCCAGTACCAGGGCGGAGGCGTCGAGGACGACCGTGAGGGCGGCGAGCCACGACTGGTTGTCATGCTGAGACCGGTAGTGGGCGAGGACCGGGTAGGAGAGGTGGCTCTCCAACAGCTCGGCCGACCACTGCTCCCACATGGAAAATTGCTCCCGGAGCTCGTCCATTCCCCCTTCGTGGCGGTGTCTCGCAAGCATGCGGGCAGCGGTGGGCGGGGAGCCGGCCCTGGCGTCGAGCATCGAGATAGCCGCCTCGCGACGGGAGAAGGACTGATTGAGGGCGGGTAGGTAGGCGACGACAAGGGCAAGGAAGCCGAAACCCATGCCCGCCTCGAAGACCGTGACGACCCTCGCGCCAAGTGCGACCGGCCTCACATCGCCGAGGCCCAGCGTAAAAAAGGTCGTGCCGCTCATATACAGGTCGGCCGGAAAACCGCCGATCTGCGCGGACGCAATGACGGATGAGCCGAGCGCCCAGTAGAGCAGGCCGAAGCCGAAAATGAGCACGCCGGCCCAGACGCAAATGAGAAAAAGCAGCGAAAGGGGACCGTAAAAACCGAGCATGCTGTCCAGCCTGCCGCCGGAAAAGAGGCCGTGGGCCGCGAAAGACCATGGGGGCCAGGTAGCCCGGTAAAAGATGCGGGCGAGCCTGAAGCGGCGCATTACCCGGCGGGGAAGGACGATAGTCTCAAAACCGTCCCACAGGACGATCAGGATGAGGATGACGCCGATGGTCCCGGCGAAAATGCCGATGTTAGTCTCGCTCATTTGCGCTACCGTCTTTTGCATATAGCGTAACTCCCGGCACGACGCCAGTCAACCTAATAGGAAGGCGCCTTGCCTGCAAATCGCCCGTTTATGTGCTATACTCGACAATTAAGCACGCTTGTTTTCCACGAGGAGGTCTTTTATGCAGATGAATCGCGTTCCAGGAAACGACCATGGGCCGATAAGACTCTTCACCCTGAGCACGTGCGTCTGGTGCAAGAAAACAAAGGCGCTCCTTCAGGACCTGAACGTCGGCTACGAGTATGTGGACGTGGATCTCTTAAACAGCGTGGAGAAGGACGATGTCCTCGACCAGCTGAGGACCTTCAATCCCCTCTGTTCTTTTCCCTCCCTCGTCGTCAACAACGACTGCATCGTCGGCTATCAGGAAGAGAAGATCAGGGAGGCTCTGCAGCGGCCGTGAAAGCAAGCGACCGCCGGGACGAACCGGATCGACTCTACCGGAAGCTGCGGTCGGAAGCATCGGAATCGGGATATTTCCTCAACCCTGACGAAGCGTTCGTCCTGGAGCTGGCGATCGGTCTTCTGACCAACCGGAAGAGATACGGCTACCAGGCGTGTCCTTGCCGGCTTGCCTCCGGCGACGCCGCATCCGACCGCGACATCGTCTGCCCCTGCGATTATCGCGACGCCGACTTAGATGAATATGGGGCCTGCTATTGCGCCCTCTACGTCTCTGAGGAAGTGAGCGCGGGCCGCAAAAAGGCGCACCCCGTCCCGGAAAGGAGACCGGACGCGCGGGAGACGGGCAGGCAGAACGGCGGTTCGCCCGCACACGCGGCGCCTCTTCCTTATCCCGTCTGGCGGTGCCGCGTGTGCGGCTATCTGTGCGCGAGAAGAGAGCCGCCGGGCATATGCCCGATATGCAAGGCGGGAAAGGAGCGCTTCGAGAGGTTCATGTAGCCCTCCCGCTCCCGCAAGGGCGCCGGGGGCGCCCCTCCTTGCGGTAACGACTATGCTCCAAAAACAGGCTCGCTAAAAAGAACAGAGGAAGAAGATGTATCGCTCCGTCAGAGAGGCAACGGACGCCGAGCGCATCGGCATGGTCAGGGAGATATTCGCAACCGTCGCAGGCCGATACGATTTCCTCAACCACTTGCTGAGCCTTCGCCGCGACGCGGCCTGGCGCCGCTTCACGGTGAAAAAAATGGTTTTCACCTCGACGCGCCGTTTTCTCGACGTGGCCACCGGTACGGCAGACCTCGCCATAGGCGCCGGTCTCGCCCATCCCGGAATCGCCGTGGTCGGTCTCGACTTCATGAAGGAGATGCTCGACGTCGGACGGCTCAAGATAGCAGGGGCCGGTCTTTCCGGACGGGTCCAATTGCTCCTGGGCGACGCCCTCTCCCTGCCCTTCCCCGAAAATTCATTCGACGTAGCGGGGATCGCCTTCGGCATCAGGAACATCCCCGACAGGCTGCGGGCGCTCCGGGAGATGACGCGCGTGGCAATCCCCGGCGGCAGGATCATGGCGCTTGAGATGGCCTTCACGCGCAACTGGTTCTCCAGCCTCGTCTA
>CAVTDX010000019.1:0-19424 GCA_963733345.1 uncultured delta proteobacterium
GTCAAGATTTGACCCCTTTCCCCTTCTTAGTTGGGTTGCTATGTCGAAAAGTTCACTTTGAACCAACGCCCCGTGGGGTCCTTCTCTTTGCCTTTCATAGAAGCAGCACAATGTCAATATTTCACCACCGTCCCCCAATGCCATGGCCGACAGCATCATATTGGCAACTGCACAGGTATTCGGGGCGACCATACGGACTCAAGATTCCGACTTCGAGAAAATCGACGGGGCACAGTATATCGCGCAGAAAGCCCGCTAGCCGCTTGCCTGCGGAGGATCAAAGAAACTGGTTAACAAACCATCACACCCGACCGCCCGAGTGCGTCGGATGAACTCGACGTTATGAGTTGGCCGTTCGCGGCCATAACTTCCTGAAAGAGATAACCGCAACTTCCTTTTCAAAATCGAATAGTTGCAGTCGTAATCGTTAGCAGCCACTTGCACGACCAATCTCCTTGACAATTGTTAATCGGTGTCTTAAACAAAACACATAAGGTACTTTCTCCGAGCAAGCCCGACGAGGGAGGTTACAAGGATCGTTTGTCAGCATAATTTGGCAGTCAGCGCCACAAAATGACGCTTAAGTCCAGAGAAATCGACTTTGCCCGGATCATAAAGGAGGTGCAATTTGTGCTAGGAAAGAACACCGTTCTCACAACTTTAGTCCTAAAAATATTAACTCCGATTAAACAGACTCGTGCAGTCGTTGGTGGTAAGAAAGGAGGCTAAAAATGGTTATCATAGGTTTTGTGTCGTATCCCCCGGAAAGTGCAAAAGAGATGAGCAAGCGTTTGCTAGAGCAATCGCCCCTACCTGCATACATAACCCTGAAAGGACACTATATCAGCAGCGAAGTAGGGAAGGGGATTGAGTCTGCTGCAATATATGAGTTCGACCAATCCAAATTTTCGGAGGCGTTCCAGTTTATCGTCAACCGGTACACAAAATATTTTGACGTGCCTGGCTTTACCCACTCCGTAAAGCCATGGTATGAAGTCAAGGAAGCAATAAAAGCAATTGGAATGGGTTAAGAATCGAAGGTCAAATAGCCACTCCTGAGTCTAGGAATTAAAGAGCCGGGGTCGAGTGTTCTGGCTCTTTAATTGTGCATATTTCCGTCGGTAATTGTGAGCTTCCTCGTCTATCCTGGCGCCACGAGTAGTAGGTGAATTCAGTGAGATCGCTTCGCGGCCGGAGGGATTTTTGATGGATGGTGCGAAATCGTCCGGGTTGCGAGCCGGAGCATACTCTGTCGTATGTGAGGACTCGCGGCCCGGTAGATGACAAAGCCAGACGCGAAAAGCCCCCGGCCGCCTCCTCATTGACAATCTGTGGTCCCATCAGGTAGCCTATAGAAAAAAGAGCCTGGAGACGCCATGATCGAACGGTATACACGGAAAGAAATGGCCGCCGTATGGGGAGAAGAAAGGAGGCTCCGCACGTGGCTCGACATCGAGATCGCCATATGCGAGGCATACTGCCGGCTAGGCATCGTCCCCGCCGCCGATCTTGCGGCCATCAAGGAGCGAGCCTCTGTCGACTCATCCAGGGTCCTTGAAATAGAGAAAGAAACGAAACACGACGTGGTCGCATTCATACAGGCCGTCTCCGAAGCTGTCGGCCCCGCGTCGAAGTGGATCCACATGGGCGTCACCTCCTCCGATATTCTCGATACCTCCTTTTCCCTCCTCCTGAAGGAGGCCGCCGCGATTTTGATAGACGACGTGAAAGGGCTGATGACGGCGCTGAGGGAGAAGGCGGAAACGTATAAGTTTACGCCGATGATGGGCAGGACCCACGGCATCCACGCGGAGCCGATCACCTTCGGCCTGAAAATTGCCCATTTCCATGATGAGATGAAGAGGAATCTGGAGAGGCTGGAAGGGGCCGGAGAGCGCATCTCCCACGGCAAGATCTCCGGCGCCGTTGGGTCCTACGCTCACGTGCCGCCTTTCGTGGAGGAGTACGTTTGCGCAAAGCTCGGGCTGAAACCCGCGCCGATCTCCACGCAGATCATCCCCCGCGACTATTACGCCGAATTCTTTACGACCCTCGCCATTGCCGGCTCATCCCTCGAAAAAATGGCCACGGAGATCAGGCACCTGCAAAGGACAGAGGTCGGCGAGGCAGAGGAGTTTTTCCAGCCGGGCCAGACGGGCTCTTCCGCAATGCCCCACAAGCGGAACCCCATCGGCGCCGAAAACATCTCGGGCCTGGCTCGCCTCCTGCGCGGTTACGCCCTTTCAGCGCTGGAGAACATCCCCCTGTGGCACGAGAGGGACATCAGCCACTCATCGGTGGAAAGGGTGATCGGCCCGGACAGCACGATACTGCTCGATTACATGCTTGCGCGCATCACGAGCCTCTTCCGGAACCTGATCGTCTACCCCGACCGGATGCAAAAGAACATGGCCCTTACCGGCGGGCTCTATCATTCGGAAGCCGTCATGCTGGGCCTCGTTAAAAAGGGCCTCAGCCGGCAGGCCGCCTACAAGATCACCCAATCGATCGCCATGGCCTGCTTTCGGGACGGCCTCAACTTCATCGAATGCTGCAAGAAAGATGAGGAGCTGAAAGAATATCTGACCGAAGAAGAGATCGCCGCCCTCACGGACGACAGGCACTATTTCGAGCACGTCGAGACGATATTCGCCCGCCTTTTTTAGACAGTAAGGCCGCGAAGCTCTATATGGCCTCGACGCCTTTTTCCCCGGTCCTTATCCTGATCGCGTCCTCCAGGGTGGAGACGAAGATCTTCCCATCCCCGAACGAGCCGGTTTTCGCCTTTTCCCGAATGACGGCGACCGCCTGCTCCAGGATCTCATCGGCCACCACCACTTCAACCTTTGTCTTTTCGACGAAGAGCACGTGGTACTCGGCCCCCCTGTAGAGCTCGGTGTGCCCTTTTTGCCTCCCGAACCCCCTGACCTCGGTCACCGTCATGCCTTTCACCCCCAGGGCCGTGAGCCCGTCCTTCACGTCATCTAGCTTCTGGGGCCTGATAATCGCTTCGATCTTCTTCATGTCATCCCCTTTCTGACGGTTGGTTTTATGTATAGCGAAGCCAAGCTCCCCCGTTTACTTTGCCATCTTCCCGGCTATCATTCCCAGCTCAAAAAAAACCGCGCTAACCGGAATGGAAGAGGAGCGGGCGCCGCCGCGACGAGTGACGCCGGGTGCAAAAAACTACTGCGACGACCGGATGAACTTGACCCTCACGTCGTAGAGCACGCTGTCTACGAGGCTCTCTTCTTCTTTAGTGAGGTTCCCCTTGGTCTTCTCCTTGAGCATCTCGATAATGCTGATCGTCTGCTTCGCGAGTTGCAGGTTTATCTCTTTCGCGTTGCTGATAGGATCCGGCAGTTCCC
This sequence comes from uncultured delta proteobacterium, assembly GCA_963733345.1. Taxonomy (GTDB): domain Bacteria; phylum Desulfobacterota; class Syntrophorhabdia; order Syntrophorhabdales; family WCHB1-27; genus BOG-1155. The sequence goes on from CAVTDX010000019.1 coordinate 3,369, forward strand.
CCAGGTGTACGAGGGCCGAAGTGGAGAGGGAGAGAATAAATGTGGAAAAGCCAAACTCGTAGAAAAGCTCGCTGTCGGCATTCGTCTGCGCCCGGTCCTTTCCCGCCTCGCTTGCACCGGGCTTCGCTTTTCCCTTCCTCGCTTTGCCCGCTGAAGTCTCCTTTTCCGCTTCCATCATCCCTCCTAGAGTAAGTTGTCGAGTTTCATAGGCAGGAAAAATACGCCGTCGTTCCTCTTCACCTGATAGAGAATATAGTTCCTTCGCAGACCCTCCACCATAAGCGCGGCAAACGCCTCCTTATTGGCCACTTGCACGCTGTTGATGCTGATAATGACGTCGCCCGGCCTCAAGCCGTAGCGTTCGCCCAGACCTCCCTTCATCACCTTGGTCACGACCACGCCCTTCTGCTGACGCAGCTTGAACTTGAGCCGCGCGTAGCCCTCTATATCGGAGAGGCGGACCCCGCACAAGCGCTCGTCAAGAGGCGTAGGCACATAGGCCGCGCTCTTTTCGCCAGCTTCGACTGTGAAAGTCGCGTTCGCCCTGACCGCCTTCAATTCGCCTTTGCCGCTCAAGCATGCGTTCCTGAAGAGGTCCTGAAACTTCACTCCCTCCCTTATCTTCTTGCCTTCAAGCTCGGTAATCCTGTCTCCCACTTTCATGTGGGACTCTTCCGCCGGGCTGCCCTGCATCACTCCGTCCACATAGAGGCATTGGCCGCTCTCGTCTTCCCTCATCTCCACAAAGAGGCCGAATATCGGGCGCTTGTCCGCGTGCGTAAGAAATTCCTGCAGCATGGCCATCACATCATCGATCGGGATGGCGAAGCCGATCCCCTTGCCCTCCTCATAGACGGCGGTCACAATCCCCAGGAGATTCCCCTCGCCGTCAAGCAGGGCGCCGCCGGAGTTGCCGGGGTTGATGGCCGCGTCTGTCTGGATGAGCGTGGTATAGACCCGGTCGTTGATCTTCACGCTCCTCCGGAGCGCGCTCACCACGCCCGTCGTGACCGAAGTCGGGAGGTCGTAGGGGTTGCCGATGACGACTGCCCGCTCCCCCACGCGCGCGTCCCCTCTCGTCATTCTTAGGAAAGGGAAATCTCCCTTGCCGCCCTCGAGCTGCAGCATGGCTATATCAAGCTCCGGATCGGCAGCGATCACGTGGGCCTCGTATTCCCGCCGGTTGGTAAACTTGACGCGGATCGTGACTGCCTTGGAGATAAGGTGCTCGTTGGTGACGATAATGCCCTTCGGGTCGAGCACTACGCCGGAGCCTATGTTCTCCACGCTTTCCGTCTCATCGTCCGCCTCCGGGGCGAAAAACCGTTTGAACAGACTCCCGCTCGTCTGCTCGTACCGTCCTTTCACTGCCTCTTCAGTCTTTATGTTGACAATCGCTTTGCTTGCGACCTCGACGACCGCGACGAGCTTGTCCTCTTTCGCCTGAAGAAGGACCGGGCAAAAAAGAATGAGGATTAGTGCGGGTATGAGAAATCTTCTCAGTACCAATCCTCCTCGGTTTTTTTCTTTTTCTTGGCCACTTTAAGCGCTTCGTCCAGTATGATCTGCGCGATCTCGTCTTTCGAGAGCTTGGGCACGTGCACCGCCCCGCCGGCCGCGTCGATGATCGTCACCTCATTGTCGTCCGCTCCAAAGCCTATCCCGCTTTTCGATACATCGTTCGCCACGATGAGATCGAGATGCTTCCGCCGCAGCTTGTCCCGCGCATTCTCGATGACGTTTTCCGTTTCCGCGGCAAAGCCGACAAGCGTACGGTCGCCGATGAGACGCCCCAGCTCTGCGAGGATATCCGGGTTTTTAGTTAACGTAAGGACAACATCATCCTGCTCTTCCTTCTTCTTGATCTTCTCGCAGCTTTCTTCTTTGCACCTATAGTCCGCCACGGCCGCCGCCATAACGATCACCTGCGCCCGCGGCTGCTCTTTCATCACGGCGGCCCTCATTTCCTCGGCCGTCGCGACCTTGATTACCCGAATATCGCTTCTTGGCGACGCAATAGACGTAACCCCCGCGATGAGGACTACTTCCGCCCCCCTTCTCCTTGCGATCTTGGCGACGGCGTACCCCATTTTTCCCGAGGAGCGGTTGGTAATGCAGCGCACGGGGTCGATAGACTCGATTGTGGGACCCGCCGTAACCAGGACCCTTAGATCGAGGCAGTCTTTCTCCGTAAAGATATCCTCCATCTTTTCCACAATGTCTTCGATGGGAGGAAGCCTGCCCTTTCCCTGCCACCCGCATGCCAGGTCCCCCGAGGCGGGGTCCATGAACTCGTAGCCGTTCTCCTTCAGCTTTTCTATGTTCCCCTGGACGATGCTGCTCTCCCACATCTTGGTATTCATGGAAGGGACGAAGAGGACCGGGACCCTGGTCGCCATCACCATGGTCGTGAGAAAATCGTCGGCGATGCCGTTTGCGACCTTCCCGATCACGTTGGCCGTCGCCGGGGCAATCACCATCTGGTCCGCAATTTCCGAAAGGGCTATGTGACCTATCTTGCCGCCCGTGAGGAGTTGGAACATCTCGTGCGTTACGGGGTTGCCGGAAATGGTCTGGAAGGTCAGGGGCGTGATGAATTCCATGGCGTTTTTCGTCATGACGACATGAACGTTCGCCCCCAGCTTTGTCAACGCGCGCACGAGCTCGGTAATCTTATAGGCTGCGATCCCGCCTGTCACGCCGACGATGATCTCTCTTTTTTGCAATGCGGTAAACATAGCGGCAGTTGTTCCGTTATACTAGATATCTAGATATCCAGACCCGTTTTTCTCACCAGCCTGGTGAATAGGTTCGCTTTCGGCACGTACGCGGGCGACACGACGTCGACCTTCCCGACTACCTCGTTGTCGAGCCGGAAGAGCATCTCTCCGAGCTTTTGCCCCTGCTTAACCTCGCCGGACACGGCGCCCGGCACGGAGACGACGCGCGTTATGTCTTTCTTCTTTGCCCGCAGACACGGAATATTCACGTCGGCTGCGGTCACGCCTTTAATCTTCCTGTACCTGCCGTCCGGAAGGGCGATCTCTTTGTCCACTACCTCGCCCTTCTTCGCCAGGTTCGCCTCTGTGTAATCCGCGAAGCACTTCTTCAGCTTCTCCACAACCAGGCCGTCCCGCGCGCCTGCCGTGGGGCTTCCCATGACCGCGACGATGAACCTCAGATCGCCTTTCTTTGCACTCGCCGTCACATTGTAGCCCGTGCTCCTGTAGAAGCCCGTCTTCAGCCCGTCCACTTCGGGCATCCTGGAAAGAAGCTTGTTGTGGTTATTCATGATAAACTTCCCGTCCCTGAACCCGCCCGTCTTTGTCGACGACCACTCGACCATCTTCGGGTGCTTGAGGACTTCCCGCGCAAGGAGCGCCATATCATAGCAGGAGGTAAGGTCTTCCTTCCGCGGGCTTTTTCCGGGCGGCAGGCCGTGGACGGAACTGAATTCCGTATCGTTCATGCCCAGGGATTTTGCCTTCTCATTCATCAGGTCGACGAAATCCCGAACCGAGCCTGAAACGAACTCTGCGACCGCGTAGGCCGCGTCGTTGGCGGAAGCGACCATGACCGCCTGCATCATCTGTTCGAGGGTAAAAACCTCCCCTTCCTTGAGGTATACCCGACTGCCCCCCATGTGGGAGGCCTCTCCCGACGTCGTGATCTTGTCGGTCAGATGAATCTCTCCCCTGGCGATCTTGTCCAGGACAACGCTGGCAAGCATGAGCTTCGCCATGCTCGCCGGGGCCCTTTTTCATGCATATTCTGCTCTTCCAGGACCTTGCCCGTCCAGCCTTCCGTCACCACGTAGGCCTGGCACGGCGCCTCTCCGGCTTTTGCCGCGGCCACGGCGACGGCACGGTGATGTATCTTCCTAGCCTTTGCCGGCGCAGCTTTTGCGAAGGCGCCGTTGGATGCGGCAAAAAAACAAAAAACCACAAAGAGGATGACAGGATGAATGACATGATGTTTTCTCATAAAGCCTCATTTATCCTTCGCCTTGTCCATAAATACCTTCAAGAGCTCAATCGGGAGAGGGAAGATGATGGTCGAGTTTTTTTCCGTGGCAATCTCCACGAGCGTCGCCAGATAGCGGAGCTGGAGCGCCATCGGGTTCTTGGAGAGTATTTCGGAGGCGTCCGACAGCCTCGTCGATGCCTGGAACTCGCCCTCGGCGCTGATGACCTTTGCCCGCCTCTCGCGCTCCGCCTCGGCCTGGCGCGCAATGGCGCGCTGCATCTCCTGAGGCAGGTCGACATTTTTCACCTCGACGTTCGACACCTTGATGCCCCACGGCTCGGTGTGCATGTCGAGGATCTCCTGGAGCCGCTCGTTGATCTTCTCCCGGTGGGAGAGCAGCTCGTCAAGCTCCGCCTGGCCCAGCACGCTCCGCAGCGTGGTCTGGGAGAGCTGGCTCGTCGCGTAGAGGAAGTTCTCCACGTCGATGATCGCCTTCATTGGTTCTATCACGCGGAAGTAGACGACCGCGTTCACCTTGATGGAGACGTTGTCCTTGGTGATCACGTCCTGGGGGGGGACGTCGTGGACAACGGTCCGGAGGCTCACTTTCACCATCCTGTCGATGATCGGGATCAGGAGGATCAGTCCCGGCCCCTTCGGCTTGCCCAGCACGCGGCCGAGGCGAAAAATTACGCCCCTCTCATACTCGTTCAGTATCTTGATCGCCATCGCCAAAAAAATGATCACCACTACCAGGATAAGAAAATAGACCGGCATCATGACCCCCCTTCCTTTTTGACTTTTATCGTCATTCCATCCACGGCAACCACCCTCACTCGCTCGCCCGCGACGACGGGCGCGGCGCCTATCGGGGATCGCGCCTCCCCCTCAATGAAAAGCTCGGCCTCCCACAGCTCCCCGTGAACAAACACCTTGCCCTTTGGGGAGATATCGGTCCTTGCCAGCCCGGTCTCTCCGACGAGCCCTTCCCGTCCCGTCTTTACCTTTGAAAACTGGGCCTTGACAGCATATGATAACACTCCGACGAAAAATATTATAGAGAACGCCGCCACGGCCGCTATTGTTTGCCAGGACAGGGAAAACCAACTCGAAGGCAGGTCGATGAGCATGATAGAGCCTATCACAATCGAGACGATGCCCGCAATGCTTAACAGGCCGTAGCTCGCGACCTTCAGCTCCAGGACAAAGAAGATGATGCCCAGGATGATCAGAAAAAGGCCCGCGTAGCTTATGGGGATGGTCTGGAAGGCGTAAAACGCGAGGATCAGGCAAATCCCACCTATCACGCCGGGAAAGATCGCGCCGGGCGAGTAAATCTCGAAGAGTATGCCGTAGAAGCCTATCATCATGAGCAGATAGGCGACGTTAGGGTCGGTGATGTAGGAGAGCAGCTTGTACTTGAACGGGGTCTCGACCTCAACGATCTTTGCCCCCTTCGTCGCAAGCGCGACCCGATGGCCGCGCACCTCGACCACCTTTCCGTTTACCTGTGAGAGGGGCCCGTCGACGCTGCCAGCCACCGCGTCGATCACATGGTTTTTCAGGGCCTCGTCCGCCGTGATGGAGACGCTCTTCCGCACCGCCCTTGCCGCCCACTCCGCGTTGCGTCCCCGCTTCGCGGCCAGGCTCCTAGCGATAAGCCTCCGCATCCTGAACGACCTTGGCCGTCATTTCCTTGTCCATCTTCTCGCTGCCGATGCTGACGGGATGGGCCGCGCCCACATTCGTGCCGGGCGCCATAGCGGCAACATGAGCGGCGATAAGGATGATCGTGCCCGCGGAGGCGGCCCTCGACCCTGACGGGTAGACGTAGACGATCACGGGCACGGGGGCCTCCATGACGGCCTTCACGATGTCCCGCATCGAGGTATCGAGCCCGCCCGGAGTATCGAGGAGCACGAGAAGAGCCGCTGCCTTTGCGTCTCCCGCTTTTTTTATCGATTCTGAGATAAATTGCGCAGCGGGGGGGCCTATGGCCCCTTGTACTTTGATCTCGTAGACTTCCGGCAGCGCAGTGCGCCCCGGCGTTGCGATGAGCGCCGTGAGGACCGCGCATACAAAGAAAGGAAGAAGTCTTTTCATGGATGGCCGAATTTTTTCTTCAAAGCCTCCGCAACGATTCCGGGCACGCACGGCTCGACCGAGCCGCCGAAGCTCGCGATTTCTTTTATGGTCCTGGAGCTGACGAAGAAATAGTCCTTGCCCGTCATCATGAAGATCGTATCCACATTGGCGTTTAGGGTCCTGTTCATAGACGCCATCTGGAACTCATATTCAAAGTCGCTCATGGCCCTCAAGCCGCGGATGACGAACCTGGCGTCAATTCTTGCCACATAGTCGACGAGCAGCCCCTCGAAGCTGTCGATAACGACGTTGCCGTTGCCTTTCACCGACTGCCGGATGAGCTCCTTGCGCTCCTCGACCGTGAAAAGTCCCTGTTTTTCGATGTTGTAGGCGACGGCGACGATAACGGTGTCGAAAAGCGCAAGCCCTCTCTCAAGGATGTCAAGATGGCCATACGTGATCGGGTCAAAGGAGCCGGGGTAGATGCCGATTTTCTCTTTCATCTCGCAGATCCTTATGTTTGGGATAACCGCTAAGGCGCTTGCGTGTGCGCGCTTTTCGCGGCTATCCGCACATCACCATGGTCAGCATGGTGTCGCCGTACCTGTGCGTGCGCACCCCGTGTTTTTCTTCCGCTGAACCGCCCAACGCCTCCCGCTTTGAATGCTCGAGGACGAGGACCGTCCGTTCCCGGCAGAGGGGATGCGCTTCGAGCAGTTCGAGGCTGGCGGCAACATAGCCCATCTCGTAAGGAGGGTCGGCAAAGATCAAATCGAACCTCTTTTCGCGTCTGTGGAGCATTGGCACGGCATATCTTACATCCATATTGACGACATGGCAATCTTTATCTAAGGCAAGATCCCGCAAGTTCCGCCGGAGCAGTGCGGCGGCGCGCGCCTCCTTTTCAACCGCGGTGACCGCGGCCGCGCCCCTGCTCAGGGCCTCTAAAGTGAAAGAACCGGCGCCGGCGAAGAGATCGAGCACGTCGAGACCGGCAACGTCGCCCACGAGGTCGAAAATGGCCTGTCTCACCTTAGCGGGGGTGTACCTCGCGAGGCCGTCCCGGCTGATAGCGATCCGCCTACCCTTGTGCGTCCCCCCGGTGATCCTGATCCCCGCCATTGCCGCCTCTCTTGCCTCTCCCTTTTTTTTTGACCGAGCCGGCAGCCGGATGCGTCTGCAATAGTTTGGCGCCGTTCCGGGCGTTTTGTCAAAAAAAAGGCCCTCTCCGTCGTATTTTCGGACGGCAGCGACATACACGGCACTCTTTCCCGATCCGGAAGATATGGACCCCTTTGAAAAAAACATCGACCATTTTCTCATTTTTTTTGCGCCGGGCGTGCAATAATTGTTGACTTACTTCGCCCGATGAGATAAGGTCATCAAGCAGCACAAATCAAAGATGGAGGAATGAGCGAGCATGGCGCAAGGAACCGTCAAGTGGTTTAACAACTCGAAAGGCTTCGGATTTATCACCCAGGACGATGGAGGGGACGTTTTTGTCCATCACTCAGCGATTCAAAGCGATGGCTTCAGGTCTTTGTCAGAAGGTGAAAGGGTTGAGTTTGAGGTCGTGAAAGGGCCAAAGGGCCCGAGCGCATCAAATGTCAAGAAGATAAACTCAGGCGCAAGGCCGAAGCATCGCCTGTCAGACTCGCATCCCACGTCCGGGCGAGCGAGTCTCGACGGTTTCATAAAAGGGCGCAAGGCGTCTTGCAACAGGTCTATTCGGGACCCATGGAGGCAAAGGCGCGCGTTCCCCTTGGACATATCCTTAGTTCCTCGAAGATGTCGACGCGCGGGTCTTGTACCCGTACATAAAGGAAAGAAAGCGAGCTGGCGATGGAGAAGCGACTTCAAAGGCTGACGAGAGAAGAAGTCGAGCGAATAAAAAAATTCTACGAGTACGGGCCAATGGTAAAAAGGCCGATCGATGAGGAATTGGTCCGGAAGGGGTGGCTTCAGCCAAACGACGTGGTCGAAGGCGAGGTCCGCGCCTATGAGGCATCCGACGCGGCCTACTTCAGGGGAAAACCGGTGCTTTTCAACGACGCCGGGAACGTTAAGCAACAATGGCTGCTCGAGGCGTAGGACCCCGGCGCGTCCTCACCTCGTGTGAAAGGGAGTCTTTTTTGCGAAGTCGGGCCGGTATGAGCCGGCGCTCTCCATCGCCTGGATAAAAACGTTCTCAAAGCCTTCCTCCCCCATGAGCGCCGCAAGAGGGTCGTATTCGTCGCTCCTGAGTCTCCTGTCGATCAGCCGATAGGCGTTCGCCCTGTACGCAGGGTAATACTGGGACATGAGGCTGATAGCGGTTTCGGGGCCGAGGGTTTTTTTGATCCACGGGATAAGTTTCCTCGTGCCCGCAAGGCCGGCAGGAAGCACCAGGTGCCTGATCAGAAGGCCCCGCCTTGCGACGCCGCGTTCAACAACAAGGTCTCCCACCTGAGACTTCATCTCCGTGATCGCCTCCATGGCGAAAGCCGGATAGCCGGGCGCTGCGGAAAGCATCGAAGCGACGGCGCCGCTCGCGTACTTTAGGTCAGGCAGGTAAATATCGATAAGCCCATCGAGCATGCGTATGGTCTCTCTGTTCTCGTAGGCGTTCGTGTTGTAGAGAAATGGGATGGCCGCGCCCCGCGCCCTGGCGCGCCTGATCGCGGCGGCTATCTGGGGCGCATAAGGGGTCGGACTCACGAGGTTTATATTATGACAACCCCTCTTTTCAAGGTCGATGAAGATATCGGCCAGCTCGGCTATTGAAACCTTTTTGCCTGAGGTCCGCTGGCTGATCTGGTAGTTCTGGCAAAAAACGCACCGCAGGTTGCACGGCGAGAAGAAAACCGTGCCCGAGCCGCGCGTGCCAGATATGGGCGGCTCCTCCCCGAAGTGGGCGCCGTAATGCGCGACGACGCAGTCGACTCCGGCAGTGCAAAAGCCCCGCTCCCCCGCCAGACGGCTGATGCCGCACTTCTTCGGGCAGAGCTCGCAATGCTCCAGAAACGATAAGCCCTCATCCTCCATGCCCATAATATAACCCGCGGACCGCCGCGAGCCAAAAAGCGGGTCGGACGAGACCCGCCCTGCGGCAAAGCGGCAGGCTGTTCGCGGCCGGAGTGAATTTCGATGGATTTCGCCGTGATCGAGGGGCCGCGAGCCGGAGCGTACTCAGTTGTACGTTAGGACTCGCGGCGCCGATGAGACAGGCGAAAGGCGCGAAATTCACCCGGCCGGCGCCTAGCTAAGCCACGAACTCCCTGATATGGAGATGTATGAACTTTTCGCCCATCATCTCCTTTATCGCCGGGCACGCGATGACCTTCACGCCCGGGACGTCGGTTATCTCGGCGTTCCTTTGCGCTTTCCCGTACCAGACGCGGCTCCTCCGATCGACCAGCTTTATGAGCCCGTCGCGGACGGAGACCGCCGAGGGCGAGAGCAGGAAACCCGGCCTCGGGTTCCCGAACCCGAAAGGCGCAATCAGATCGATGTATTCCACCAGCTCCCTCGTGAGCTCCTCGAACTCGACGACCGCGTCGACGCCGACGACCCGTTCTCCGCATGTGAGCGCGCCTCTTACCGCCTCTTCAAAGGCGTCCGGGAACCGAGGCAGGTTCGCCTCATCGATGGAGAGGCCGCAGGCGAATTTGTGTCCGCCAAATTTGACCAGGAGGGCTGACAGGCCCCTCATGGCGCCGTAAAGGTCGAGACCCGGCACGCCTCGGGCCGAGCCCCTTCCACGTCCCGTCTATCCTCGTAAAGATGACGCAGGGCTTACCGTGGCTCTCCGCCAGCTTCTGGGCGGCGATGCCGATAACCCCCAGGGGCCAGTCCTCCTTGTAGAGCACGAGGCTCTGCCTCTCGGAAGCGAGCTCGACCTCTATCATCTCCAGGGCCTCCCTTATGACGGCCTCTTCCATGCCCTGGCGCTCTCTGTTCGCCCCGCTGAGCGCTGTGAGCCGCCTGTCGCACTCAGCCTCGCCCACAGCCGTTAGAAAATCTAGCGCCGCCGAGGGGCGCCCAACGCGTCCGGCAGCGTTGATCCGCGGGATGATGATGAAGGAAAGGGCAAAGCTGTCGAGCCTCTGTGAGAGGATCAGGTTCTGCCTGAAGAAAGACTTGAGCCACTCCTTCGGCTGCCTCTGCATCACTTCCATGCCGAACTTTACAAGGACGCGGTTGTCTCCGGTCAGGGGCGCCATATCGGCCACCGTCCCCAAAGCCACGATATCGAGCTGGCGCTTCAGGTTGATCGGACGGTCGAGCAACCCCTGTCTGTCCAGGATCTTCCTGAGGGCAATGAGGAAGAAAAAGGCGACGCCGCAGGCGGCAAGTTCTCTTGTGGGGAAGAGCGCCCCTTTTCTCTTCGGGTTGACCAGGGCCCGCGCGCATGGAAGGGGCTCGCCCACTTCATGGTGGTCCAGGACGACCGTCTCCATGCCCAAACCGGCGGCCGTCTCTATCTCGGATCGGTTCGACGAGCCGCAGTCAAGACAGATGAGGAGCTCCACGCCCTTCTCCCGTAGCGTTCTTATGCCCGCCCGGTTGAGGCCGTAGCCCTCCTCCCTCGCCGGCAGATAGACCTCGGGCCGCAGGCCCAGCTCGCTGAAGAAATTGACCAGCAGAACCGTTGACGTTACCCCGTCGGCATCGTAGTCGCCAAAGAGTCCGATCTTTTTACCCGACTTAAGGGCCCTTGCAACGGCATCGACGGCCGCTTCCATATCGGGCAGCAGGAAGGGGTCGGAAAGGTGCTCTATCCGTGGGTGGAGGAACCGCATCGCCTCATCGCACGTCTTTACGCCCCGGTTCGCGAGGACCCTTGCGACGAGCTGCGGGAGGTTGAGACCCTCGACGAGCCCGCAACTATGGCAGGTTCATAAGGCTCGATTCTGAGCACGCGCTGTTCCCCTGATCTGGCCCACGTCCGCAATGGCATGACTGGTCATGTAGACGTCGAGGCCCTTGATGACCTTCGGTATTGCAAAGGGATCGATGAATGTCGCGGTCCCCACCTGGACGGCAGAGGCGCCGGCCATAAGGAAGGCGAGGGCGTCCATCCAATCCATGACGCCCCCGGCGCCGATCACCCGGAACGGGAATGGCGCCGGAGATGTCTGCGACTGCCCGGAGGGTCATGGGCTTCAGAAAGGGCCCCGACAATCCCCCTTTCAGCGCCACGCGCCTCTCCTCCACGTCCACGGCGGCCGCGGGCATCGTGTTAAAGACCGTAATGCCGTCCGCGCCTGCCTCATACGCGGCGCGCGCTATTGCCGTGATCTCCGCGACCTCCGGCGTCAGCTTTGCAAGGAGCGGTATGCCCGTCGCCGCCTTAACCTTCCTGACGACCCTGAAGACGTCCTCCGCCCGCTTGCCGAGACAGATGCCGCCCTGCGCGACGTTGGGGCAGGAGAGGTTCATCTCCAGCGCCGCGATCAGCGGATCGTCTCTTATGCTCTCGGCGGCCCTCGCGTATTCCTCCTCGGTAAAGCCGAAGAAGTTGACGACTACAGGGGTCGCCCTTTCCCGGAACAGTGGAAAGACCTCGTCGAAAAACCTCTTCAAACCGATATTCTGAAGACCCACGCTATTTATGAGGCCCGACTTCTCCTCCCAGAGCCTCGGCGGAGGGTTGCCGTGGTGCGGCTGGCTGGAGAGGCCCTTTGACACATAGGCCCCTAGCTCGTCGAGGGGCCAAAGGGGTTCTATCTCGGTCCCGTAGCCGAGCGTGCCGGAGGCGTTCATCACCGGATTACGCAGGGTCTTGCCGAAGAGGCTTACAGAGAGATCCGCCATAGGTCGAATACCGGTCCTTCCTTGCAGACCCTCTTGTACGGTTCGTCTTTATCAAGGGTCTTCCGAACGCAACCGAAACAGAGGCCAAGACCGCAGGCCATCCTCTCCTCCACCAGCGCCTGACATGGGATGCCCGCGCCGCCAAGTAGGGCGGCAAGGCTCACGTACATGGCTTCGGGCCCGCACGCGAATACCTGGATGGGTCTCTTCATTTCCGCGATGTGCTGCGCCAGCAGATCTACAACATTCCCGGCGCATGCGAAGGAGCCGTCCATAGTAGAGACATGCGGCGCATGCGGCATGATCCGCCCGAGGAGGCCCATATCGCTTTGCGTGGCGCAGCCCCAGAAGAAGCTCTTCTTCTGGGGCTGCACACCGCAGAGCGACGTGGGCCTGCTCGGCCGCATCGCGGAGATGCGCCCATATCTCCACGATAGACGGCTCGTTCGGCTGCGCGGGGCAACGTCGTAGACCTGCTGGCGCAGACATGGGGGAGATCAAAAAACCATTCCAGGTATTCGCGTGCGGACCGGAGGCCATGTACAGGAGCCTCGCCGGCCTACTCTGGAGGAAAGAACGCATACCGTGCCAGGTCGCTCGTCGAGGAGCGGATGGCCTGCGGCTTCGGCGTCTGTTTCGGCTGCGCCGGAAGACGGACGATGAAAAAGAACCCTATCAACGGGTCTGCAAGGAAGGACCGGTCTTCGATATATGGCGGATATCTCTGTAAGCCTCTTCGGAAAGCGCCTGCGAACCCGATGATGAACGCCTCGGGCACGCTCGGCTAGGCGCCGAGATCGAGCCCCTCTGGCCCCTCGACTATCCTGGGCGCCTATGTGTCGAAAGGGCCTCTCCGGCCCTGCCCCACCACGGCAACCCCCAGCCGCGCATCTGGGAGGACAGGTCGGGCCTCATGAACAGCATCGGCCTCCAGAATATCGGGTTCCATCGGTTCTTCGAGGAGGTCTTTCCCCTCTTCCAGGAAAAGGCAGACGCCCGTCATAGTCAATTTCTTCGGGTTTTCCGAAGACGAGTACGCGCAGGGCCGCGGAGGCCGTCCCTGAGAGACGACTTCGTCTGTCGCGGCGCTGGAGATGAACCTCTCCTGTCCCAACATCAAGCAGGGCGGCATCTGTATGGGGAAGAAGCCGGATGACGTCTACAGGGTCGTGAGGCGGATAAGGCGGCACGGGCCTGCCGCTACTAGTAAGCTCACCCGGAAGTGGCCAACATCGTGGACATAGCGCGGCGCAGCATATGATGCAGGCGCGGACGGCGTACGGTCTTCAACACCCTTCCGGCAACCGCCATAGACCTCGAAGGCAGAGCAAGATAGCCGCGAGGGGCGGCCTCTCGGGGCCTTCCTGAAGCCCATCGCCCTGCGGGCAGTCGCGGACATCTGCGGCGGCATGTCCCGATCCCTGTCATCGGCACGGGCGGCATCATGGACGCATCCGACGCCATCGCATTCCTCATGGCCGGCGCATCTGCAGTCCAGGTGGGCACCGCAACGTTCATCGATCCCTTCGCCATACCGAAGGTCATAAAGGGCCTCGACGTCTACATGACCAGTCATGCCATTGCGGACGTGGGCCAGATCAGGGGAACAGCGCGTGCTCAGAATCGAGCCTTATGAACCTGCCATAGTTGCGGGCTCGTCGAGGGTCTCAACCTCCCGCAGCTCGTCGCAAGGGTCCTCGCAAACCGGGGCGTAAAGACGTGCGATGAGGCGGTGCGGTTCCTCTATCACGAGATCGAGCACCTTTCCGATCCCTTCCCTGCCCGATATGGCAGCGGCCGTCGATGCCGTTGCAAGGGCCCTTAAGTCGGGTAAACAGATCGGCCTCTTTGGCGATTATGATGCCGACGGGATAACTTCAACGGCTCTCCTGGTCAATTTCCTCGTCGAGCTGGGCCTGCAGCCGGAAGTCTACTGCCGGCGAGGGAAGAGGGTTACGGCCTCAACCGGGCAGGCATAAGAACGCTACGGGAGAAGGGCGTAGACTGCCGGTCTGCCTCGACTGCGGCTCGTCGAACCGATCCGAGATCGAGACGGCCGCCAGTTTGGGCATGGAGACGGTCGTCATGGACCACCATGAAATAGGCGACCCCCTTCCATGCGCGCGGGCCCTGGTCAACCCGAAGCGAAAAGGGGCGCTATTCCCCACACGAGAACTTGCCGCCTGCGGCGTCGCCTTTTTCTTCCTCATTGCCCTCAGGAAGGTCCTGGACACGCAGGGGTTGCTCGACCGTCCGATCAACCTGAAGCGCCAGCTCGATATCGTGGCTCTGGGGACAGTGGCCGAATGGCGCCCCTGACCGGAGACAACCGCGTCCTTGTAAAGTTCGGCATGGAAGTGATGCAGAGGCAGCCGAAGGAGTGGCTCAAGTCTTTCTTCAGGCAGAACCTGATCCTCTCACAGAGGCTCGACAACTATGCCCTTACCTTCATCATCATCCCGCGGATCAACGCTGCCGGACGCGTTGGGCTCCCCTCGGCGGCGCTCGATTTTCTCACGGCTGTGGGCGAGGCAGAGTGCGACAGGCGGCTCGCAGCGCTCAGCGGGGCGAACAGAGAGCGCCAGGGCATGGAAGGGCCGTCATAAGGGAGGCCCTGGAGATGATGGAGGTCGAGACGCGGCTTCCGAGAGGCAGAGCCTCGTGCTATACAAGGAGGACTGGCCCCTGGGGGTTATCGGCATAGCCGCCCAGAAACTGGCGGAGAGCCACGGTAAGCCCTGCGTCATCTTTACGAGGATAGACGGGACGTGGAAGGGCTCGGCCCGAGGCGTGCCGGGTCTCGACCTTTACGGCGCCATGAGGGGCCTGTCAGCCCTCCTGGTCAAATTTGGCGGACACAAATTCGCCTGCGGCCTCTCCATCGATGAGGCGAACCTGCCTCGGTTCCCCGACGCCTTTGAAGAGGCGGTAAGAGGCGCGCTCACATGCGGAGAACGGGTCGTCGGCGTCGACGCGGTCGTCGAGTTCGAGGAGTTCACAGGGAGCTGGTGGAAATCCATCGATCTGATTGCGCCTTTCGGGTTCGGGAACCCGAGGCCGGGTTTCCTGCTCTCGCCCTCGGCGGTCTCCGTCCGCGACGGGCTCATAAAGCTGGTCGATCGGAGGAGCCGCGTCTGGTACGGGAAAGCGCAAAGGAACGCCGAGATAACCGACGTCCCGGGCGTGAAGGTCATCGCGTGCCCGGCGATAAAGGAGATGATGGGCGAAAAGTTCATACATCTCCATATCAGGGAGTTCGTGGCTTAGCTAGCCGGCTGGCTAATTTCGCGCCTTTCGCCTGTTCTCATCGGCGCCGCGAGTCCTAACGTACAACTGAGTACGCTCCGGCTCGCGGCCCCTCGATCACGGCGAAATCCATCGAAATTCACTCCGGCCGCGAACAGCCTGCCGCTTTGCCGCAGGGCGGGTCTCGTCCGACCCGCTTTTTGGCTCGCGGCGGTCCGCGGGTTATATTATGGGCATGGAGGATGAGGGCTTATCGTTTCTGGAGCATTGCGGAGCTCTGCCGAAGAAGTGCGGCATCAGCCGTCTGGCGGGGGAGCGGGGCTTTTGCACTGCCGGAGTCGACTGCGTCGTCGCGCATTACGGCGCCCACTTCGGGGAGGAGCCGCCCATATCTGGCACGCGCGGCTCGGGCACGGTTTTCTTCTCGCCGTGCAACCTGCGGTGCGTTTTTTGCCAGAACTACCAGATCAGCCAGCGGACCTCAGGCAAAAAGGTTTCAATAGCCGAGCTGGCCGATATCTTCATCGACCTTGAAAAGAGGGGTTGTCATAATATAAACCTCGTGAGTCCGACCCCTTATGCGCCAGAAATAGCCGCCGCGATCAGGCGCGCCAGGGCGCGGGGCGCGGCCATCCCATTTCTCTACAACACGAACGCCTACGAGAACGAGAGACCATACGCATGCTCGATGGGCTTATCGATATTTACCTGCCTGACCTAAAGTACGCGAGCGGCGCCGTCGGCTTTGATGCTTTCCGCAGCGCCCGGCTATCCGGCTTTCGCCATGGAGGCGATCACGGAGATGAAGTCTCAGGTGGGATACCTTGTTGTTGAACGCGGCGTCGCAAGGCGGGGCCTTCTGATCAGGCACCTGGTGCTTCCTGCCGGCCTTGCGGGCACGAGGAAACTTATCCCGTGGATCAAAAAAACCCCTGGCCCCGAAACCGCTATCAGCCTCATGTC
>CAVTDX010000020.1:0-6972 GCA_963733345.1 uncultured delta proteobacterium
CCTGTTGCCCGAACGGGCTTTGTAACCGGGAATCATACATCCCTCGCCATTACAGGAAGGCCAGATCCGTAAGACCGGCATCCGGCGCTTGTCTCGTGCAATAAAAAAGATAGACGTTGATGTAGGCCCTCACTGCCCTTCCCAAAGTTGCGAAAGGGGCTGTCCTCACTCCCTTCGTCGGTTTGATTGCGTGTCGGATCAATGTCTCAATGTTCTGAATGGCCGACACAAGGTACTCTTGAATAGCCCCTTTCCATAGCCCTCGCCAACGGGCTCTGTCGAAGCTGAAGCGAGTGCTTCGGGCAAAGGAGCGCTCCATAAGCTGCCGGCGCGTTGTGAGGTCTCTTTTTGCTGCACGGGTCTCGGTGAGCGCAAGCATATGGTCAATCTCTTCCTGGCGGACATGGCGCTGTACCGTTCGCGGTCCTTTTGCCCTGGTGCACTGAGACCGCAAAGCGCATGCAGCGCAGTCTCCCTTTGCCCCCGCGTATTCGACGTTCTGTTTGTCTTCATGGATCGACCTTCTCTTCAGCGTCTTTCCTGCAGGACATGTAAAGGCGTCGTTCTCCTTATGATAGACAAACCGCTCTTCCGGGAATATCCCGTTTCGGGAACTCGTGCCGCTCGTTACGGCCTTAACGGTGGACATGTGGGGTTTTATGCCCTTGTCGCAGCACAGCAGAAGGTTTTCTTTCGTGCCGTACTTGCTGTCGGCTACAACAATCTTCACCGTCGAATCGGCATTCTTTTCATGTTCTTCGATGAGAGAACCCATTTCATGTCCGTCGTCAATCGCGCCGGGAGTGACTTTCACCGCCGTGATTACTTCACGGAGTTCATCAATCGCCCGGTGCGTTTTGTACCGGAGCTTTGCCTTGCCTCCCGCATGGCGGATGATCGAGGCGTCAGGATCAGTGCGGGAGACAAAGCGATTGTTCACGGCGCCGGTCCTTTGGGAATCGTCCAGTCTCTTCTCCAGTTCCCGATAGCCTTCTTTGAGGTATTTTTTCAGAGAATGAGCATCAACAACCGAGTTGTTCGAAGCGTCGGCGTCGATGAGGCTTGAATCCATAAAAATCTTGCTCCCATCGACCAGCTTTGCTTCAACGCACTGCACCGCGATCCGCTCGAAGAACTGCTTGAAGACTTCCTCGCCCCATCTTTTTCTCGCCTTTGAAAGCACGCTGTGGTCAGGTATGGAGGATTCGATGGTGAAGCCAAGAAACCAGAGCCAGTCCAATCGCTCGGGGAGGGTCTCCATCAGTTCTCTTTCCGACCGGACATTGTAGAGTATGAGAAGAAGCATCAGCTTGAGGATGACCGGGGGCGGAATGGAGACGTTGCCCTTATCCCCGTAAGTCTTCCTGACTTCGTCGTAGATGAAGTCGAAGTCGATCAGTTCCTTGATGCGACGGAGAGGGTGGTCCTTCCGGACCCTCGTTTCTAACTGAACATTGAAGGAAAACAGGGGATCATTAGGCGGCGGACCGTAACCCATCATGGGCCGTATCTCCTTGTCTTGAGCGCTTGCAAAGTTTACCGTACTTTACGGGATAAGGCCACATAATTGTATGCAATAATGAACATAGCCCACGAATTTATTGCTCTTCTGCTTACGCTAAAATCATGATTTGGGCAACAGGCCGTCGACAGACCGTTGACAGCGGACAACAAGTGTACGCTCCGGCTCGCGGCCCTGCCGATCACGGCGAAATCCATCGAAATTTCCTCCGGCCGCGAAGCGACCTCACTGAATTCGCCTACGAGGTGAGTATGCGGTCTTCTGGCCGGGATCACGGATTGCCACAAAAAAGTGTGGACGTTGGTTTTCCCTCTATTGCCATGTGCTCTTTTTCTCCTTTACTTTTTCTCCTTATAATTATAAAGTAATTATATGATACGGTTCACGCGGGATCCCGCCAAGGCCGCCGCGAACAAGAAGAAACACGGCGTGGCATTCGAGGAGGCGCAAACGGTGTTCTATGATGAGACCGCTATTCAGTATGATGATCCTGATCGTTCAGACGAAGAGGATCGGTTCCTCATGCTGGGCCTGAGCGCGAAACTCATTTCGGAACGATGAAAGGGTGGTCAGGATTATCTCGGCCCGAAAGGCGACAAAAGGCGAGGAGAGCGCCTACTGGAGAAAATCATGAGAAAGGAATATGACCTGAGCAAGATGGAAGGACGAAAGAACCCTTACGCTGACGACCTGAAGGCGCAGGTAACGATCCGACTGGACAAGGACACCATAGCCTATTTTAAGGAACTCTCGAAACGGACAGGCACACCGTACCAGGTCCTCATAAACTCGTATCTCCGCCAATGCGTCGCGGAAAAGAAAGAACCGAAAGTCAGCTGGAAATAGAGCACAAAAGTTGCCGACACCGGGGCCGGCCGCACTAATAACCCGGCCTCGACCCTTTGAAGTGGAATTCACCCGAATGTCCGCAGGAACCTAAGAGGGGCGCGCCCTATCGCTCCCCCACAAAGGTGATGGCAAGAGCGCCGGGGCCGGCATGGGAGGCGGTCACGCCGCCGACTTTACACCGGTGGACAAGGGAGACGCCGGGGACCCGTAAGAGCCTTTCGAGGAGGCCAGTCATGACGCCGCTGTTGTCCGACTCTGCCACGGAAAGACGGAGGCGCGTTTCGTCGTTGGCAGCCTTTTCCACCAACTCGACAAATCTGTTCAGCAACTTCACTGACGTGCGTATTTTCTCGATGGGTTGAAACTCGCCTTCCGTCACTTTCAAAAGCGGCTTGATCTTCATAAGGGTGCCCAGGAAGGCTTGTGCCTTGCCGATGCGCCCCCCGCGATGAAGATATTCGAGGGAGTCTACCGAGAAGTATGTTTGTACCCGGCCCGTCAGATCGAGGGCAAAGTCGGTGACCTCCTCGAATGGGGTTCCCACACTCGCCTTCTCGGCACAAAGGAGGATGATCATACCCAGCCCCAGGGAGGCCTGAAAGGAATCGACAACCTCTATGCGGGCCCCGGGAAAGTGGTTTCTCGCGAGGTTGGCTGATTGGTAGGTCCCGCTGAGCTTCGAGGATATGTGAATGGAAAGTATGGGTTCTCCCTTTTCCGCAAAGGGTGCGAAAGCATCGACGAAATCCTCGGGAGAGGGCTGTGAAGTGGCAGGGAAGTCCTTTGACTCTCTAAGGAGCGCGTAGTACGCGTCGGGGTCGATGTCGAAAAAATCGCGCCAGGTCCGACCCCCCAGACGCAAGGTGAGGGGAACAACCCAAATGCCGTGCTTCTCATAGTTTGCCGCCGATAGATCTGCGGTGCTGTCCGTAATGATCTTCATTATCCGTTTCCTTCCTTCTTATTCTACCGAGATGAGGTAATGCGCGTACGGCTGGCCTCCGTAGTACAGCTCGACTGTCTTGTCTTTATGGAGGAGCTGCAAGGTCGCCCGCAGGGTTTCCGCTTCCGTCTTTTCGATAGAATCGCCATAAAAGAGGGTGATAATCTCACCGGAGGCGTCGGTCATGTGATCAACGAGGCTGACTACCGTTTCGTCTTTGCGGGTAGACGAGCAGCGAAGCTCGCCTCCAAAGACGCCGATGGAATCACCGGAGCTAACCCGAACCTCGTCCATCACCACGTCCCGGCCTGCCAATGCCGTTTCTCCGCTCTTCACCCCATGGCAAGCCTGCTCCATCCGGCTGACGTTTTCTTCCGCAGAGGCATCGTCCATATAGGCCAGCATTGCGGACAGCCCCTCCGGGACGGATGCGGTTTTCAGGACAGCAACATTCTTTGGCGATCTTTCCCCCGCCTGAATTGCAGCGGGGTAGATGTTTTTGTTGTTGGGGAGAATGATTACACTGGAGGCCCCGACTTCCTCTATGGCGCTCACAATGTCCGCCGTGGAAGGGTTCAGGGTGGGGCCTCCGTCTATGACAAGGTCTGCCCCCGCGTTATAGAAGAGCTCCTTCAGACCGTTCCCCAGGACAACGGCGATGACGGACGTCGCCTTTGCGCTTTCTGCGTTTTCCATCCGGGAGGTGTGCTGCACGAGCATATCATCCACCTTGATGGACGAAACCTGTCCCATGGTGGAGGCATAGCGGAGGACCTCCTCCGGCCGACCGGTATGAATGTGCACCCGTGCCAACCGAGCGTCTCCCACCACTACGATAGAATCGCCCATGGGCCGCAAGCGCGTCTTCATGCCATCCTGGGAGATCCGGCTTCCTTTCAGAATGAACTCCGTGCAGTATCTGAACGTCCACCGGTGCTCCTCCTGAACGCGCACGCCTCCGTTGAACAGGGCTTCGTCCTCGAGGGATCGGCCGTCGTCAATCTGGCCCTGTAAGAGACGGAAAATGCCTTCGAGGAAGTAGAGGAAACCGAGGCCGCCGGCATCCACCACGCCCGCTTCGGCGAGCTTTGGCAGGAGGGAGGGCGTTCGCTCAACGGAAGACTTGGCCGACTTCACCATTCCATCCAGGAGCCGGGCAAGGTCCTTCTCTGTCCTGACAGCCCCCTCCGCCGATTCTGCGGCTTCTCTGGCCACGGTGAGGATGGTGCCCTCCGTGGGGTGAAGGACCGCCTTATAAGCTTTCTTTACCCCTCGGGAAAAGGCAAGGACGATGTCCTCTGCAAAAAGCCGCTCCCGGCCCTCGATGCCCTCCGTCAACCCTGACAGTATCTGTGAGAGGATGATCCCCGAATTGCCCCTCGCGCCCATCAAAGCCCCCCAAGCTGCTGCCTTGACCGTTGCATCGAGCGCGGTTTCCCCCACTGCCTCCATTTCTCTCACGGCCGATGCGAGGGTCATGGACATGTTGCTTCCCGTATCACCGTCGGGTACGGGAAAGACATTGATTTTATTTAACAGATCGCGGTTCTTCATCACCCAGTCCGCCCCGGCCATGATGAGCTGTCTGAACCGCTTGGCGCCGCAATAGACGATAGCCACTTCTTCCCTCCCTACATGTTCCCTTCTCAGCGAGACCTCACTATACCACTCTTAGTCTCGGGAAAACAGTTTTCTGTGGTTCTCAAATCCACCACCTACCCTTGCCCGATCCCCTTGAGAACCGTGAAAGGGGAGCCATGGGGACGTAGACTTGGCGATTGAGAAGCGCTCACGGAGATCGTTCTTAGATAAAGGCTCCGCTCATACTCACATAGGCAATTCCCTCATACTTGGCCATGAGGGAATTGTGCCTGTATCTATACAACTATTCAAGCTCCAAATCGGTCCGCTTTCTGGCCCTAGGGTATTCCTCGAAAAACTTTCGTGAGTAGGACCGGGGGTGATGAGGGTATCAGAAACTATAGGGGGGGGGCTGGGGGGTCAAATCTTTACGGCCTGTTGCCCAAATCATGATTTTAGCGTAAGCAGAAGAGCAATAAATTCGTGGGCTATGTTCATTATTGCATACAATTATGTGGCCTTATCCCGTAAAGTACGGTAAACTTTGCAAGCGCTCAAGACAAGGAGATACGGCCCATGATGGGTTACGGTCCGCCGCCTAATGATCCCCTGTTTTCCTTCAATGTTCAGTTAGAAACGAGGGTCCGGAAGGACCACCCTCTCCGTCGCATCAAGGAACTGATCGACTTCGACTTCATCTACGACGAAGTCAGGAAGACTTACGGGGATAAGGGCAACGTCTCCATTCCGCCCCCGGTCATCCTCAAGCTGATGCTTCTTCTCATACTCTACAATGTCCGGTCGGAAAGAGAACTGATGGAGACCCTCCCCGAGCGATTGGACTGGCTCTGGTTTCTTGGCTTCACCATCGAATCCTCCATACCTGACCACAGCGTGCTTTCAAAGGCGAGAAAAAGATGGGGCGAGGAAGTCTTCAAGCAGTTCTTCGAGCGGATCGCGGTGCAGTGCGTTGAAGCAAAGCTGGTCGATGGGAGCAAGATTTTTATGGATTCAAGCCTCATCGACGCCGACGCTTCGAACAACTCGGTTGTTGATGCTCATTCTCTGAAAAAATACCTCAAAGAAGGCTATCGGGAACTGGAGAAGAGACTGGACGATTCCCAAAGGACCGGCGCCGTGAACAATCGCTTTGTCTCCCGCACTGATCCTGACGCCTCGATCATCCGCCATGCGGGAGGCAAGGCAAAGCTCCGGTACAAAACGCACCGGGCGATTGATGAACTCCGTGAAGTAATCACGGCGGTGAAAGTCACTCCCGGCGCGATTGACGACGGACATGAAATGGGTTCTCTCATCGAAGAACATGAAAAGAATGCCGATTCGACGGTGAAGATTGTTGTAGCCGACAGCAAGTACGGCACGAAAGAAAACCTTCTGCTGTGCTGCGACAAGGGCATAAAACCCCACATGTCCACCGTTAAGGCCGTAACGAGCGGCACGAGTTCCCGAAACGGGATATTCCCGGAAGAGCGGTTTGTCTATCATAAGGAGAACGACGCCTTTACATGTCCTGCAGGAAAGACGCTGAAGAGAAGGTCGATCCATGAAGACAAACAGAACGTCGAATACGCGGGGGCAAAGGGAGACTGCGCTGCATGCGCTTTGCGGTCTCAGTGCACCAGGGCAAAAGGACCGCGAACGGTACAGCGCCATGTCCGCCAGGAAGAGATTGACCATATGCTTGCGCTCACCGAGACCCGTGCAGCAAAAAGAGACCTCACAACGCGCCGGCAGCTTATGGAGCGCTCCTTTGCCCGAAGCACTCGCTTCAGCTTCGACAGAGCCCGTTGGCGAGGGCTATGGAAAGGGGCTATTCAAGAGTACCTTGTGTCGGCCATTCAGAACATTGAGACATTGATCCGACACGCAATCAAACCGACGAAGGGAGTGAGGACAGCCCCTTTCGCAACTTTGGGAAGGGCAGTGAGGGCCTACATCAACGTCTATCTTTTTTATTGCACGAGACAAGCGCCGGATGCCGGTCTTACGGATCTGGCCTTCCTGTAATGGCGAGGGATGTATGATTCCCGGTTACAAAGCCCGTTCGGGCAACAGG
>CAVTDX010000021.1:0-5569 GCA_963733345.1 uncultured delta proteobacterium
CTCACCTGCTCGAGAAGTCTATGAACAGGATGAGAACGTGAAGAACGTCCGCTGTGAACAGCTCTTGGCGGATTTGACGACCCGAGGGCAATCGACGCGCTCCTGGCGGTCCTCAATCAGGAAGAGTGGGCCGCTTTCTCGGCCATTTACAGTATGGGGCGGATAGGCGACAAACGGACCGTGCCGGCCCTCATGGACGTATTTATGCATCGAGGCGGGGAATTGTCCCTTGCCGCGTGCGAAGCGCTTATGGGATTTCATGACGACAGCATATCGGACGGGATAGCCGGTTTCATCGACGGCCTCTAAAAAGGAAAAGAAGAATATCTTCGCGCGGATAATAATCGAGCACGGGGACGCGGGAATGGTTGAAAAGCTGGCCGCCATTATGGGCGAGAGCCTGTTTCAACACCTCCTGAGCTATCTAAAGGCCGAAAAAAGGAAATCATTGAAGGCGATAGGTTTGCTCGTCCATTTCAAGGCGCCGGAATCGGCCAGGGCTATGCTCGACGCGCTCAAGGAGATGGACGAGGACGGCGAGGAATATGAGCGGGTCCTGCGCCTCTTAATAGAATTGCAGGACGTCTGGCGCCCTCATCTCGAAGAATATCTCTCGGTGGAGGAGTATGCCCTGCCCGTGATCAGGGCGTGCGGGAGAGCAGGCTGCCTGGTTGACGAGGGGCTGCTCTTACGTTGCTTTCACTCGTCGCCTCTTCCTGTAAAAAGGGAGATCATGAAACAATTGGGCAGGATCGCTGGTAAAAACGGCTGCACGATCATCCGCGAGGCCATGGCTGATGCCGACGGCCATATCCAGGCCGAAGCTGCGGCGATTGCAGGCGCGGCGTCCATGCGTGACTTGACGGCCGACGTGGCGCTCATGGCGAAGAAGGGGTTTCCCGACGTCAGGAAAAAGGCCCTGCTCGCCCTGCTCAGGCTCGACGCAGGCCTGGCCCGCGAAACGATCGATGGCTTCGTGACCGGGGGCAGCACCGAGGATAAAAAAATTTATCTTGCTGTCACCCCTTACCTGGACGGGGGCGCGAATTTTCCTTTTCTTGTAAAGCTGATCGGGGACGCCGATGAAAGGGTGCGGCATGGGGCCTTCCGCGTCATCTGCAATTTTGTTGAGGATGAGCGGTATCTAAGCCTCCTCGAGGCGGTGCTGAAGAGCGGCCACGTCCCGAACGAGGTGCTAACCGTGATCGGCGCGAAGCAATTGAAAAGCTTCAGGCAACGATTGCTGGAGCTATTCCTCGACCCTCTCCAGCCCTTGTGGACTAGATACCATTCCCTCTCTGCCCTTGCCGCCTTTGAGGACTTTTCCCTCTTCTCCGTTTTTGCCGGCGCACTGAAGGACGAGAGCAACCTTATCAAGATCGGCAGCCTCAAAGCCCTTTCGGGGCTTCACGATAAGAGGGCGATCCTGTGCATAAAACCTTTCACTAAGAGCATCGACGCTGACGTATCGACTGCCGCGATGCTGGCCTTGGAGAAGCTTTCCCGATCTGGAGACGCATGTTGACCAACCAGGAATTTGTACTCCTCAGGAACTTCATCTATGAAAAAACAGGCATCTACTTTCCGGAGAATAAGCTGTACCTCCTTGAAAGCAGGCTTGCCGGCAGGATTGAAGAACTCGGCCTTTGCTCGTATGAGGAATACCTCTATTATCTGAAGTACGGAGGGCAGAAGACGGCGCAGGAGCTGATATGCCTGTTCGACCTCGTTACGACGAACGAAACGAGCTTTTTCAGAAACCCCTCTCAGCTCGACGCATTCAAAATAATTGTACATAAAAATTACGCGAACGGATGCTGGCCCCAAGGGGGACTTAAGATTTGGAGCGCCGGCTGTTCGACCGGAGAGGAGGCTTATACGCTGGCCATCCTTATGCTCGAGATGAGCGCCCAGACCGGCAGGCCCATGCCCTTTACGATCTTCGGGACGGACATCAGCACAAAGGCGCTGGAGTCCGCGAAAAGGGGGATATACAACCCTTACAGCGTGAGGAATACTGAGAAGACGATGCTGCAACGATACTTCATGGAGAAAGGAGGCCTATATGTATTGAAGGACGTAGTAAGAAAAAGGACGGCCTTTGATTTCCTGAACTTAATAGATTCCGATTCCTACCGAAAATATAGTCAGATGGATATGATCTTTTGCAGGAATGTGCTCATATATTTTGATGAAAAAGGGAAAAAGAAAGTGATAGAGAACCTTTATCAGTCTCTCAAAGTGGGAGGATATCTTACCATAGGGCATGCGGAAAGCCTTCACAACATATCGCGAGGGTTTAAGCCATTGATTTTTCCCGGCACAATTGCTTATCAAAAGGGATAACGATGAAAAGAGTCTTGATTGTGGATGATTCTCCGACGGTAAGGAAGTTTCTGGGGTACGCGCTACGGCGGAAAAACTACGCCGCGGAGGAAGCGGAAGACGGCATGGACGCCATGGAAAAGCTGAGCAATAATACAATCGACCTCGTGATAGCAGACCTGAACATGCCGAACATGGACGGCATATCTTTCGTCAAGAGCCTAAGGAGCAGCTACTACAATTTGGACCTCCCCGTGATTATGCTTACAACGACGAGCGACAAGGAGCTGCAGGAAGAGGCCTACGGCGCCGGCGTGAATATGTTCCTGGTCAAGCCTGTGCAGCCCGACGTTCTCCTTGAGAAAATTGCGAGTCTTTTAGGCGGAGGCCCGTGATGAAAGACCAAGTTCTTGAAAAAGACGAGATGAGAGAGATTATCAATGAGTTTATCGTCGAAGCGGGCGAGCTTACCGAAAAGGCCATCCAGGACGTGGTGGAGATCGAGAACAACCCTGACAGGGGAGAGATGATCAACGACATGTTCAGGGCCGTTCACACGATAAAAGGTACATCGAGCTTCCTTGGGTTCAACGCGTTGTCGGCCCTTGCCCACAAGGCAGAAGACATACTGGGGCTGGCGAGGAAAGGGAACAAGGTCCCCAACCACGCGGCGGACGCGCTCCTCGAAGCGCTTGACCTGATCAAAATTCTCCTCGAAGAGATAAAGGAGAGCGGGGCCGAGCGGAGCGATATCGCTCCGACCATAGAGAAACTGGAGGCCTTGAAAAGTCCTGAGAAACAGATGCCCGGAGAGACGCTCCCGGAAGTGATCGCCGCGCCGTCCCGCGCTGCGCAGGATCTTTCGAAGGTGCCGGAAAAAGCGCAGACCGGCATGGCGGTCAGGGAAGTCTCTGCCGGGGAGGAAGCCGCGGCCGAGACGGCTATGAGCTTCCCCGCCAAACAGAAGAAGGAGGCCCGTAAAGAAGAAAGCACTATACGGATTGAGGTCAAGAAGCTGGACGAGTTGATGAACCTCGCGGGAGAACTGGTGCTGGGAAAGAACAGGCTCATATTGCTCAACAACCTGATTAAGAAGAGCGATGCGATGGAGAGCGCCTTCGACAACCTCGCCGACATCACCAATTACATCGAGGTTGTCGCAAACGAGTTGCAGCTCTCCGTTATGCGGGCGAGGCTCGTGCCGATAAGCAAGCTCTTCAACAAGGCGCCAAGGCTTGTGAGGGACCTGTCGGCCGACTTCAAGAAAGAGATCGCCCTGACCATGGAGGGCGAGGAGACGGAGCTGGACCGTTCGCTCATCGAGGGCCTGTACGACCCGCTGGTGCACATCATAAGGAACTCTGTCGACCACGGCGTCGAGACGCCGGAAGAGAGGGAGCGGAAAGGCAAGCCGAGAAAGGGCCTTCTTTCCCTCAAGGCGTATAACGAAGGGAACAACGTGATGATCGAGTTTTTCGACGACGGCAAGGGCATTGACGTGGACGCCGTCAAAAAAAAGGCGCGTGAAAAGGCCATCTTGGCCGAGAGCGAGATGGCTTCCCTATCCTCCAGGGATGTGATGAACCTTGTGTTTGCAGCGGGCCTGAGCACCGCCGGGAGGGTGACCGGCGTGTCGGGCAGAGGCGTGGGCATGGATGTGGTCAAGACTAACGTCGAGAAGATGAACGGACAGGTCTTCATCGATTCCGAGGAAGGAAAATGGACGAAGCTCACCCTGAGGCTCCCGCTCACCCTTGCAATAATGAAGGCGCTGATTGTACGGATCCTCGACGATCTCTACGCCATCCCTTTGAATACGGTAACGGAGCTGGTCAAGCTCGAAAAGGATCTGATAAAGTCTATCGACAAGAAAGAGGTTCTTGTGTTGCGGGACAAGGTCATTCCGGTCGTCGACCCTGGGATGGCGTTTTCGCGAAAGCCTACAAGCGGCGAGGACAAGTATGTGGTTATCTGCACCATAGAAGAGAAGACCATCGGCATCAAGGTGCGTGGCGTCGAGGGGCAGGAGGAAGTGGTGATCAAGCCTCTCGGCGAGTTTTTGGGGAACATCAAAGGGATAGGGGGGGCGACGATCAGGGGGGACGGGAAAGCGATCCTTATCCTTGACATGTCTGCCATGATCGGTCATGCCTCATTCCAGGAATTGTACAGAAAGATCGCCTAGGGGCGCCGGCCGAAGCGGCATCGGCTTAAGTTTTGCAAGGATCGTCCAACAGATGGCCGTAAGGGAGGACGGAACATGAACCAGGAAAAAATCCTTCAGTTGGTTACGTTCAAGGTGGACAACGAAGAATTCGCCGTCGATATATTGAAAGTCCAGGAAATAAACAAGATGATCGACATCACCCGGATACCCAATGCGCCTTCCTTTGTTGAGGGCGTGATCAATTTACGTGGCAAGATCATCCCCATAGTCGACCTCCGGAAGAGGTTGGGTTTTGGAGGGAAAGAGTACGACAAGTCGACGAGGATCATCGTCATCGAGCTGGACGGCATGGTCCTCGGCTTCATCGTGGACTCTGTTTCGGAGGTGTTGAGAATTTCCGACGCTACAGTGGAGCCGCCCCCCTCGCTTATTGCCGGGGTCGAGTCCGACTATATCGAGGGAGTGGGCAAGTTGGACAACAGGCTCCTTATACTCCTCGAGCTGCGGAAGATTTTCTCGGCAAGCGACCGAAAGGAACTGGAAAAGGCTTCTAATAATTGAGCGCAGGGAACATGGACGGACAAGACCTTTTTTCCCGAGATTCTGTTGCAACGGTCCAGAGCATCGGCAGAGAGTGGACCCTTCCCCGCCGGCATGACCCCCCCCCGGATACGCAAATACTCGAACCGTGACGGGAAAAAGAACGCCGGCCGCCCGGCGGCGAACAGAAGCCCTCGCCCGAGTCCCCTCGGCGGCCGCTGGAGAAAAACGGCGCCGAGGGATTCGAGATCACCATATGAAAAAAATTGCCCAGCCGGAAAAGTTTTCCCAGTCGATTCTTTTTTCTTCTTTTTTCATTTTTCGAATAGGACAAATAGGACGCTTGCCTTTCGCCCTCGCGCATAACAAGAAAAAACGGTATGACAATTGCAAAGGATGTAGGCATGTTGAATGGAATATTCAGTACGTGCAGCGGCAAAACCGCGATCGAGAACGATCTCCAGATCATTTCCAACAACCTCGCCAACGCGCTGACCGCAGGCTTCAAGGCGGTCGCGCCCGTTTTCAGCTCCATGA
>CAVTDX010000022.1:0-25001 GCA_963733345.1 uncultured delta proteobacterium
TCATATCCTCTTCCATGATGAGCATTTCCTTGCTCCTCGCGCCGATGATCGAAACGATCTCGTTCCCCGCTTCATGGAGGGCCTTGGCGATCGGATAGACAGGAGCGACGCCCACCCCGCCGCCGATGCAGACGACCGTGCCGAAGTTTTCGATGTCGCTGGCCTTGCCGGGGCTCTCCCACGTCCAAGATCGTCTGGCCCGGCTCAAACTGGGCGAGTTTTTCGTAGACGCTCCTACTTCCTGAAAAATTACCGTGATCTGCCTCTTTTTTCTGTCGAAGTCGGCAACCGTCAACGGTATGCGCTCCGCGCGGTCGTCGGCCCTGAGCACAACGAACTGGCCCGGCTTTACCCGTTTGGCTATGTCCGGCACGTAAAGCTTCCACATCGTAAGTGAAGGCGCTAACTGTCGTTTTTCCACTATTTCATTCAGATTGGGCGACGTTTCGCTCGCTGCAAGTGCTCTCGCCATATGTTCTCCTTCTGACGTTTATTCTGTCGATGAACCTCGCTCGCCTTCCTTCAAAGGAAGCTTCACCGTAAATGTCGTGCCTTTGCCCACTTTGCTGCTCACCTCTATGCGGCCGAAATGGGACTCCACTATCTTCTTTACGATGGAAAGACCCAGTCCGGTGCCGGGCGTGTACCTAGTCTCGGGACCGGATACGCGATAGAACTCATCAAATATGCGGGGAGATCCTCCTTGTCTATGCCGATGCCCGTATCGGCCACCTTGATATTTAGAAAATGGTCGCTCGGCCTGGCAGTGACGGTCACCTTGCCTCGTTTCACGTTGTACTTGATCGCGTTTGATATGAGGTTCGTGAAAAGCTGCTCCATCTCCGACCGGTCGGCCTCTATGAGAGGCAGGGACTCGGGGATATCCAGCTTGATCCGCAGCCCCCTCTCCTCGCCTTGGGCTTTGAGCAGCTCTGCGCTGCTGCGCAGGATTCCTGCCGCGTCGAGAAGCTCCTTCTTTCTCACCACCCCTTTGCCTCGAGTTTGATGAACTGGAGAAGGTCGCTCACCAAATCGAGGAGCGAATGGGTCCTCGCCCTTGCCCTCTCCAGCATATGCCGGTTCAGCGCCGGATCTGGCCCCGCGGCCCCCGTGATAAACGCGGAAAGATACCCCTCGATAGCCGCCAGCGGCGCTCGCAGCTCGTGGGCGACCATAGCGACAAACTGCGATTTTATCTGGTCGATCTCCTTGAGTCCGGTGATGTCGCGCAGCACGCTCACGACCCCGAGATCACGGCCCGAATCATCCCTCACCACCGACAGGTTCACCATAAGCGTGCGAGGCTCGGGCAGGCGCAGCTCGATCTCCTCCGACTGCATGGTATACCGGGCGGACTGAGGGGAATAGGCCTTGCCGACAATCTCCACGAGTCCCTTCTGGGGTATGATCTCTTCCATTGCCCTGCCGGCTTCAAGACGGCCGTTCAAATCAAGCATCTTGACGACGGCAGGGTTCCACAACGCGAGCTGCCTCTCGCGATTGAAGACCAATATCCCGTCGGTCAGGGAATTGATTATCGTATGCAGTTTCGAGGTCTCGTTAGCCACTTCCAGGAGTTTCTGGTCCCGCTCCTCCATGAGCTTGCGGGCCTGAAAGCGAAGCTGGCGTGTTTCCACGCCCCTGTTCACCACAGCCAGGAGCTGGTCCGGGGTAAACGGCTTGGGGACATAGTCGTAGGCCCCGTGCTTCATCGCATCGACGGCAGTCTCCACGGTCGCAAACCCCGTAATGACGATCATGACGATTTCCGGGTCATACGCCCTCACCTGCTCCATCATCTCAAGGCCGCCCATACGAGGCATCATCAGGTCCACGAGGAGCAGGTCGAACGGCTTCGAGCGGACCTTTTCGAGCCCTTCTTCACCGTCCCCGGCCGCCTCTACAGAGTAACCTTCGGCCGAAAGGACCCGGCGGCACCCCTCGCGGATGCCCCGCTCGTCATCGACCACCAATATGCGCACCGACTGATCCATCGGCCTTCTTTAGCCTTGCTCCTCGATATCCGCGCCTATTCCTGCTGTCTGCTTCTTGCAAGCAGGTCGCTCACCCGCTTCACCAGTTCCTCCGGCGGCAGCGGCTTGCTCGCATAGTCATCCGTTTTCATCCAGTAGCCGTCCAGCTCCTGGGAAAAATCATAGCCGGTCGTTCCCGACACCGCCGTGAGCATGAGGATCGGAATGTTCTTGTGCAAAGGATCGGCTTTGAGCGCCTTCGCAAAGGCAAAACCCGTATCGTGTTTCTCCATCATCAAGTCCAGCACTATAAGGTCCGGCTGCTCGAACCTTACCTTATCGAGTCCCTCCCTGCCCGAATACGCGGCCAGCACGTCGAACCCGTGGTTTTCCAGGACAGCCTTGCTCAGGTCTATAAAATCGGCATCGTCGTCCACGAGCAAAATTCTATGTTTCTTCTCCATTTCTACCCCCATGACGCAGTCTCTTGAGCCTGTCCGCCTGCCTCGCCTCTTTTTTGCGCCCCATGCCTGATCTGATCCACCGGAAGGGAAACGATGAAAGTGCTCCCTTTCCCCAGTTTTGTCTCGACCTCGATCTTCCCAGAATGATGTTCGATGATGCCGTACGAGATGGCCAGCCCGAGACCGGTCCCCTTTTCCTTTGTCGTAAAGAAGGGAGAGAACAGCTTGTCCATAATCTCCGGCGAAATTCCCGGACCCGTGTCCTGGATCTTCACCTTCACCTTCCGCGCGCCGCCCACGGTCATAATGGTGATCGTGCCCTTGCCTTCCATCGCCTCGGCCGCATTGAGGAAAATATTGAGAAAAACCTGCTTGAGCTGAGCCCAGTCGGCGGTGATGGTCGGAAGTCCTGGGGCAAAAACCTTCTTGATCCTGATGTTGTGAAACAGGGACTGGTTGGCCACAAGACCGAGGACATCCTCCAGCAGCTCATTCATGTTCATGGGGCCGGGGCTCAGCTTTGTCTCCCTCGCAAAGCTGAGCAGCCCCTGAACGATCTCCTTGGTCCTCGCCGCCTCCTTTATGATCAGCTCCATATCCTCCCTTCGCGGATCGTCGGAATCGAGGCTTTTCAGCAACACGTGGGCGTAGATCGTTATCGTGCCCAAGGGGTTGTTGATCTCGTGGGCGACCCCGGCAGCGAGCTGTCCGAGCGATGCGAGCTTCTCCGTTCGTATGAGCTGCGCCTGAGCCTGCTCCAGCACCTGGTGAGAAAGCTGAAGCTCTCGGTGCGACTTCTCCAACTGCTGGTAGATCTTCTTGCTTTCGGCGAGCAGGTAGGGCAGACAATATTCGGCTTTCACCATGCCCTGGGCAGCCGCCACGGCCTTATCGCGGCACGTGCGATACCCGCACGCGCCGCAGTCCAGGTTATGATGAGGCGGCTCCTTATCGATCGATTTGAGGATCGCCCTTACCTGTTCCTCCCCCGGCACGGGAAGCGTCTGTTCCATCGGCTGGAACTCGCGCTTCAGGTCGATGCCGCTGTACGTCTTGATGTCGCCTATCACGGAGGAATAATCGATCCTGATCATCTCCGACCTGGTGTAGCGCGCCACTGCCTGCCGCTTGCCGAGGAGCAGCATCTCCCGGTCGATGAACGGTCCGTCGATGCAGCCCTCGCAGTAAACGAGGTCGACAAATCTGGCGTGGACATGGCGGGCGGCAAGCTGCCTGAGGACGTGCGTGCATCGCGTGTATCCCCCCGTGGCGGTTATATCGTCCGCGAGCACGTCCATTGTAGCGCCCATGCTCCTGTAGAGCCCTCCGACCACCGGCGCTACCCTTGCGAGATAGGGCTTCGGCCCGTCGAAGTCGCTCTCCGGCAGCTTCCTACGGGTAATGCCGGCCTGATCGATCAACCGCTTTGCGTCTCTGTAGGTGATCACCTCATCGATAAACCCCTCCACTTCCGGGGCCGCCATCTCCCCGATTTGCGCGAGGCAGGGGGTGATGTAGACCATCCTCCACCCCGGTCTCGCCAAGCGGGCGACCTTTCCGATCGCGATCATGGGCGAGACGACCGGCGCGAGGCGCGGTATCAAACCTGGAAGGTACTTCTGCACATAGAAGACGATTGCGGGACAAACAGACGAAATCACCGGCCCCTTCTCATCGCTCTCGAGAATTGCCGCATAGGCCCTGCTCACCAGCTCGGCGCCGAAAGCCCCTTCCCATACCTCCGTAAATCCTATGCGCTTCAGCGCAGTGACCCATTGGTGAGGAGAGCTGGTCTCCAGCGCCGCGGGAAAGAGGGGTCGAGGCACGCGATGGTCTTCGCGCCGGCGGCAAGGTATTCTTTCACCCGGACAATGCCGCTCCTGTGGTCCATAGCCTGGTGCGGACACGCCGTTACACAGCTTCCGCAGAGAATGCACCGCTCCGGAATGACCTTGATGTCGTTTTCTTCCACTTTGATGGCCTTGACAGGACAATGCTGGACGCAATAGAGGCACTTGCGGCACTTTCCGGCCTTGATGTCGATCGTATGAGGGGTCTCCGCCCTGTCACGCATCAAATGTGCACTTCTGCGAGTCAGTCATACGGCATTTTACCACATTCTACAACAAATGCTCTCTTATGTCAAAAAACTTGTGATAATATGCACAAATAGGATCGACGAGGCGAAAGCCTGCGGGCGGGAAGGCTTCTTGCGTCTGAAAGTGCAAAAGGTCAGGGCGGAAGATATCGCCTTGCGAGTTTTTCAGGAGAAACGCCCAGGAGATAGGGGAGCATGGTCCGCCCCGGCTCACCCGTCCGGGTCAGGACCGGTCGGCGACGGGGACCCCCTCGCAGAGAAAAGCGTGGATCGAGCGCGCCGCCTTCCTCCCTGCACCCATTGCGAGAATAACGGTTGCGGCGCCGGTGACTATATCGCCCCCCGCCCATATGCGGTCCCTGGTGGTTTTTCCCGTCTCAGGGTCGGCCACGAGCGTCCCCCGCCCGGTCGATTGGAGTCCCGGCGTGGTCGATTGGACGAGCGGGTTGGGACTATTCCCGATAGCGCACACTACCGCATCGACGGCCGTGCGGAAGTGCGAACCCTTCACCTCCACGGGCGCCCGTCTTCCCGAGGCGTCCGGCTCGCCCAATTCCATGCGCAGGCATTCCATTTCCCTCACCCAGCCGTTCTCGTCGCCGATGTAGCGCACGGGCAGGGTGAGCGTCTTGAAAATGACGCCCTCTTCCTCCGCGTTCTCACTCTCTTCCAATCTCGCGGGCAGCTCCGCACGGGACCGCCGGTAGACGATGTATACCTCTTCGGCGCCCATCCGGAGGGCTGTCCTTGCCGAGTCCATGGCGACGTTTCCCCCGCCCACCACGGCAACCCTCGCATGTTTTTTGACCGGCGTGGCTGAAGAGGGGAAGAGATAACCGGACATCAGGTTCATACGGGTAAGGTATTCATTGGCGGAATAGACCCCGTTCAGGTTCTCTCCGGGTATGTTCATGAACCAGGGAAGCCCTGCCCCGGTCCCCACAAACAGGGCGTCGTACGTTTCGAGCAGCTCGTCGACGGAGCGGGTCTTGCCGACCACGAAATCGGCGACCACATTAACGCCCAGTCTCCGCACATAGTCAACCTCACGCGCTACCACGCTCTTGGGAAGACGGAACTCGGGAATCCCGTATGTGAGGACGCCGCCGGCCTTGTGGAGGGCCTCGAAGACGGTCACTTCATGACCGAGGAGGATCAGGTCCCCGGCAACTGTAATACCCGCGGGACCGGCGCCGACCACGGCCACCCTCTTGCCGGTCGGTTTTGCCGGGGGCGGGATCTCGATCTCCCCCCTGGCGGCTTCCCAGTCGGCCAGAAATCGCTCGATCCTGCCGATCGCTATCTCGGCTTGCTTCTTCTTCAGGACGCACCGGGACTCGCACTGCGTTTCCTGGGGGCAGACGCGGCCGCTCACGGCGGGCAGGCAGTTCTTTTCCTTGAGCTTCTTGATGCCGGCCGCAAATTCCCCCTTTTTCACATGCGAGATGAAGGCAGGGATGTCTATCTCCACCGGGCAGCCGCTCACGCACATAGGCTTCTTGCACTGCATGCACCTTTTCGCCTCGCTCGTCGCAAGATCGGGCGTGTAGCCCAGAGCCACCTCGCCGAAGTTCCGCCGCCTTACTTCCGGCGGCTGCTTCGGCATCTCGCGACGCACCAGGTCCGCCTTCTTTCCCCCTTCCTCTTTGCCCGGCGTCTCGGCATTCATGAACCGCACTTCCCCTCCCCGTGCATCGCTGCGTCGGACGCGCTCCTCCTCGTAAGGAGCGTCTCTTCTTCCAAGTACGCCTTTCTCCGCGCGAGGAACTCTTTCCAGTCGACGTCATGGCCGCTGAACTCGGGACCGTCGACGCAGGCAAAGCGCGTATGTCCCGCCACCGTGACGCGGCATACGCCGCACATGCCCGTGCCGTCGATCATGATGGGATTGAGGCTGACGAAGGTTGGGATCCCGAGGGCCTTCGACGCCTCCGACACCCGGGCCATCAAAAAGGTGCACCCGTTCACGATTATCCTGTCGGGGATCTTCGGCTGTTCCTTGACGAAGTCTATGATCCTGTCGACGTGTCCCTTCGCCCCCAGGCTTCCGTCCCTTGTCACTGCCCGTATCCTGGACGAGGCAGCCGCAAGCTCCTTCTGCCAGTAAATAAGGTAGGAGCTTCTCGCCTCGATAACGGCGAGCACCCGGTTGCCCGCCTTTTTAAGGGCCCTGCACACCGGGTAGATGCTGCCGATCCCGTAGCAGCCTCCGATGCAGAGCACCGTCCCGAAATTTGCGATCTCGGTCGGATTGCCAAGGGGACCCACACAGGTGGGAACAACATCCCCGGGCGCAAGCAAGGCGAGACGACCGGTGGAAGCGCCCACCTCCATGAACACCGTGGAGACCGTCCCCGACTCTACGTCCCAATCGGCAACGGAAAGAGGGATCCTCTCCCCTTCATCGTGGGACCTCACGATCACGAATTGGCCCGGCTTTACCTTCCGGGCCGTGTCCGGCGCCTCAAGGGTAAGAAGGTGCAGGTTCGGAACGATCATCCTTCGCTCGATTACCCTATTCATTGTTTCTCCTTAAGGCGTCCTTTTGTCCCTAATCTGTTTCATGGTCGGCACGGTTTCCGAAAGGGGCAAACCCCTGTAGGCGTCCGGATCGAAACCACGGCGGGCGAGGAACGGGGCCTCCCTTGCTTGCCCGTCCGTGCATGAGACGTCCCCCTCGCAGTTCTCATCCCAGGCAAAGGCCGTAAAGGAAATCCGCCTCTTCATCTCAGGGAAGGACTTGAGGTGCTTCCTGATCTCCGTCTGCACGGCTGACACATTGGGATAGCCTATTTTGCACCTGCCCAGTCCTTCAGCAATCCTGCTCATTATCCACCAGTCCGGCTTCGCGCTTCCGGGCGGCTCGACCGCCTTCGCGATGGCCGTGAGTCTTCCCTCCACGTTGAACATGGTCCCCGCCGATTCGGTGAAAAGCGCCGACGGAAGGAGAAGGTCCGGTTTGAAGGAGGACAGGGCAGGAAGGGCGTTCTGGTAAATGAGGAAATCGTGCGGAGGCAGCCAGTCGGGACATGCCTCCCCGACTACATATATCACTTTCCTGCGCCTTTGGAGGTCTATCGGTCTTATCCTCGCCTCCCGGCTCGCGCTTCCGGCATCGGCGTTGCGTCTGCGCACTGCCTCGCCCGGCTTTATCCCCGGTAAAGCTCCAACGGCAACCATCCCCGACAGGTTCGTGAAGGGATGGGCCGTCACGATCTTCCACCCCTGGGAACGGCGCATCTCCTTCAGAACCCCGTAAATCTCCGACTCTTGAGGCGCCAGGAGCGCCTCGGGCCCTGCAATCAAGACCTTGCAGGAAGCGCGGGCGAGCCCCGCCAGGGTCGCATCAAGTTCATCACGGAAGCGGCCGAAGAAGGCCGCAAGCCCCTTTTCTTCCCTCGACAACAGCGCAGCCAACAGATCTGCCCAATGCGACGATTCGAGCTTGAACGGCGCATCCGCGAGTATGTCCAGGTTGGTGTCCACATCGGATACGGCGACGAGGGCAGCGCCCCTTTCGACAGCCTTTTTCACCCGCACCCCGATGGGGGAGTAGCCGTATCGTGAGTCAAACCCCAGCGTCAGTATGATATCCGATCTGTCGATCCAATCGAGAGCGTCGGCGCCGCATGCAAGCTCCAGGAACGCGGGCAGGGCGCCTCCCGTCTCCGCCGCCAGCGCCGACGCCATATTCTCAGCGCCCATTGCCTTACGCGCGAACTGCTGGGCGACAAAGAGGTCTTCGTTGGACAACTGGGGAGAAAGGAGGAGGAGAAACTCGTCCGGCGGCGCGGCGGAGAGTTTTTCCCGCGCCGCGTCAATCGCCCTCTCCCAGGAGACGACTTCATATCCGAAAGGGGTGAGCCTGCCAGGTTCGGTGAGGCGCTGCGCACTATTCACGAGCTCGGGGACCGCAAAACGGCCCTTGACGCAGAGGAGACCGTTGTCCGCAGAGGCGCTGTAATCAGGCAGAACATCGACCACCCGGTCGTGAGATATCTGCACCATGAGGCGGCAGCCTATCGAGCAGTAGGGGCAAGCAGTTGCCGTCTCGCGATCGGGCTTTCCGCACCACTTGCTTGTCTTGGCGCTCAGGGCCCCGGTGGGGCAGACGCTCACGCAGGCGCCGCAGAATTCGCATCCGCCTTCCATGTGGGAACGGTCGAAGGCAGGACCGATAGTGATGAGCTTGCCGCGATGCCTGAAGCTGAGGGCGCCGTTCATGCGTACAGTGGTGCATATGCGGACACAGCGGCCGCACAGCACGCAGAGGTTGTAATCGCGGTCGTAGGCAGGGTCATCCTTTTCCAAGGGCAAGTTGCGGTAGCGGATCGGGTAGGACGTGCCGGCAAGGCCCACCTTTTCCGTTATCTGCTGAAGCTCGCACCGGCCGTCCTTGGGACAATACCTGCAGCCGGTCGTCATCCCCGCCTTTCTGATGGTCCCCTGAAACTCCGCGCACCCATCCTTCTCGCCGCAAAAGAGGCAACTCGACGGATGCTCACTGAGCGCAAGCTTGAGTATCTCCTGTCTCAGCGTCTTGATCTCCCCCGACTCCGTTCTGACGACCATCCCCTCCTCCACAGGGGTAGTGCAGGCGGTGGGAAAGCCGCGCAGCCCGTCGACTTCAACGATGCACATGCGGCACGCCCCATAGGGAGGCAGGCCCTCGAGGGCGCAAAGGGAAGGGATATAGATATTGTGGCGCCTGGCCGCCTCCAGTATGGTGAGCCCCTGCCTCACGTGCACCTGCCGGTTGTCCACCGTAATCGCAAATGTCTTTTCCTTTGTCATGACTGTTTCTCCGCGGTGCGGATCACGATGGCGTCGCCGGCAATGGCTTCGAAGCGGCACACTTCATAACAGGACCTGCATTTTATGCACTTCGAAGCATCGAGGTTGTGCGGCTCCGCCCTTGGACCCGATATTGCCCCCGTCGGGCAGACCCTGACGCAGGACTGACAGCCCGTGCACTTTTCCTGGATAACCCGGTATTCGATGAAGGCTTTGCAAACAACTGCCCGGCACCGCCGGTCCCTTATGTGCTCCAAGTACTCGTTCCTGAAGTAGCGAAGGGTGGTCAGCACCGGGTTGGGCGCCGTTTGACCGAGACCGCAGAGCGCCCCTTTCCGTATGGCGTCGCCAAGGGTCCTCAGGGCGAGCAGGTCCTCGGCGCTCCCCTCGCCGTTGGTGATCTTCTCCAGGAGCTCAACCATGTGCCTCGTCCCTACCCGGCAAGGAGTGCATTTGCCGCACGACTCCTGCTGGGTAAAATCGAGAAAATACCTGGCAAGGTCAACGATGCAGGTATCCTCGTCCATGATTATGAGGCCGCCGGAGCCCATGATCGCTCCGGCGGCGGCAAGAGATTCGTAGTCTACCGCAAGATCGAGAAACTCCTCGGAGAGGCAGCCCCCTGAAGGTCCGCCTGTCTGGACGGCCTTGAACGCCTTTTGGGGCCCTCCTCCGATGTTGTAGATGATTTCCCGCAACGTGGTCCCGAGCTGAACCTCGATGAGACCCGGCCGGCGGATCTTTCCGACCAGCGAAAATGTCTTTGTCCCCCTGTTTCCCTCTTTCCCGAACCGCGTGTACCATTCGGCGCCGTTTCTAAAAATGTTGGGCAAGACGCCTAGAGTCTCGACGTTGTTGATGACGGTCGGGCAACCGAAAAGACCCGATATCGCGGGAAAAGGCGGGCGGGAGCGAGGCATGCCGCGCTTGCCCTCAATCGAAGCGATGAGGGCGGTCTCCTCGCCGCACACGAAGGCGCCCGCGCCTTCCTTGATCTTGATGTCGAAGCTGAAGCCGGCGTCGAGTATGCCTTCTCCCAGCAGCCCGTATTCGCGCATCTGCCGGAGGGCGTTTTTCAACCGCTCTATGGCTAGCGGATATTCAGCGCGTATGTAGATGACGCCTTTGCTTGCGCCTATGGCATATCCCGCGATCAGCATGCCTTCGAGCACCGCGTGGGGGTCCGATTCGATGAGGGACCTGTTCATGAATGCGCCCGGGTCGCCCTCATCGGCATTGCAGATCAGGTATTTTTGCTCGCCCGGCGCTCCGGCGCAGAACGTCCACTTCTTAAAGGTCGGGAAACCCGCTCCCCCGCGCCCGCGCAGGCCGGATTGCCTCACAGTGCCGATTACCTCCTCCGGCGTCGTCCGGAGGGCGTTCATGAAGCCGAGATAGCCGTCGACGGCAAGGTAATGATCTATCTGATCGGGATCTATAAGACCGCAGTTCCGAAGGACGACCCTCACCTGCGGTTTCAACATGGGCAGCTCGAAAAAGCCCGGAATGCCCTTATAGGAATTCCGCCCGAAGTGGCCTATGGCGCCG
Organism: uncultured delta proteobacterium; assembly: GCA_963733345.1. Lineage (GTDB taxonomy): Bacteria > Desulfobacterota > Syntrophorhabdia > Syntrophorhabdales > WCHB1-27 > BOG-1155. The sequence goes on from CAVTDX010000022.1 coordinate 10,878, forward strand.
CTTGTAGGCAACTCCCGCTCCACCAGGGCAGACTGGAGGATAAGGGCAAGCGATCTCGGCGTCACGTTATTATAGCTGACGCGCGGGGCGCCGGGCATCTGGATATCGACGAGGGGTTCCAGGTAGCACGGACCTATGCAGCCGACCTGGACGATTTCCGCAGAGACCTTGTTTTCCTTGAGAAAACGCTCGGTCTGCGCGATGAGTTGATTCGCCCCCGCGGCCCTCCCGCATGAGGCGGCGCCCACATAGACGACCGGGTCCTCGCTGCCCCGCAGCGCTTCCCATTTCCGCTTCGCCGCTTCGATTCTTTTCCTGAGCCTATTCATAGTACTTGAGCAATTCGCTTAACTTGTTGACGTTAATTTTGCTGAAGATTTTGTCGTCGATCTGTATAACGGGAGACAGGGCGCAGCAGCCGAGGCAGGCGACGCGCCCCAGGTCATAGCGGCGGTCCGGCGTGGTCTCGCCGCAGGCAATGCCGAGGCCGTTCCGGAGGGAATCGAGCAGTGTGCCGCCTCCCCTCACATGGCAGGCGGTTCCCAGGCACACCTTTACCGAATGGCGGCCCGGCGGGCTGAACCTGAACTGCGCGTAAAAGGTGGAGACCCCGAAGATCTCGTTCTCCGAGATCTTGAGGCGCTGGGAAATGGCGACCGTCGATTCCGGCGAGATATATCCGAATTCCTTCTGCACGTCCTGCAATATCGGTATGAGCGCATCGCGGCTGCGCTCATGCCTGCCGAGGATGACCTTCAACGTTTCCGGCATAGACCCCTCCTCTACATCGAGCCAGTGCGCGCCCTTACTGATTTTGCGGCCAAACGCCCGCAAGCCTGCCTTAGGCTCTTGGACAAGGCTTTTTCGCGGGTCAAGTTCGCTCTTGGCCCGCCTCTTTTGCTATGGCGGCATAATCTCTCCGAAGATGAGCTTTATTGCAAAACACTCCCCATTATAACTAGTGTAACGGAGAATCCTTTTTTTTGTCAAGAACATTGTTGGTCCAAAAAACTCATGGTTTCTGCAACTATGCGATATAACGGGATAATCCAAGCCTCGCCCCGCCCGGCAGTAATCGGATAGGCCGCCGTCAGACCCATCCGCATGCCCTGAAGGCTTTGAATATCAGAATGAATCCCATGACAATCGCCATGGCCGCCGCCATGCGCTCCCCCAGGAGGCGCGCCCTGAAAGAGAGGAGCGACGCCGACAGTCCCGTAAAAAAAAGGGCGGGCAAAGCGCCGAGGCCGAAGCAAAGCATGGTGAGAAACCCGAGGAATGAACGGCCGGTTGTCGCCGCTTTGACCATCATGCTGAGCGAGAGCATGCAGGGGAGGCATCCCACCGCAAGCCCCAGCAAGAACTTCGCCGCAGGGCGCTTCGACGAGAAGAGGCGGCGGAAGACGCTCAAGCCGAACGGTCCGCTTGCGACCGGAATGCCGCGAAGCCGCAAAGGCATCACGCCAAAAAGACCGACCCCGCACAGGACCATGAGGGCGCCTCCCACGAGGGCTACGGTGGCCCTGAAGGCGGCTAATTGGTGATGAAATCCGCTGCCCCCCGCGATGCCGGCGGCAGCGGCGCCGAGCGCGCCGTAAGCGCACAGGCGGCCGGCGTGAAAGGCCGCATGGTGGCCGGCGCTCGCGGGCCACACAGGATTGCGGACCGGAGACGGGCGCAGGCGAAGATGGAGCGAGTACGCCAGCACAAGGGGGCCGCACATGCCGAGGCAGTGTCCGCTCCCTGCAAGACCGAAGATAAAAGGACCGATCAGGTCGAGCAGCATCGGCGACTCGCCAAAAAAAACTCCTCCTTTAGCCTTCCCCGGTCCCTATAGGTCTCATAGATTTTCATGGGCCAATCGGCCTCACAAGGTCCTAACCTTTCCCTCGTTTTCTTCAGTGTGCTTCTCACGAAAGCGCTTGTCAATCTTTTGGGGCGTCAAGCCCTTCGTTCGCCCCCTGCTCATCCTTTCTTTCGAAACTTTTTTCTTACCGACCCGGATGACAATATCGGCGCAATCTGATAGACTTATAGCCGCGCGACCCGTGATGTTTTGTGTGCACACCTACGTTTTCCTTACAGACCGCTCGCCTGAAATCCCTTCCGCAGGGCAGGCGCTTTTAGACGGGTCATTTCAGGGAAACCACATGTTGAGCCTGTAAGGAAGAGACGGCTAAGGAATTCAAGAAGTCTTAAGGAGGATTCATGATCAAGACATCCCTGATCGAGGAGTTCCGGAAGATCGTCGGCAGCGAGAATGTGCTCACTTCCGGGGAGGCATTGAAAGCATACTCGTATGACGGGACAACCAACTGGATACGGGAGCCGGACGTCGTGGTCTTTCCGACGAGCGCGAGTGCGGTTTCGGCCGTCCTGAAGATCGCGAACGCGGAAAAGGTGCCGGTCACGCCGCGGGGCGGCGGCACCAACGTGAGCGGCGGCTCGGTCCCCTGGCTGGGCGGCATCGCCCTCGTCATGACTAAGATGAATCAGATACTGAAGATCGACCAAGAAAACCTGTCCGCCACGGTCGAGCCCGGCGTCGTGCTGCAGGACCTGACGCTCCGCATCGCCAAGGACGGCCTATTCTTCCCGCCCGACCCGCAGAGCTTCCTCGGCGCCACGCTGGGCGGCATTATTTCGGAGAACGGGGGCGGTCCCGCATGCGTCAAGTACGGGGTGACCAAGCAGTACATCCTGGGGCTCGAGGTCGTGCTGCCCACGGGCGAGATTGTGAGTCTCGGGGGAAGGACCATCAAGAACGTGGTGGGATACGACCTAATCCATCTCTTCATCAGCGCCGAGGGCACCCTCGGCGTTATTACCCGGGCGGAGCTTAAGCTCCTGCCCATGCCTCCCGCGAAAAAAACCATCATGGCCGTCTATGACGATATCGGGGCCGCTGGAGAGACCGTCCACCGGGTCCTCGAAAACGGGGTCATCCCGGACAAGATCGAGCTTCTCGACAATTACATAATCAAAAGGATAGAGGAGATGGTCCCCATAGGTCTTCCTACGGACGCGGACGCCGTGCTCATTTTCGAATGCGACGGCATCCCGGAGGCCGTCGAAAAGGAGAGTGAAAAGGTCGCCGCGATCGCGAAGAAATACGGAGCAAGGGAAGTCAGGGTCGCGAAGGACGAGGATGACGCCAACAGGTACTGGACGGCAAGAAAGGCGGGGTTTGCAGCCGTGTATGGCAAAACCAGGACGGTGTTCGGGGAGGACGTGACCGTGCCGAGGGGCAAGATCCCCGACATGATCAGGAAATGCAAGGACATTTCAAAGAAATATGATATCCAGATCACGGTGCTCGGCCACGCGGGAGATGGGAACCTGCATCCTGCGATCCTGACCGACGTGGGCAACAAGGAACACTACGAGAGGGGCTCTCAAGGCCATGGATGAGATTATAGAAGGGGCCGTGGAGTCGGGGGCGTGCTCTCCGGCGAGCACGGCATAGGTCTCGAAAAGCAGAAATTCTTCAACAAGGTGACCGACCCTGTCGTCGTCAACATGATGAAGAACATCAAGAAGCTCTTGGACCCGAACAACATAATGAATCCAGGCAAGATCTGGGATTAAGGGGGCGGATAAGTGAAAGACTTAAGCCAGCTTCAGAAAGTCGAGCAATACGCGAGCCAGTGCATGAAGTGCGGCTTCTGCAGCTTCTTCTGTCCCGTCTATCAGGAGGAGCGGATGGAGACTTCCGTGGCGCGCGGAAAGAACTACCTGACGCGCCTCATCATCAAGGGCGAGCAGGAGTTCACGCCCGAAATGGGAGAGATCCTCGGCAAGTGCCTTCTTTGCAAGCGTTGCGTCGCCAATTGTCCCTCAAAGACCCAGATCGACAGGGTGGTGGTGGCTGCGCGCGCCCAGATGGTAAAGGAGAAAGGCCTCGGGTTCGTCAAGAGCTTCGTCTTCCGCAGGGCCATGGCAAACAGGAAGACCATGGGCCGATACGCGAGACTCATGCAGACATTCCAGTGGCTCCTGCCGAAAACGGAAGGCAAGGTCCGCCACCTGCCCGATTTCATAAAATCCCTGGGGGGCAGGAACTTCCCCGAGCTTGCGAAGACGTTCCTACGGGACCGGGTAAAGCCGGTCTACCCGGCCATCGGCCCGCGCAAGATGACCGTCGGCTTCTTTATGGGATGCGCAACCGATTTCGTCTACCCTGATCTGGGTCTCGCCCTCATCGATTTCCTCACCCGCCGGGGCGTAGAGGTGAAAACGCCGCAGGGACAGAACTGCTGCGGCGCCGCCATCCTGTTTTCAGGCGACTTCGAGACGGCGCGCACCCTGGCCGACGAGAACATAAAAGCCTTCAACGACGTGGACTACATCGTTACCGCCTGCGGCACGTGCAGCTCCACGCTGAAGGATTATCAAAAGTATCTCGCCGCCGACGAGGAACAGGAGAAGAGGTACGGCCAGTTGGGGTCGAAGGTCAGAGACGCCACGGAGTTTGTTGTCGACGTGCTGAAGGTCAAGCCGGAGGAGCTGAAGCTGAAAAAGGAATTCGAGGGGAAAACGGTCACGTGGCATGACCCGTGTCACCTCGTGCGGTATCAGAATATCAAGGACCAGCCGAGGGCCGTATTGAAGGGCCTGAAAGGCCTCAAGTACGTGGAGATGCCGAATGCCGATCTCTGCTGCGGCATGGGCGGCTCGTTCAGCGTCTACCACTATGACCTTAGCAAAAAGATCGCGTCGAAGAAGATGGAAGGCATAAAGGCGACAGGGGCGGACATTGTGGTCACGGCGTGTCCGGGGTGCATGATCAACCTTCTCGACAACATCCTCCTGCACAAGATGCCCCAGAAGGTATATCATCTTCTGGAACTTGTGGAATAGCAGGGGGCAAACGCACGGGCCTGCGGGTATGAGAGCGAAAGGGGTCGCGACGTTGGCCCCGCAACGACATTCGCCGAAAGGAACGACTATGGAGCTGAAGCGGACGAACGGACTGGCATTGGCGGAGAAGTATTACAGGGAGTACGGATCGCGGGCACGGGAGCTGAAAAGCGCGGGCGCCAAGGTGATCGGCTATCTGTCCGCCCTGGGGCCCGTTGAGGTCCTCACGGCCGCGGGCGTCGCGCCCATCCGGCTGAAAGGCAACGCGTCCGAGCCGATCACGAAGGCCGACGCGTATATGGAGACGATCGTCTGTCCTTTTATCAGGAACGTCTTCGATGCGACCCTCAAAGGAAAGTTCGACTATCTCGACGGCCTGGTCATGCCTCACCAGTGCGACTCAACCGACAGGACGAGCAACGAATGGAGGTACAACCTCAGCCTGCCTTACTTTCACTTCCTGAACGTCCCCCACCTGACCGACGACTCTTCCGTGAACTTTTTCAGGTCGGTCCTCGGCGTCTTCATAAAGAGCCTCGAAAGGTTCACGGGCCGGAAGATCACGGAGGCGGCCCTCGCCGCCGCGATAGGGGCGCACAACGAGAACAGGCGCGCCGTGAGGGACCTCTATAACCTGCGGAAAGCGAACCCCCCGCTCATCTCCGGGTCTGAAATGACGAAAGTCCTCGTGGCTGCAATGAGCCTTCCCGTCGAGGAATCGACCGCGCTCGTCAGGAACGTCGCCGAAGAAGTGCGGCAGAGGCCCTCGCCTTCCGGAAACGGCTCGGGGGCGCGCCTCATGCTTATGGGCGACCAGGTAGACGACGTCGCCATCGCGCAGATCATCGAGGCCGCGGGCGCCTCGCTCGTCATGGACGACCTATCAATCGGAAGCAAGATCTACTGGACCGACGTCGATATCTCATCCGACCCTCTTCGTGCGATTGCCGAGCGCTACCTGCGGAAGGTGAAACTGCCGACGACTTTCATTGCCGAGGGCAACTCCTACGAGGAGAACCTGGAGGCCCGGTTCGGCCATGTGAAGCGCTATATAGAAGAATTCAAAGTGAACGGCGTCATCCTCTTTATCTACAGGTATTGCGACCCCTACGGCTTCGAAGTGCCGTCGATAAAAAGCTACATCGAATCGGCGGGCGCGCCCGTGCTCTACCTGGAAGACGAATACTCCACCTCGAGCCTCGGCCGCGTAAAAACCAGGGTCGAGGCTTTCCTTGAAATGATCGGATAAAAGCGGTTGGGGGGACCCCCCTCGGGGGTAAACCTTGAGGGGGGACACCCCTCCGAAAGACGAGAGGCGAGAGGAGTGTCCCCCCAACCGATTTATTGAGGAGGTAAGGAAATGGCTGACGAAAAAAAACGAAGGGCGCTTGCGACCCAGGCGGCGGCGAAGGTATCGAAGATGCAGCGCGCCAACCTGGCCGCCACGGTGAACGCCAGGGAAGAAGGAAAAAAGGTGGCCTATTCCTTCATCGTCTGCGGGATGGACGAGATCATGAGGACCATGGACATCGTGCCCGTCTGGGGTGAGACCTACTCCGGCATATGCGGGGCAAAGCGCGACGCGGAAAGGTTCCTGCAGAAAGCCGAGTCGGATAACTTTTCCCGCTCCCTCTGCACCTACGCCACCTGCAACCTCGGCTTCGACATGTGGCGCGAGGAGCTTGGGGGTGAAATGCCGCCCAATGCGCCCTGGGGCGGGATCGGGAGGCCCGACATGGTCCTCGGCAGCGCCCAGCAGCTCTGCGATCCGAGGTTCAAGTGGCCCCAGGCGACGCAGCACTATCTGCGGGACGTGCCCGTCTTTGTCGGGGGCGCCTACTATCCGCCCTGGGACCCCACTATAGACGATAAGGAACAGGAAGCGTTCTACGTCAAGTACAATACCGAGCAGCTTCACGCCTGCGTCCGCTTCTGTGAGAAGGTCACGGGCAAAAAAATGGACTGGGACAAGCTTGCCGAGGTCGTAGATTTGGTGGACCGGACGTGGAACCTCTTCGTCGAGACCTACGAGCTGAGAAAGGCGACGCCATGCCCCATGGATACAGGCGACGCCATGAATACGATGGTCCCCATCTCGTTTCTGCTCGGCACGCAGGAATGCTACGACTTCTACAGGGACCTGAAGGAAGAGCTGAAGCAGAAGATCGCGCAAAAACAGGGCGTTGCCGAGAACGAAAAATACAGGCTCCTCTGGGGCGCCGGTCTGCCCTCCTGGTTCGCCCTCGGCGATTTTCAGTATTTCAACAGCAAGGGCGCCGTATTCCCGGCCGAGACCACGTATCGCTGCGGCGACGCCGTCTACCGGCTCGACCTCCCTGAAAACGGACGACCCCATCGAGCACATCGCCTGGAGATGGATGCGGCCCTGGACCCACTGGTACGACAAGGCCAGGCAGCGCCCCGGCTCCATGCCGGAGGTGGAGCGTCTCATCGAGTATATCGAGTTCTATAAATGCGACGGCGTCGTCTTCCATTCCGCCTTCTCTTGCCGCTCCTGGCATGCGGGCATCATGCTCCAGGCGCAACTGCTCAGGAAGGTATACCGCGACATCCCGATCCTCATCATGGAGGGCGACATTGTAGACATCAGCTCGTACAACGAGGCGGATACGCACAATAGGATCGACGCGTTTATTGAGACCTTGGCGGCCCACACCGGCCGCAACTAGGCGGCCGGGTGCTTTTCGCGCATAGCTTTGTCATCGCCTTCGGCCCGCGTCCTCATGTACGCAAAATGTACACTCCGGTGCGGGCCGAAGGCGATTTCGCACTCTGCATCAAAAATCCCTCCGGCCGCGAAAGTTCATTATGCACTCTACCTACACCTGGTGGCAATGGAATCAGAACACCGTCTGGATTTACGGTCAGAAAAAGAGCGTGAGGGGAAGTTGAACGGACGTGCGTTTTCTCAGCAACTGACTGAACACGCTTGCTCGGTAGTTATTCCTTCAAACCACACTCTCGGACGGCTTTTGCGAGAGCCGTAATCCGACCGACAAGGGAATTGATATCGGTTTCTGACAACGCCCTGTTTATCAGGCATTTCAATTCTCGCCCTGCCGCAACAAACAAACCCGTTGCTTCGGCTTGAGTCCAGAGTTTTTTCAGGGTTTCTTCCGGAACTGCCGTCTTGTACGCCATACCTCCGGGCCCCCACAGATTCGAATAGACAGACTGTTTGAACACGGACTCCGGAGGGTAGCCGTAGCAGATGGCAACATGGCTGCCATTCAGGTCTACATTTAGCGAAAATCCTTTGCTTCCCCAGCGAATGGGCATCGACTCGTCTCGCGCGAGCGTCAGTATGCGGGAGAATACGGCTCTGCCGTTTTCGTTAAGAGAGGCCATGAACTCATTTTCGCTCACGATTGGCAATGAGCCGGAGGCAACGTGAACCGGTCTGTCGGCCTCGTTACCTACGACAATTTCCTGCGATAGGAGGCGCGTCCCGCCCTCCGCCTGAAAGAAAGTAAATTCCACGCATGTGACCCTAAAACCCTTGGACCGCAGGAAGGAAGCTGTCTGTCTTATTTCCTGCGTGACACGCTGGCCCACAATTACTACCCGTTGGTCTTTGTTAAAAGCAATGGCTTCGTCCGGACCGAGCTCGAAATACACCCGATGGTGTTCGGCAAGATTTAGCGATTCGTCGTTGAGGTATGAGCGAAGTATGGCTTCAAGCTGCTCCATGTCCAAGCGAGCTGCGAAGGACGCGTACTCAAGGGCCTGCGCCAGTGTGTCACGCGGCGTTCTGTTCCTCTTCAATTCGACCACGACTACGGCGCCCTGCCGGTCAATACCGACGAGGTCAATAAAACCTCCGAAATTCGTTGCGATCTGACGCCCGATAATGAGCAGCTTTCCATCCTCGACGATCCCGTCTGGGTTGTACTCAAGCCAGCCCTCCAATACGGCTTCCTCGTGATCTACCTGAAAAGGCGTCTGTACATATTCTCCAAACTTTCCGTCGCCATGTATGCCGTAGAGTCTCATATTGTCCTTTCATATGTCCGACTTCGCAGATCAGGCAGCCCTCCGCCGCCAAAGTCTTGAGTCTACCCACTATTCTCAAAGCCGCCTGCAGACAAGGGGCGCCAGGGCATTGGTCTCGCGCAACCACCGAGCTTAATGCGGCGACCGACTCCGGCTGGGTTGCCCTATTTGGATCTTCTCGCGCGAGTCGGCGGCGAGGTCAGCGAGTTCTTCAATCAGGGAATGCACCGAGTATTCCCGAACAAGCCTTTTCAAAGTGGCTCTGTCCTCCGGCCGCATGATATTGATTTACATAGGCGCCCTTTTCAATGTTCGCCGAACTCGTCGGCCACGGTCTTCCGCTGCCGCTCAAGCCATGCTAGTTTGAATGGCGGCAAGGGATTCGACACGACCAGGCTCAATGTTTGCGGGGCATCCGCACCCGTGGGCGTAGGGGAGTTTCCCGGGGGTTCTTCGTGAAGGATTGCTCGGTAGCTTTTCAGAAAAGAACGGGCTTCATCGCAGTTATGTTTTCTTTCCTCGGAGCCAAGCGGGTGCTTCTTACGCCGATGAAAGGCTTCAAGCGCACGTTGTTTGAAGAAGGCTGCGGGGTCTTCCATGGAACCTCCGTTTCCCCGAATGTTTTAAAGGCGCGGGCTGTATCGTTGAATTATATCACTTCGGCGCAAGCTCCGGAAACATCCTAACACAACTGGGCCGTTCTTCACTCCTTTCACTTGCGACGCCGTTGAGCCCTTAACCCATCCCTCTGTCAATTACCGTTGATGCTTGCGGAATGCAAGCCAAAGGAGGACCGTGGGAAACTTTACCTCTTTTCCCTACCGCTGCTCAACGCCAGAGAGTTCTCAGGCCGAGCTTCTTATAAGGCTTCAATTCCCCGTCCTTTGTAATGAGCACGGCGCCCCGATTGATGGCCTGCCATACGACCAGCCGGTCAAAAGGGTCTTTGTGCGCTTCCCTCGGAAGCTTGTAGAAGGTAGATGCCGTCTCTGCATCGACATCCATAGTCTCCAAATCCATTGCCTTCGATAGGCCGGGAAGGGCACCAGGCGCGACATTGGTCAACACGAGCTTCCCCAGAGCGTATTTCAATGAGATTTCCCAGTACGTTGCGGCGCTAACGTATACTTTATTGTCGGGGTCCTCGATCGCTTTCCGGGCTTTTTGGCTAAGCTTATCCGGGTCGAACAACGCCCAGAGAAAAACATGGGTATCGAGGAGATATTTCACGAGGCGAGCAATTCTTCGTCTGATATCCGGAACCCGTCACGGACTTCAAATGCGGCTTTGCCCTGAAGGGGTCCCAATTTTCTCTGCCCCTTAGGACGAAACTCATCATACGGCGCTATTACCGCAACCTTTTTCCTCTTTTTTCCGTAAGCGACGACTATCTTTTCTCCGCCTTTTACCCGTTCCAGCACGTCCGAAAAGTGCGCCTTGATCTCGCCGACGCCTAACGTTTTCAAATCGTTAACCTCATTTTAACGGGTAAATCATAGCTGGTATTTGACAAGTTGTCAAGAACAAGAAATGAACGCATCGGCTGTGACGATTCTTGAGCAGCCCTATATGATGTGTTCGATTTCAACATCGCCCCATTTGCTTCTCAAATACTCCGCAACGAGACGACGATGACAGTGAGTGGGCTTCTCCTCGCTGCAAAGCAAGCAGGCGCCCTCCAGGAGCTCGCGCGGCGCCTTTCTCTCGATCTGGCGCGCAGCCATTAGGTCCAGAAACTGCCGCTCGTAGAGGTTCCAATCTCCCTTGTGCTTCTTAAATTCGTCCAATATCCGTTGGGTAGGCGCCAGCTCAAGGAGGTGCACGTAGTCGATGCGGCAAATCGCCCTCAGGAAATAGCGAAGATCGTCGCGTTTCGAAAAACCGGCAAGCTGCGAAACGTTGTTTAGCCGTACATCCACCACCCGACCGACATCCGGGAGTTGCAGTTTAGTAAAGAAGGACTCTGCGGACTGCTTCGTAAAACCTATCGTGAAAATCTTCATCGGGGGCTTCCTCCGACCCGCTTAAGGCTTAAGGGGTGATTCGAACGGCCGATTGCATAAATAGTCCCGGTCACAGATAACCTCACAGCTTTATGATGGCGCCGGCCGCGTCCTTTGCGGCCCGCCGGATTATGAAGGCAACCGGACTTCACGCCTTCATAATCCGGCGATAAAGCAAGCCTTTCTTAAGTTGGATGGCCTTCTCCGGGCATAGTTCATGACAGCAGTAGCAGCGGATGCACTTCTTTGCGTCCATGCGCGCGCGCATAGGCTTGTCCTTGCCGACAGTAATCGCCCCCACCGGACAGGAATCACGGCAGATGCCGCAGCCTACGCACGCTTTCGCGATGACTTGCGGGGTCAAGGATAAGCCGTTCTTGAAAAACGGCACGAGGGCCCTTTGCCACCAGGGAAGCTTTCCCATGCCCATCCCCTCGTAGATCGTCGAGGGAAATTTATAGTCGGACAACCTCAACTCCGAGATTTCGGCGCCTATGATCGAGACTTCTTCGAGACGGGTAGGCGTCAGGCCGCGCAACGCCGCTGCGGCCAGCACGGGATTCTGCTCCCTCTTCAGGCCGACGATCTCGCCGGCCACGACGTCTAGGGCCAGGGGGTTCGCCGAGCCCAAAAGCAACCCGATGCGCCTCGGGGCGCCGGCCGCGCCCGGGCCTTCCCCTTCCATCCCCACCACGGCGTCCATTATCGAGACTCGCGGCGAGACATACTCGGCAAGGTCGAGCAGCATATCTGCAAAATGCCCCTTGTCGCTCAGCTTGGCGTGATATCCCGGCTTCGCGAGTCCGGGAATGACCCCGAAATTGTTCTTGACTGCACCGGTCATGCTCATAAACATGTGGGTCTTCAGCTTGCACAGATTAAAAACTGCGTCCGCTTCGAGCACGGGAGTGATTACCTCGAATCGTTTTATCAACTTGCCTTCCGGGAAAGAGACAGGCTTATATGTCGTATCGAGGTTGATTCCAATCCCAGCGTCCTCGGCCGCCCCAAACATGCCGGATATTTCATAGAGGGCCGTGAGCGTCTTTTCGTCGTATCTGTAGCCGCTTCCGGGACTGTCGGCAATCGTGGCGACGGCGCCCTGCCCCTTTACCATCCGCCCTATGGCGGCAACGACGGCGGGATGGGTGCAGACCGCCTGCTCGGGCCTTGCGGGCTGGAGCAGATTGACCTTGAGGACTATCTTCTCGTCCCGCGCAGCAAACCGGCCCACTCCGCCCATCATGGAGAAGAGCAGACCGAGCTTCTCGGCCGCCTGATCGTAATCGGAACACTTGACAGCGTATACTTCGTTATTCGCAAAAACCGTCAAAAGTCAGCCCCTCCGTATAGTTTAACATAAGGCGGGGGCGAACGATAGGGCTGGAAACTTTAGAAACCGGCGACCGGAAATGGATCCGGTCTTCGTTGAAAGGACCGGCGCCTTCGCCGAATGCTCTCTTTCGCGAAGGGACGCCGGCCCTGGAATGTTCGGAATGCGTCGTTGCTCTATAGAAGGGTCTTTGTCCGTTCACCCGTGCGGATCCGCACTGTGTCCTCTATCGTGTAAACGAATATCCTGCCGTCCCCCTCTTTTCCGGTTACGGCCGCTTTCTGTATGGCCTCGACTATCTTGTCGACGTCCTCATCGTCCGCTACGATCTCGATCTTTGCCTTGGTCAGGAGTTCCGTCCTGTACTTCTTGCCTCGAAACTCCTGCTCCACGCCCTTCTGCCTGCCCTGGCCCTCGATCTCGGTGATCATCAGGCCCGGACAGCCCACGCTGCCCAGAGCCGCATATACATCGCCCGTTTTGGTCGGACGAATTATGGCCTCTATCTTCTTCATGGCATCCTCCTTGAGCCTTTCTGTCGCCTTTAGCCCGCGACCGCTCCCATGCCCCTTATCTCGGGTCCGTATGCGTCGCATTTTGAAGGGGGCCGGACCGCGTTGTCCGGCCCTGGGAGGAGGGAGCGCCCACGGGTGAGCGCCCCCGCACATTAATCGTTTATATCAATAAACGTGCCACGGCCCGCATGGCTTAAGGACCCTCATAATTCCAAGCAACGACCAGGGCGCCGGCCGGCCGGATAAATCAAAGGCGATCCGGGCGCGCCCAAAAAAGATACTAAAAGGTAGGACCGTGAGGCAGCATCTTGCATAAATGTGGGATCAGGGCAAGTCGGCTTATCCTGATTTGAACTGGCTCACGTCTATATTGTATTTCGCGACTTTCAGGCCGATTATCCTTTCGGTCACGGCCAGGGCGCGCGCGGCTTTTGCCATATTGCCCCCGGTCTTTTTCAACTCTTCGCAGATAATCTCACGTTCCACGTTCATGATGATGTCCTTGAAAGCGCCCTTCGTCCGGCTTTGTCCGGTCCCTTCCCTCATTTGCAGGTTCGGCGGCAGGTGGCCGCCTCGTATGACGCCGTCGGTGCAAAGGATGATCGCCCTTTCGATGCAATTCTCCAACTCCCGCACGTTTCCGGGCCAGTGGTAGCTCATGAGCATGTCCGTCGCGGTGGTCGATATCCTCACGATCTTTTTGTCATGCTGCGCGCCGTATTTTTGAATGAAATGATCGGCGAGGAGCATTATGTCCGTTTTCCGCTCCCGGAGGGGCGGCACGAGGATCGGAAACACGTTGAGCCTGTAATAGAGGTCCTCCCTGAATTTCCCTTCCTGAAGAAGGGCTTCGAGGTTCCTGTTCGTCGCGGCGATGATCCGGGCATTGACCTTTTTGGGGGCGGCGTCGCCCAGCCGCTCGAACTCTTTTTCCTGGAGCACGCGCAAAAGCTTAGTCTGGTGGACGGAGGCAGGTCTCCTATTTCGTCGAGAAAAATAGTGCCGTGGCCCGCCATCTCGAACCGCCCCTGGCGGGTTCTTGTAGCGCCGGTGAAGGCGCCCCTTTCATGGCCGAAGAGCTCGCTCTCTATGAGCGATTCGGGCAGCGCCGCGCAGTTTACCCCGACAAATGGCTGGTCGGCCCGGTTGGAGCTGTAATGGATCGTCTGGGCTACCCGCTCTTTTCCCACGCCGCTTTCACCGAGAAGCAGCACCGTTGCACTGGTGCGGCAGACCTTATCGATGAGGGCGTAAACGGTCTGCATGACTTTCGAGCTGCCCACGATGGACTTCATCCCATACCTGGTTCTCAGTTGGTCATGGAGACGCCGGTTCTCCTCTCTCATCCTGTCAAGCTCTTCCTCGGCATGCTGGCGGAGGTGGACCGCCTGGGATATGG
>CAVTDX010000023.1:0-9378 GCA_963733345.1 uncultured delta proteobacterium
TAGAGGCGATGATCGTGAGGAGACGGACATCGTCCTGCAGCGAAATCTCCTCGCCATGGGACCGGTCGGCTGAAAAGGCCCCGATAACTTCGCTGCCGATCTTGACCGGCACGCATATGAAAGCGATATCACTCTTGTCGAGGCGCTCTCTGGCGCCCGTCCTGTCCAGAAAAAGCGGCTCGGCGGCGATATTCGGGACAACGATGGGCTGTCCTGTGGCTATTGCCTTGCCGGTGATCCCTTCCCCCACTCGATACCTGCCTTTTGCCTGCTCTTCCGGCCTGAGGCCGTATGCCTCCTCGATGGCGATTTCCCCCTTGCTCCTGTTAAGGATCGTGAGAGTGCCCCGCTGTATGTCCATATGCTCGGCGATAAGCTGGAGGATAGGTCTCAGGGCCGTCTTCAGGTCAAGGCTCTCGTTGAGTCTGGAACTGATCTCGAAGAGGAGTGAAAGCTCCTTTATCTCTCGATTCTTATAATCCTTCATGCCCGTCTTCCTTAACGCCTGGCGCTTAGCTTCACGTTTCATCAGCTAAAAGACGCGTCTATTTTAGCTAAAGCCGTAGCAAAAAAACGCCTCATCGTCCGAAAGCAAACGGCGTTCCCCCAAAAGGAACGCCGTTGTCGCTACACTCCATCGTGTCTGTTATTTACAAGTCTTTCCATTCTATTCCTGGTAACCGCCCAGCCGGGACGGCCGGGCGAAATCGAATAAGCCTTCCCTTTTCCCCGCTGCCGAATCTCTTTCCTTTCAACACTCAGTCTGTGCTACAATAGCTGTTGACGATTTTGAGGAGGGGTTCATGATTACTGTGCCGGTCCCCGGCTGGGGCGAGCTCTCGATAGAATATGTCATTGTCGATTTCAACGGCACCGCTGCCTTGGACGGCAAGTTGAAGAAAGAGGTCAAAGAAATAATAGATAAGATCTCGCGGTACGTAAAGGTGTTTGTGATCACTGCGGACACGTATGACACCGCAGATTCTGAGCTGGGCCCTGCAAACGTCGCCTTCATCAAGGTGGGCAAGTCGGCCAGCGGAGAGGAGAAGGCGAAGGTCGTGAGGGAGCTGGGTCCGGAGAAGATCGTCGCCATAGGGAACGGGGCCAACGATGCGCTCATGCTGAAAGAAGCGGCCCTCGGCATTGCCGTCATCGGGGAAGAAGGCTGTTCCACTGCCCTCGTCAAAGAGGCCGACCTTGTGGTGACGGATGTCTTGCGCGCCCTCGGCCTGGTGGCTCACCCGGAAAGACTGGTGGCGACCCTGCGCGACTAGAAGGCGCCTTAGAGCAGCCGCGGTCCCGATGCATTTTCAGCGAACGAAAACCTAATACTATAAGCGATGGAGGACTTAAGGCGACCTCGACGCCCGCTCAAGCCCCGATATCAGGGAGTGGGCGACTCCATGATGTCTACTGTAAATTCCTTGGGCGTTCCCGTGTAATTGCCTGGAAAGACAATGGAAAAAGGCATCTCGCCGCCGCTGTGCAATACGAAAGCCGATAAATCGGCTAGGCGGAAATCTTGCGCCTTTTTTTCTATCTCCCTGCCGCCCATCTCCCGGACCTCTCCGACCGAGAGCGGGAGTCCGGCAAACGCAAGGTGCTCGCCGATAACCGTCCCATACTCGTCGAAGAGCTTGGCCTTCAAAATCACGTATTTTCTCGGCTTTGTCGAACGGTTGACAACCTGTCCCGTGACAAGGAATATCTTCCCGTCCTTGATGAGGGCCTCCTGCCCCACCGTATTCCGTATGCTGAGCCATCTATCCGAGGCGGCATACTCTGTCCAATAGTAGTATGCGGACAAGGCCGCGATAAAAATGACCGCAACGACGATCACGGCGCCGAGGAGGCCGATGCGCCGCTTCTTCCGCCGCGCCGTCTCCCACGGGCGCTTCAAGGCTCGCGAAGGTTTCCGGCTTTTTCCGGTCCTCATTCTCT
Organism: uncultured delta proteobacterium; assembly: GCA_963733345.1. Taxonomy (GTDB): domain Bacteria; phylum Desulfobacterota; class Syntrophorhabdia; order Syntrophorhabdales; family WCHB1-27; genus BOG-1155. The sequence goes on from CAVTDX010000023.1 coordinate 1,942, forward strand.
GCGCCGCTTTCGTGAACGAACACATGGCCGCAGAGGGAGCAGCGCATTTTTTGAAAACGGGCCCTGACGAGGCCGTCTTCCAGGCGGTACTTTCTGCTGCACGAAGGACACTCGATAATCATTGCAAGAGTCAAGGGAAAGGGGAAAGAAATCCCCTTTCCCTATCCGCTCAACCTCTTTTTGAATTCGTCGATCAGCTTCGGCACGACCTGGTTATAGTCGCCGACGACGCCGAAGGAAGCAATCTTGAAAATAGGCGCTTCAGCGTCTTTGTTGATGGCGACGATGCAGTCGGACGTTCTCATGCCGGCAAGGTGCTGGATGGCCCCGGAAATGCCGCACGCGATATATATCTTCGGCTTCACCGTTTTCCCCGTCTGACCCACCTGGTGCTCTTGAGGTATCCAGCCCGAATCGACAGCCGCGCGCGACGCGCCGAGGGCGGCGCCAAGGGTATTCGCCAGCTCCCGCAGCACTTTGAACCCCTCGGGCTTGCCTACGCCCCTTCCGCCGGAGACAATAATGTCCGCCTCAACGAGGTTCACCGCCACCTCTGATTTCATGAATTGAAGGACCTTTGTCCTAAGATCGTCTTCGGCAACATCGACTGTTTCCTTCACCACCTCCGCCTGCTTCGACGCGTCCCGCGCGGCTGCGGCGAAGACCTTAGGCCTCACGGTCGCGATCTGGGGCTTTGTCTTCGCGTTGACGACGCCAACCAGAAAGTTCCCGCCAAAGGCAGCGCGCGTGACTTTCACGGCTTTCGAATCGCTGATCTCCAGTCCGATCGCATCGGAAGCGAGTCCGGTTTCCAGCTTGGCGGCGCAAGCCGCCGAAAGGTCCGCGCCCTGGCTCGTAGACCGGCAAAGGACGACGTCCGGCTTGTACTTGTCTATCAGGGATGTTGCGGCCTTGGCATACGCATCGGGCCTGAAAGTCTTGAAGGGAGCGCCGTCTACCGCGTAGACTTTCGAGGCGCCGTAATAGCCTGCCTCTTTCGCAAGCTCGTCGGTATTTTCCCCGATGACAAAAGCGCAGAGGTTTGCGCCGAGATCGCCCGCAAGCTTTTGTCCTATGCCGAAGAGCTCGTAGGACATAGGGGTGAAAACCCCTTCCTTATGTTCCACGTATACCCACACATCTTTATAATCAGCCATTATGCTCTCCTCCCTATGCCTATTTGATGACTTTCAAGTCAAGGAGCTTTTCTACAAGAAGGTTGCTTACTTCATCCACCTCGCCCGAGAGCATTTCGCCCCCTGCCCGGGGAGGGGGCGTCGTCAGCTCGATCACTCTTATCGCAGCGCCTTCGGCCCCGACTTTCTCTTTCGCGGCGCCGATCTCGTTCGTATCCCATACGGGTATCTGGACCTTTGCAGCCTTCCGGATGCCCATAAGGTTGGGCAGCCTCGGCTCGTTTATCCCTTTGAGCACGGAGACGACGGCGGGGAGCTTTGCCTCCACCACCTCGATGCCGCCCTCGATGCCCCGCTCGACTTTGATCTTCCTGTTTGCCGCATCTATCTCCACGATCTTCCCTACAAGGCTCAACTGCGAGTAGCCGAGCCTGGCGGCAATCTCGGACCCCACAACGCCCGTGTTGCCGTCCGTTGCCTGTTTGCCGCACAGGACAAGATCGACGTCGCCGATCTTCTCTATTGCTTTGGCAAGCACGTATGAAGTAGCGAGGGTGTCGGAGCCCGCAAGGGCCGGATCGCTGACGTGATGGACTTCGTTAACGGTGAGGGCAAGGGCGTTTCTGAGCACGTCCGCGGCCTTCTGGGGCCCCATCGAAAGGGCCACTATTTCCGCGTCGTACCTCTCTTTGGTCAGAAGGGCCTCCTCAAGGGCAAACTCATCAAAAGGATTGGTGATCGCATCCATATCTTCCCTCTTGAGGGTGCCTTTCTGGAGGTCCCATTTTACCTCGGCTTCCGTATCGGGAACCTGCTTTACGCATACAACGATCTTCACAGCGTCCTCCTTGAGCGTTTTATTTATTTTCCACGGTAACTGGCTTTTCGTTTTTCCAGAAACGCGGCCATGCCCTCTTTTTGGTCCTCGGTCCCGAAGCAGAGTCCGAAGGCCTCGGCTTCGAAATCGAGCCCCGAGTCGACATCCACGCTTGCGCTCTTATTGATGCTTGCCTTTGCCAGGCCAACCCCGATAGGTCCGGCAGACATTATCGACGCGGCAAGGCTCTCCACTGCTTCCATCAGCTCGCCGTCAGGCGTCACCTTATTCAAAATGCCCATTTCATAAGCTTCTTTGGCGCTTATCGCCTTGCCGCTGAAGATGAGCTCTTTTGCCTTGGCAACGCCGGCGAGTCTCGCCGTCCGCTGGGTGCCGCCGAATCCCGGGAGGATCCCCAGAGTCACTTCGGGAAAGCCGACCCGCGCCTTCTCCGCAGCGTAGATGATGTCGCACGCCAGGGCGAGCTCGAACCCTCCTCCGAGGGCGTAACCGTTCACCGCGGCAATCACGGGCTTGCTCATCTCCTGGAGAAAGGACATGGCCTTATGCCCCTTTTGCGAGAAGGCCATCCCCTGCATGGGGTTCATCGGCTGCATCTCCTGTATATCGGCGCCTGCCGCAAACGCCTTGTCGCCCTGGCCGGTAACTATGACGACCTTGACGTCGGGATTGCCGGCCAGCTCTCCTGCAGCCGCGAGGAGCTCGTCGAGGGTCGCCGAGTTGAGGGCGTTGAGCGCTTTCGGCCTGTTGATCTTGATGATCCCCATTCCCCCGCGGAGTTCGAGGACAAGGTTCTCGTATGCCATGCTACGCCTCCCTTTCGACCACCATCGCCATGCCCTGACCGCCGCCTATGCACATGGTTGCAAGCCCGTATTTCGCGCCCAGCCTCGGCATCTGGTGCATCAGAGTGACAATGAGCCGCGCACCGGTGCAGCCGATCGGGTGGCCGATCGAGATGCCGCCGCCGTGCACGTTCGTCCTGCCCATATCGAGCTTCAGCTCTCTGACGTTCGAGATCGCCTGCGACGCGAAGGCCTCGTTAAGCTCGATCATATCGATCTTATCCAGGGAGAGATCCGCCTTTTTCAAGGCTTTCTTGACCGCGGGCACCGGTCCTAACCCCATGTAGGCGGGGTCGACGCCGCCTGATGCCCAGGAGACGATCTTGCCCAGGGGCTTGACGCCCAGTTCTTTCGATTTTTCCCGCGACATGAGCACTACCGCCGCGGCCGCGTCGTTGAGCCCAGACGCATTCCCGGCCGTAACAGTGCCGTCCTTCTTGAAGGCCGTACCCAGTTTGGCCATTTTCTCAAGCGAGGTATCCATGGGCCGCTCGTCCGTGTCGAAGACGACGGCGTCTCCCTTTTTCTGGGGAATAACGACGGGCAGGATCTCCGGTTTGAGCCACCCTTCTTTGATCGCCTGACGCGCCCTCTGATGGCTCATGAGGCCGAACCGGTCCTGCTCTTCCCGGCTGATGCCGAATTTCACGGCAATATTCTCCGCCGTCAGGCCCATATGGTAGCCGTAGAAAATCTCCCAGACGCCGTCAAGCACCATCAGGTCGACGGCCTCAGTATTGAACATGCGGGCGCCGAACCTGAGCGAGGGAAGCGTAAAAGGCGCCTGGCTCATATTCTCCATGCCGCCCGCCACGACGATTTCGGCGTCATTCGTCATGATGGCCTGAGCGCCGCTCACGATCGCCCGCAGGCCCGATGCGCAGACCTTATTCACCGTAAAGGCATTCGTCTCTTTCGGGACTCCCCCGTAGATAGCCGCCTGCCTGGCCGTGTTCTGTCCCTGCCCCCCCTGAAGCACGTTTCCCATTATCACTTCGTCAAGGACAGCCTCTTTCAAGGAACTATCGAAGTCATAGTGCCTGGCCTCGAGCTCCGTCTCCAGCTTCCCTCCGAAAATCTCCGGGGCGAACTGGCTGTCCTTTGTTCTCGACGGCCTCAATCCCGCTCTCTTGATCGCTTCCTTAATGACCAATCCTCCGAGCCTTACCACGGGCACGTCCTTCAGGCTCTGTCCGAACTGGCCCACAGCAGTCCGTACGGCTGAAACAATAACCACCTCTCGCATGGGTTGACTCCTTTCGATTATGAAAAACTTCACATTCTTTTATCCCAAATGGGGAACTTTGTCAATCCTTAACCTTCCCTAACCGGACTTCGAGTAGCGCGCTAATTTATAGGGCTGCACCTCAACGCCAAGCCCCGGATTCGTCGGAAGCGGCAGCGTTCCGCGGTCGGGAATGAGCGGGCTTTCCCTTCGTTTTTTAGCCGTTTCCTACGCTCTCGGGATCTTCTCTCCCGGCTTCATGTCGAGAAGGACTCCTTCAGGCGCCTCCTTCACCTGATCGGATATCCGCGTCCTCGCGATAGAAAGATCGGGAAACTCCGCGCCTCTCCTCAATGTTTTGGCTGATAACTTTTCTTTTGTCAAGAAAAATGAATCGCCAAAACGACCTTCTTTTGCTGCGCTGTCGCCTGGACATTATATTGCAACAACAACTCGCTTAAAACTGAGGAGGACAGATTATGGCAAGAGTGTTGGTGGTCTATTTCAGCAATTCGGGCACGACGGAAAAGATGGCCGAATACGTTGCGGAAGGGGTGCGGATAGCAGGCGGGGACGCGGACGTGAGGAAAACGTCGGAGATCGCGAGCGCCGGCGATCTGACCGGGTACGAAGCCTATGTTTTCGGGTGTCCCACGTATCACCTCGACATGCCCGCATCTTTCGCCTCTCTCCTGGAGACGGCCGCGAAAGCCGGGCTCGAAGGAAAGGCAGGGGGCGCCTTCAGTCCCCGCGCCCATCCGTCGAGCGGCGGCGGAGCTGCCGAGCGCGTCTTCGGCATCATGGAATCGAAGCTGAAGATGAGGATGACTGAACTCGGTCCCTTTGACGTGATGGCGGATGTCGTCCAGGGTCCGGAAGGGCTGAGGGCCTGTCAGGAATATGGGAAGGCGGTGGCGAAGATGGCGGGCTAACATCCTCGGCATAGACGGAGGTCTCGTAAGGCGCCGGGCAAAAGAACCGCGACGTGTAACCAATTCTCCCGGACATGCGACTTATACTTACATTATGACGAAGGGAGGCAGTATGAAAAAGTTTTATGCGATCGCGCTCGCGTTGCTTCTGACCGGTTTCGCGACAGTCGTCTTCGCGGCGCCGCCCGAGGCGGGTTCGCCGGGTCCGCAGGGGTTTAACAAGCACTGGGCCCGCCATACGTTCGGGTCCTGTCTCAACCTTACCAAGGAACAGCGGGAAAAGATGAGGGAGGTCAGGCAGCATTTCCAGGCTGATGTCCACGACCTCAAGTATGACATCCGCATCAGGAAGCTCGAGGCAAGGAAGCTCTTCACTGATCCCAAGACGGACGACGCAACCCTTCTCGCGAAGGAGAAGGAGTTGAACGGCCTCAAGCTCAAGTTCATGGACAGAAAGGCCGAGATGAAGGTCGAGTGGAGGAAGATCCTCACGCCGGAACAAATCCGCATGCTCGAACGCATCCATCGGCATCACCATGGTCGCCATCACCACTGGGGACCGATGGGCAAATGGCGCCAGTCGAAACCGGCGGCAAACATGGGGAGCTAAACCCGATGGGATACAAGCGTTCTTAGGTTAAACCAGGCGGAAGACGGGCGACGGGAGTTCCGAACCGAATACGCCGCTCATCGAGCCGCCAAGAAGGAGGACCACATGAAAAAATCGCTGATCTTTGTCGTGCTCGCGGCGGCGGCCTTATCTCTCCTCGCCGCACCCACGCCCGGCCATACGGCGGGCGGCTACGGCTGGCACGGGGGCTACGGCTGGCACGGGGGCTACGGCTGGTGGGGTCCTGCCTTTGTGGGCGGAGCCGCCTTGGGCGCCGCCCTTGCTTACCCCTACTATGCCTACCCTTATCCCTATGCTTATCCTTACCCCTATGCCTACGCCCAGCCTCCCCAGCCTCAGGTCTACGCCGAGCCGCAACAGGAGTACTGGTACTACTGCAAGGATCCGCAAGGTTATTATCCGTACGTCGCAAGCTGCCCGGGCGGGTGGATGAGAGTGGTTCCGACTCCGCCGCAGCCGGGAAAAGAGGAGGGGCGGTAGAATGAACCGGACGCGAGGTTTTCTCATATTCGTTGCTCTTGCCCTGCTCGGCGGATGCGCAACCATGCCCACCGGCCCGACCGTCACGGTGTATCCGGCCCCCGGAAAGCCTTTTGAGGTGTTCCAGGCTGACGATTATGCGTGCAGGCAATGGGATCAAGCGCAGATAGGCGGAGCGTCGCCAAGCCAGACCGCCAACCAGAACGCTGCCGGTGGGGCCGTGCTCGGCGCCATTGTGGGGGCAGGAATGGGAGCGGCGATCGGCGCCGCTACGGGCAACGCGGGCGCAGGGGCTGCAATCGGCGGCGCTACCGGTCTCCTCGGCGGAACAGCCATAGGCGCCAACCAGGGCGCCGTTTCCGAGTATCAGCTCCAGAGGCGTTACGACATTGCCTATCAGCAATGCATGTATGCGAAGGGAAACCAGATCCCCGGCATCCGGCCGGCGCCGACCTATGGGCCGCCGTCGGGCTATGGGCCGCCTCCGCCCCCTCCGCAACAGGCCCCGCCGCCGCCATCCCCTTAGGGGTCCGGAAGGAGCGGGGTCAGGGGAGACCCTTCCTGGGCAGGATGCGACCTGGCGAGGCGAAGGCGTGGCGTGGCGACTGCCGGATTGTTCCAGGCGAGGGCATCCTCCGGATCAATCCCGAGGATTAAGGCGGATCTCCGTGTAGCGCCGTTCATGGTGTTCGAGCGCGCTTTCCCTCAAGAGCAAGCCCGTCTCGGGCCTACCCACCCCGCAGGTGAGGAGGGGAAGGCGGTCGATGAGCGGGAGGAGATGGAGACCCTCGCTTTCGAAGCGACGGCGGATCTCCGTCATGAGGCGGGACTTGCCGAGACCTGCCTCCCCGATGATTGAAAGAGCGCCCCCTGGCCGTCGAGGAGCCTGTTGATGCATCCCCTGATTGCGGCAATTTCAGTGTTCCTGCCGACGAGCGGCGAGCTGATCCCCTGGGCGGCAAGACCGCGGAGGATCAGGATCCGGCCTGGTTTGGCGATGCCGGAAAGGCGTGAGGCGAGGTTGATCGTCTCACCCCAGACGCCGTGGGCGCTTTTCCGACGTTGAAGTCGCCGGCGCGCGAGAAGTTTAGAAAATGCGGCTTTTGCTTGAATTTTGGCGCAGGCGGATTACAGTGGGATAGGAGGCAACCATGCGCGTCCTGATCAACTGGTTCATCACGACTGTCGCCATCCTCATCGGCGCATATCTCCTGCCCGGCGTGGCCGTGCGGGGCATCGGCGCGGCTATTGTCGCCGCCCTCGTCCTCGGACTCATCAACGCCTTCATCAAGCCGATACTCATCATCCTGACCCTGCCTCTCAACATCCTCACCCTCGGGCTTTTCACCT
>CAVTDX010000024.1:0-29824 GCA_963733345.1 uncultured delta proteobacterium
CGCCTTGGCTCCGCGGGCTGTCGTCGCGCGCCATGTCGGACTTCGGCCCGAGGCTGACTACAACGGGCCGGCATGCGGCGCTTCCGCGCCCGACCATCTCCACTTTCAGGCGGCGCCCTCCGGCCTGATGCCAATCGAGAAGGAAATTTGCGCAAGGCAAAGGCTTTTGAGGAGACGGCCCGGCGGTGTTTCTGTAATACAGCCAGAAGGCATGGGACGGGCCGTCGTCATCCTCAACGGCGCCGGACCTGCTGCCGTGGGCGATGCGCTTCAGGAACTGGTGAAGGCGCTTGGGGGCGCGCCGCCTACGGACAGATCGCCGATGATCAACCTTATCTGCCTACGGCAAGGACGCACTTACACGCTGCTTCTATTCCCCCGCGCAAAACATCGTCCCGACGCCTTTTATTTGAAAGGAGACGACCGCCTCGCGATCAGCCCGGCCGTCGTCGAGATGGGGGGCATCATGGTAACGCCTATCGAAAAAGATTTCGAGCGGCTTGACGCCCCTTCCGTGGAGCGGATTTACAGCGAAGTCTCCCTTCCCCAGGAAATAGTCGAACGGGCGGTCGACGCGATGGGATAGACGCCTCGGGACAGGCTTGCTTCCCTGCCTACGATTTTTCCTCATCGAGAAGCAAATAGACGTTGCGCACCTCCTGGCCCACGGCATGGAGATAGTCGCGCACCGTTGCTGCAGTGCTGTCTACGCTGCTTCCTACGGCTGGTAAAAGGCCGTTGTCGATGAGCGTGCACAGAATGTCGGTCGATAGCTTCATTATCTCTTCAGTCTTCACGCCATGCCCCCTATCCGTCATTATCAAACGTATTGTGATTGTAGCAGACTCGCACGGACGGTGTAAATCCGGCGAGCCGGCGCCGCGGCTGACGCCGTCAGGAGGAAAAGGGGTGCGAGCACGGCCGAAAGAAAAAGCAGGCCCATCTTCATGTGTCGTCACGTCGTCGCCATGGCGACAAAATCACGACACGGCGCCGCTCAAGACAGGACCCTTCCCCCTTGTCACGGTGACACAACGCTTTGATATTCTTGGTCTGTTCCTACCTGCTGACCCATGGCACAGATATTGAATATTTATGCAAAGGAAATGGATTGTTCCGGTTCGGAGGAGTATATGCGTTCCCTTATATGAGTACGGAATAACTTTGCCGGACCGGGCCCGGACCCGAGACGGAAAGGAGAACGCGTCTAAAGATAGAGGAGGATGTCATGAGTGCAAAATCAACGGTTGTCATATTGGCCCTGTTAACGGCCTTGCTCTTTCTCCCGTCAGGATGTGGGCCTTTTGTTGACGTGGTAAAGCTGGATCAATCCACAAAGGCAGACGCCCGAAGAGAAGTAGGGATCTATAACGCAATTGGGCCCGATAAATACCAAGCAATTAAGCCTCTCAAGGCTACTGCATGCCAGAATAGGGCAGGGGATCCCGTCCCAAGCTGGACTGACGCGGTAGACCAGTTGAGATACAAGGCGTGGGTGCTCGGGACCAACGGCATTACCGGTCTTAAGTGCAGCCATCTTGAGGGGGACAGCTTAGCCAAGAACTGCTGGAATCCGTTACATGTGAAGCAACGGCAATCAAAGTAGGATCAGAAGCGGCAAGGGCTATCATGACGCCGGAAGAAATACGGGAAGAGATGAGCCGGAAAGTTGAGGTCATGCGTGAAAAGGAAGAAATGGCCTGCGCCGAGTGCAAGCAAAAGACATCGAGTTTTGTCGAGTCCGTCCAGTGCTCGAACCCGGCTATACTGAATGCCCATCGAGACGCCGGCGATCCGTACATGGATTTGATGCAGCTTTTCGCCGCGCACCGGATCGCCATTGCGGAACGCCTCGATAAGGGAGAAATTACGGAGGCCGGGGCCGGGGTTGCAATACAGGAACTAATAGTGAGATTGAACCAGGAAAGGCGGCAGAGAGATGCTCAACAGCGAGTGGAACTCCGCCAACAGGCCCTGGAGGCAGAGCAGCAAAACGCTCGCATGCAGGCGTATGGAGCGCTATTTCAGGAATTGGGGACGTGGCAGATTGCGAGCAAGCCACGGCAGTTTTCGGCGTCTCCCGCTCCACAACAGGACTCGATTGTCTCTCCCGGGTCTTCATCTGCACCGATCAAGCCTCCGCGCTCCAATAAAGGGACCGAACAGAGTTACAATCAGGGTGCACTGCTAGTGTGGCCGCATGCCTTGAAAAGAAAGAATAACAAGGCTGATGAGCTAAAAACTATTCTCGGTTCCCGACGACACGGCAATCGCCTGGCATTTTATTCGAATAGGGGAGGGACCGGGTCTCACACGAAACCAGGCCCCGGCCATAAGGGAGTTGGTCTCAACGTATATCGAAAAGATCAGGAACGCACAGATGGCCTTGGGAACAAAGCCGCAATAGAAACCGCAACATATATTCCCTATAACGGGAGTGAATTTCAGAGTAGACTCGGAGCAGGCATCGCAGCCATAGTCGGCATTGCCGACAGAGGGGCGGTCGTGAAGTGGTTGTCGGGGCATGAGGTAAAGTATGTGCCGTTGCCGCCGGGCATGGCCGTGGAATAGAAGCATCGTCGATACTCGGCGGCTGTCGAGCCGCATTCATACCTAATGTTTGCCTCCTTCCCGAAAGCCTAGATTTTCGTGGTATGAAACGGCGCTGCTTACAACTGGCAAGCGTTGAATGGGATGAGAGTCGGCATATATAACTTGCACAATATGTGTGAAAACAACACCTTCTTCCTGTCCAGAGCGTGGGGCGGTACTTCCAGCTCAACGGTCACGCCGTCAGCGATATAAGGGGCGGCGTCGACTTAGTTTTCATCGGAGGATGCGCCGTCACGGATTGGATGCGCGGCCGGTGCGAAAGAACGGTCCTGGAGAGCACACCAGGCTTTCTCCTGGTCGCAGCAGGCATTTCGGAGTCTCTTCCAGATTCTCTTTGCGGCCAAGATTGGTGGTTGAGAGTTGCTGGGGACAACCCAAGCCGAGCCAACCTCTTGTGGATGACTTACGTGCTGTCGACCTCCAAAACATCTTGACAGGCGTATTTTGTTGCCCATATAATTAACCTACCGGATGGTTATATTGGAGGCTGCATGGGACGAACTGGAGGAGACAAGACAAAACAAAAGATTCTAGAAGCAGCGGAAGAGCTGTTTTCCAAGAACGGATTCCACGCGACGAGCGTCAGCCAGATCACAAAGAAGGCAAATGTCAACAAGGCGGCGCTCTATTATCATTTCCAGGATAAGAATGATCTCATCCTCTCTCTTTTTCAGAAGATTCTGGATGATTTCTCTGCATCTGAAGTTTCCAGAATAGCGACTTCGGCTGCACATAAAGAGGGGGTGACTACGGCGCTGAGAGAAGAGATTTCGTTTCTTACGAAGAGGAAGGACATTTTTGCCGTCATGTTTATGGAGTCTCTTAAATCACAGGACCGCGACATGTCTCTATTCAAGTGCGCCGAGGTTGCGATGAGGTCGGTATCTGGCGGTCAGACGTCAGCCGCACAGCTTGTCCACGAGTTTTTCACCGGTTTCATCCCCTTGATTGCCTTTGCGGTTCTCAAAGACAAGTGGTGTGACTTCTTTCAGCGCGATAAGGACGAGGTTCTCGAACAATTCGTTGAATCTTTCATCGCATCCCATGTCAACACGCATCCTTACGCCAACGGCTGAAGGTAGAATTCAGCCTACAAGTCAAAACAAGTCAAAAGGAGGTCATATGTCGGGGACAACATTGGTAATAGGGGCGTCCGGCAGGGTCGGAGGTCATGTGGTCAAACTGCTCCTCGAAAAGGGTGAGGCGGTGCGGGCTGCTGCACGATCCCCTTTATCTCGCGGGTTATTGGACCCTATCGAGGCGGTCAGGTTCGACTTCGATCAGCCCGAGTCTTTTGCCCCTGCCCTCAAGGGAGTTCATAAGGTCTTTCTCATCGCCCGTCCCGGCGACAACCAGTCTGATAGGGCAGCGATGCCGCTTATTGATGAGGCGAAGAAGCAGGGTATCCGGCTGATCGTCAATCTTACCGCCATGGGCGTCGAACAGGACGAGACGTTTATGCTCCGCATGCTCGAGAGGTACGTCGAAGCATCCGGCGTCCCTTTCGTTCACCTCAGGCCGAACTGGTTCATGCAAAACTTCGACTCCGGTCCCATATTCGCCGATATTCGGTCAACCGGCGCCATACACCTGCCAGCCGGCGATGCCAAACTCTCCTTCGTAGACGTGAGAGACGTTGCGGCGGCGGCGTGCGCGGCCCTTACCCAACCCTGCCACACGGGCAGCGCCTACACCCTTACAGGCGCAGAGGCGCTGAGCCACTTCGAAGTAGTCGAGAGAATATCGAAGGTCGCAGGCAAGAGGATCTCATATGTACCAATCACCGAAGAAGCTGCCCGGACAGGCCTCTCGGCCCGTGGTGTCCCGTCCGGCCGCATAGAACGGTGGGCCGATTTCTTCTCGAAGGTACGCCGGGGATTGTGCGCACCAGTCTCGGAAGACCTCGAATCGGTTCTTGGCAGGTCTCCCATCCTGTTCGATCAATATGCCGAGGACTACGCGGAGTCCTGGAGGTAAAGGCGACGAATAGGAACCTATGACCACACTCATTGCCTCACGCTGTCGAGTCCGGTCCGCATTCGTGAGCAACATGTCGATGCATCAGCCTGCGGCTTTCATTCCGTAATGTAGATAACATCCCGCCGGCATCATGTGGGTAGCTGTAGGTGCTATCGAGGGGCGCGAGACCGCGGCTGACTTCCTGTAGAGCAGTTTCTTTCCGGGTGCCGTCGGAGGTCACAGGCCGCGACGCGGCGCCCAAGATGGAGATTCCGAAGAAGCCGTCGGCCGGCCGCCCTAAAAAGAAGAAATAAGAGGATCGCGGAATGCGCTAGACGAGGCTAAAGAACTCCCCCCGTAGTACACTCGCCACGATCACTTCCACCCCTCCCGTGTGCCGCGCCACAGCCGCCGCCAGCTCCGCCGCCGATTCCCGGGCAGCGCAGGCGTCATACTTGTTTAGGAGAATGAGGCGCCCGGCCTTGTCCACATTTTTCATCGAGCCCGTCGCTTTCAAAGAGCCTCACGAAGACGTCTGGCGTAATCTGCTCGTCTGGCGAAAGTCCGGTCGCCCGGCTGAATTGTTCCCACCTGAAGATTCCTTCCGCGATTGTGAGGCCGAGTGCATCGAGGCCCGCGACCACCACGGTCAAATCGGAGCAGGGCGGGATTACGGGCTCATAGGCCGCCGGGTATTTGAGAGGGCGGTGTTTCGCCCCGTCCGCCTCTACGAGCACGAGGTCGTACTCTTTTCCGAGGGCCTCAACCTCGCCGGGGTCGAGCGCGGTCAGCTTCCCCTGATCCACCGATTTGCCCATCAGCACGAACCTCCCGCCCTCGGCTCTCATTGCGGCGCCCCTGTCGTCGAAACGCACGTAAGGCGCCTTCGCCCGCACCTTCGTGGTGGTGGTCATCACTACCCGTTTCCCTAATCCGGCGGCCGCGGCCCCGAGATATTCGGCCAGGGATGTTTTTCCGCCCGCGCCTACGAAGCTTATAAATTTTTCACGAACCAGGGAGGGGAGAGGATCGATTTCTTTAAGAGACCACATAGGGCATATTCTTGATGCTTGCGACGACGGCCTCGGCGCGTCCCTGATCCTCCTCCTTCACGAAAAACGAAGCGTAGCCCTTCTGAAGGATGAAAAGGCCGTCGTAGGCCGTATCCTTGTGGCCTTTCACCATATACTCGATCGATTCCCTCTCGAGAGCGGTCTTGAGCACGTCCATCTCGAAGATGTTCTCGACGGTATGGACCTTGATCCACTTATTTGAAGTCATTTTCCTGACGCGCATGCCAAGTCTGGACGGCCCTGTCGACCGGACCGATCCATGCCTCCACCTGGGTGGTGAAGGCTTCTCTCGTCGCCCTGATGTTGGAAGTCCGGTCCTCCCCCCCCGCCTTTACGTTGGGGGTCTCGTAGATAAGGCTTTTTCCTCTTTGCAGGGTGAGTTCTCATGTTTCCGCTCCCTCTTTATCTTTCTCCAAATATGCATAGGCGCTATGGTTGTGGATGCTCTCGAAGTTCTCCGCCTCTACGATGAAATGCGTAATATTCGACTGGCGGCGGAGTTTTTCCGCTACCTCCCTTGCAACGTCTTCCACGAACTTGGGATTTTCGAAGGCTTTTTCCGTCACGAATTTCTCATCCTGCCTCTTCAGCACCGAATATATCTCACAGCTCGCACAACTCTCGATAAGAGAGATCAGGTCTTCTATCCAGAAGAAGCGTTTGAACTGCACAGTGGCTGTCACCATGCCCCTCTGGTTGTGCGCTCCGTAGTCGCTTATTTCCTTCGAGCAGGGGCAGAGCGTCGTGACTGGGACCGACACGGAAACGGTAAAATTTTTCATTACGTCCCGGCTGTCCATATGGCCGATGATGGCGCAGGTATATTCTAGGTAGCCGGGCGTGCCCGATACGGGTGCATCCTTCCTGATGAAATACGGGAAACGGACCTCCATGTGGGCCGACCCCGCATTCAATCTTTCCTTCATTTCCCTTAAGATCCCCGGGAACTCCTTCATGCCGAGCACGTTCTTGTGGGCGTGGAGGATCTCGACGAACCTGCTCATGTGCGTTCCCTTATAATCGTGGGGAAGGCTCACGTACATGCTGATCTCGGCCACGGTATGCTGGATGCCGTTTGTCTTGTCCAGCACCACTATAGGGTACTTCACATTCTTGACGCCAACCTTGTCTATCTTGATGTTGCGTGGGTCGCGCATGTTTTGCACGTCTTTCACACCGACCTCATTCCCTGTACGCGGCGTAGGCGGAATCGGATTCCCAAACCCTCACTTCCTTCACCGCGACGTTTTCTTTGGCGGCGGCTTCGGCCAGACGCCCATATATGTAGAACGCGAGGCACTCGGACGAGCTCGCCGTCTCTTTGAAAAACGGGATGTCGTTGATGTACTTGTGATCCAGATCGGCGACTATCCGCCTCAGCATGGCCTTGAGGACCGCGAAATCGACGAGCATTCCCTCTTCGCCGACATTATGTCCCTCGAATAGGGCGTCCACCCTGAAATTGTGCCCGTGCAGCTCTTCGCACTTGCCATGATACAGCTCAATTCTGTGGGCAGCGGCAAACGTTTCTCTCACGAACAGGGTGTACACCGAAATAATCTATCTGTTGTCCGGAATCTTGTCAATATGTCGGTTTTGCTTACAACGTGCCTTGGGCTTGACGCGCCCGGAAATGCTCGCGAGAGCCGAAGGGGCGGCGTTCCATGGGCCTGGCATCCGAATTGCATCGTTCTAAATTGTGTAGAATCGACAATCTTTTCCGGAGGGGCGCCATGGCCAATCCCACGGCGAGACATCTGGTAAAAGTCCTCATGGAATCACCCCTCTATCTTGGCCTGACCTTAAAGGAAAGGCGCCGGCTCATCGCCGAATTCACGGCCATTTACACCCTATCTTCAGACAACAGGCCGGATTCGGCGCCCACGGACGAGCCGGCGGCGAAAGCACGATAACAGCCGATGCGCTTATTTGTTTTTCCTTGACGCGCGGCAACTTGCGTCTTATCTAAATAGATGTGCGTACGATCCTTCTTTTTTCGGTCCTGCTCTTGGCGGCGAACGTCCTTCCGGGTTATGGGGCCTCGCCCGATCTGGCGACCGCAATAGTGGACGTGGCAAAGAAAAACATCCCCGCCGTAGTCCACATTGAGGTGACCGAGCGCAAAGAGGTCCCCAACCCCCTGCTGCCTTTCGAAAAAGACCCCTTGTTCCGCCGTTTTTTCGGCAATCGCAAAATGCCCAAAAAGTATCAGGAAGACGTCAAGGGACTCGGGTCCGGCATGATCATGGACAGCCTGGGCAACATTCTTACGAGCTATCACGTAGCGGGAGGCGCCTCTAAAATAGAGGTCCAGCTCTCGAGCGGCAACAGATATCCAGCCGCCCTCGTGGGAGGCGACCCGAAAACCGACCTGGCGGTTATCCGCATCAATGCGCCGGAGTCATTGCCGGCCGTTCTCTTTGGCGATTCAGACAAACTCGAGGTGGGCGACTGGGTCGTTGCCATCGGCCACCCCCGGGGTCTCGATCAGACGGTGACGCAAGGCATTGTGAGCGCCAAACACCGCCGGGGCATCCTCGACCCAACCAGCTACCAGGACTTTCTGCAAACGGACGCGTCCATCAACCCCGGCAACAGCGGCGGACCTTTGTTTAACTTGAAAGGGGAGGTGATCGGCGTCAACACGGCGATCGCGACGGAGTCCGGCGGCTCGGAGGGCATAGGGTTTGCCGTGCCGAGCAACATCGCACTCCACATAGGCAAGACATTGATCGCCTACGGGAAAGTGGAACGGGCCTGGATCGGGATCAGCGTAGAGGACCTGACGCCCACGAAGGCGAAGGCCCTCGGATTGGAGAATGCGAAAGGCGCGCTCGTCGTCGCGACGATGAAGGGAGGGCCGGCAGAGAGGGCGGGCATCGCGAAAGAGGATTTCATTGTCGCTTACCAGGGAAGACCTGTGGCCGATGCGGCAAGGCTCCAGAACGACGTCGCCATGACGCCGATTCGCAGCCTGGCGAAAGTGACCGTGCTGCGAGGCGGAAAGCGTCAGGATTTTACCGTTGCCGTGGGCGACATGAATGAAGCGGCAAAGGCGCTTTCCGCCGAGGCTGGGCGGAGGCTGGGCGGCTCGTTCCGAAACCCTACCGAGCAGGAAATTGAAAAGCTGGGACTCGATGAAAAAGCCGGGGCCGTGATCGCCTCGGTCGAGCCGAAGGGCCCCTTAAGCCAGGCTGGTTTTGAGCAGGGAGACGTTATTCTGCAGATTGACGGCCAGACAGTGGGCGGCGCGGACAGCCTGGCCGAGCTCATAGCGGCGCTTTCCCCCGGCCAGCAGATAGGCGTCCTCGCCGCCGATCTCAATAAAGGCGTAGCAGGAACGGTGAAGATGAAGGTGAGGTAAGGCGCCCGCGACGCGGCCGCGGTCATATCAGGCGGCGCAGGATGGCCGAAGCTTCCTTGATCCCCACTTCTATCCCCATTCTCTTTGAATTCCTTTTCAATACCCAGGCGCTGTCGAGGCCGAGCTTCTCGCCTCTTCTCAGCTTATCGAACACCGCCCGCTCTTTCTTCATCCAGCCGAATTCCCTCAGGACCGCGGCCGTATAGCTATCCGGATTATCCCACCATTCGAGGAGCATCCGGGCGCTCTTCAATCCGGGGACGATCCCGTCGCCGGCCAGAGGCGCCACGCAGCCGATCGCCTCGCCCACGCCCCAGACCTGATGCTCTTTCTCGCCCACGACGAAAGGCAGGCAGGCATGAGGGGAGGCAAGACGGATATCTCCCTTGCAGCCGCAGACTATTTTCCGTCGCGATCCATTACCGCCAATCCATCCCAGGGCCTTCAGTCTCTCCAGTGGGTCCGAAACAAAACTGCCGCACCCGATGTGATATTCCCCCCGGGAAAGAGGAAAACACCAGGCGTACCCTATGCCCCCCAGCTCGGCGCGGTTATCCAGCGTTTCATCGGTCGATACCCTGAACTGGATGCAGGAGAGGATGAGGTCGTCGCCGATTTGCGGCAAGAGGGCCCTCGAGACGCCCGTTGCATCGATGACCCTGTCGTAAGATCGGACATCAGGCTGCCCCCGGCTTATCTGGGCGCCGGCCAGCAGGTCTCGAATGAGTCTTTGCTTGTCGAAGGTGATAAGGTCCGCTTTGAGCCTTATTTCGTCAATGCAGACGTGGTCCGAATAGCTGAGAGTATAGGCGGATGCGTCGAGCCCGGCCTCTTTCACGAGCTCCGCGAAACCGCAGGACGTTCCCCAGGCGCAAGGACTGATGCCGCATCGCGTGCCGGGGTCCTTGCCGAAGACCTCTACGCGGCGACCCTGTCCCACCAGGCGCCTGTATAAGTACGCTCCCGTCAGGCCTGCACCAAGAATCGCAATTCTCATTCATGCGCCCGGCTGTAAGCTCATGAGCTACAATCGAAGGGTCTCCCTTATCGCGCTTCCCAACTCTTCGGAAGTGAGAGGCTTGAAAACGACCCGTCCAAGGCCGGCGGCCTCTATTCTCTTAGCCGAAGGCGCGTCGCTGCAATCCGCATAGAGCAGGATGGGGAAGCCGCGCCGTATGCGGCGAAAGCGCGCAGCAAGGTCCAGTCCCGTGACGTCGGGCATAACGGATTCAAGGATCGCAAGATCGAATTCATCGGGCGATTCCGAGAAGGCCTTCAACGCCGCCAGGCTCTCCGTTTCTCCTCTTGCATGGTGCCCGAGTTCCTGAAGCATAGACGTGGTGATGTTGACCACGTCTTTGTCGGCTTCCAGGACCAATATGTTCAGTCGCCGTCTGGAGATCACTATATAGCCCCTCTTTTCGGGGGCGCTCGGCCGAGGCCCCCGGCAGCATTGCAGACTTACTTCGGAACGTTATCGGCCCTGGCGCCCCCAAAGTATACCACAACTCGCAGGGAGATCATAGATGCCCCTTTTTTTGCAGATAGCTCAGAGCGCCTCGGCGTTGAATCTCGCAATGCTGCCCGTCGCGAGGTTTTTCCTGTAGACCCCGAGGAACAGAAGCGACGTGAAGAGCAGATAGGCTGCGGAGAGCAGGGCGCCGAGGAGAAGGTTCGAGCTAAAATGCGCGGGCAGGCCGCCCGTGGCAAGCGCGGCGCGGCAAGTCTCGAACACGTATGAGGGAGGGACCAGTTTTGCGACGGTCCGGAGCGCAGCCGGCAGCGTCGAGACCGGATAATAGACCCCGGCAACGATCGAGAGCACTAGGGGAATGGGCCAGCCCAGCCATTCCGCCGAAGGCCCGAGCCGAAAAATCAGGGCCGTGACGAAGATTCCCATCGCAATGCCGAACACGAGGAGTATCAGCATGAAAGGCAGGATCAGCAAGCCTATGCGCAGCACATGGTAGCCGAAGGCAGCCCCGGCTACGGCGACCATGGCGAGGAAAGCCGCCAACCCGGTGGTGATGCTCGTCAGGATGAGACCGGACAGGTACTCCCGGACCTTCAAGGGAGAGGCAAAAAAATTGATGAGGTTCTGACTCCAGACATCCTCTAGAAAGGCCATCATTATCCCGTTCTCGATCCGGCTCATGAATTCCCACAAGATGATGGCGCCCAGAGCAACGGAGACGAAGCCGAACGTGGCCCTGCCCAAAGAGCCGAGGTATTTGGTGATGAAGCCCCACTGGATAATGTCGATGAGGAGCCACAAGAAAATGGAGACGAGCCGCGTGGGATTGCTCTTGAGCAGAAAAAGCTGCCGGACGAAGATCGCAAGGGTCCGGGAAAGACTCATCGGTTCATTCCTTAAAGGAGACCGGCTCGCGCGCCATGGCGATGAAGAGCTCTTCAAGGTCTTTTTTCCCGTGTGCGGCCGGCAGGGCTTTCGGATCGCCGCTTAAGAGGATCTTGCCATGGGATAGAAAAAGGACCCGGTCGCAGACCTCCTCGATCTCGTTCATATTGTGCGATGTCCAGAGTATCCCGGCCCGGTTCTCAAGGGCATAATCCTTTATTTTATCGCGGACCAGGCGTGAGATGTTCGGATCCAGCGAGGCAGTCGGCTCATCGAGGAGCAACAGCTTCGGCGTATTCAACATCGCCTTGGCGAGATTGAGGCGGCTCAATTCTCCCGAAGAGAGACCGGTCTTCGCGTTCGCAAAGTCTTCGAGGTCGAATTCCTGCAATAAAGCATTTACTTTCTGTCTGACGGATTTGATCCCGTAGAGCAGGGCGAAGACGCAGAGGTTCTGTCGAACCGTGAGGTTCGCGGGAACATGCGCATAAACCGCCGCAAAATTGATCTTGCTCGCGATCTCCGACCTTCGCTTTTCGATCCTCATGCCCAATACCTCGACGGCGCCGCTTGTCGGCTTTAGGATGCCGAGGATCATATTGATGGTGGTCGTCTTGCCCGCCCCGTTCGGACCGAGGAGGCCGACCACTTCCCCCTCGCCGACGGAAAACGAGACATGATCGACCGCGATGAACGAACCGTATGCCTTCGTCAGGCCGGTGATGCGCAGGACTGCGCCGTCTGTCGCAGAGGGACCCATTGCATACAATGTACAAAAGAACGGCGCAAATTGCAAAAAATTGAAAAAGCTATCCTGTCGGCACGACGATTTGACCCTTCATCCCCATGGCGCCGTGCAAGAACTTAATTGCAATCTTTTCAATGCGGCAGATACGCGTCGGGCCTGCGAAGGGTGCGCTCGACGCTCACCTTTCTGAAGTGGAATCCGCAAATAGCCAGTTGTATGGCCAACGGGACAAGGCGCGGGCGTGTGAAGAGCGACCAGAGGAGGAGTTTCCAATAGTCGCGCCGCTCTCCTCCTATGATTCCCAGGAAGAGGACCGATCTGAGAAAGGCGATCGCATGGCCGGCCCGGAAATGGAACATCTTGTTCCGGCCGGGTGCATACTCCGACAGGAAGCGCCTGATGCGATCGTAGTAGCACCTGGGGGAATAGATGGTGCGGAGAATGCGCTGGTAGCCGCTGATCAAGACGTCCGGGTTCATCTTCGGCACGAAGTTTATGGAGAGGTCCATGTGGTCCCCGGTGATCTCCTTCAGCAGGCGGCCCTCTTTCGTGAGGCGCTTGTGAAGCCGTGTGCCCGGGGGCGCGTTGAGAAGACCCACCATGGCGGTCACTATGCCGCTCTCCTGGATAAAGCGGGTCAGCCGGTCGAAGATCGACGGCGGATCGTTGTCGAAACCGACAATGAAACCGCCCTGGACCTGTAAGCCCGACCGCTGTATCGTTTTCACGCACGCCATGAGGTCGCGGTTCTCGTTCTGGAGCTTCTGACATTCGGCAAGGCTCGTCTCGTTCGTGGTTTCAATGCCCACAAAAACCGTATCGAAACCCGCCTCGACCATAAGCTCCATGAGGTCCCGGTCGTCGGCAAGGTTGATGGATACCTCCGTGGCAAAGGCAAAAGGGTAGCGTCTCTTCTTCATCCAGTCTACCAGGGCGGGGAGCACCTCCCGTTTCAATTTTGCCTTGTTTCCAATGAAGTTGTCGTCAACGAAAAAAACGCTCCCCTTCCAGCCCGCCCGATAGAGCCCGTCAAGCTCGGCGATGATCTGGCCCTGCCCTTGGTCCTGGCCTTTTGCCCGTAGAGGACCGTAATGTTGCAGAACTCGCAATTGAACGGGCAGCCCCGTGAATACTGGATGTTCATCGAGGCGTATTTCTTCATGTCGATCATCTCCCACCTGGGGTTGGGGGTCAGCCTGATGTCGGCCCAGGCGGCGGAACGATAGATGTGCTGTGGTCTACGCCCTTGCGCCAGATCTTTCAAAAACAGGGGGAGCGTGATCTCCGCCTCGTCGAGCACCAGGTAATCGACATCGGGGAACGCGTCTGGCATCGACGTAAACAGGGGGCCGCCCCCGACCGTTTTGACGCCCTTTGCCTTGCACCTTGCGACAACCTGTCTTGCGGAGGTCTCCTGAATCGACATGGCGCTGATGAACACATAATCGGCCCACTCGATGTCCGCCTCCTCGAGCGCTGTTATATGGGTGTCTACAAGCCTTTTTTTCCAATCCTCCGGGAGCATGGCGGCCACGGTGAGCAGCCCGAGGGGAGGCGAGCTCGCTTTCTTCGAGATGAACTTGAGGGCGTACTTGTACGACCAGAACGTATCGGGATGCTGCGGGTAAACGAGAAGGACTCTTGTTGATTCCTGTCTTGCCATCACATGCCTTTCCTCGGCTTTAGGCGCCGACCCTTAATGTTTTTGCGCGAACTGCCCGGCGGAACAGAACGCGGCGAGCTCCTTGGCTGCCTCGAATCCGCTCCTCACGCAATCCCCTATGCCTATGCCGCGGAAGCTGCACCCTATGAGCCAAAGCCCGGGGCAGACTCTCTTTCGGGCATTATCGATGGCGTCAACGCGGTCGAGGTGACCAACCGTGTAGCGGGGCATGCTGTTCGCCCACCGGTAGACCCGCGAGAAGAAGGCTTGCCCGCGATGCCTGCGATCTCCCGGAGCTCTTCCAATACGACGGCGACGAGATCCTTATCCTCGTAGGAGACCAGTTCCTCGCGCCGGCTTCCGCCCACAAAGGACCTGATGAGCAGGCGGTGGGCCGGCGCACGGAAGGACCACTTTAACGAGCTCCAGGTGGCTGCGTTGATCCTTCTGCCTTCCACGCGGGGGACGATGAAGCCGAAACCCGGCAAGGGCCCGGGCGCGGCCGATTCGGCGAAAGCGAGTGAAACGGTCGCCGTGGAGGTCCACACAATGGTAGAAAGCAGGTCGGAGAGCGGCTGCGCCGAGCCTCCGAGCAGGCGTTGCGTCGCATAGGCAGGGGTGGCGAGAACGACCGCGTCGAAGACCATCCGCTCGGGCCCCGCAGCCAACTCGTATCCTTGCGCAGTCTTCCGGACCCGCGCGACTTCGCAGGAGGTGCGGACGCGCTCTTTTCCCACGAAATCGACGCACCCGTCCACGAGCTGCTGCATCCCCTCCCGCAAGGACATGAAGTAGGTCAAATGGGCGTCGCCGCGGACAGGCGCCTTCTTCACGGCTCTTGCCATCGCCCTCACTAAGCTGCCGCTCTCTTTTTCCATTTCGAGGAACCGGGGAAAGACGGCTTTGACGCTCATATCCTCCGGGTCCGCAGTGTGAATGCCCGCCACAAGGGGTTCTGCGATCTTCTCCAGACATTCCCTGCCGAGCCTCCTGGCTACGAAGCTGGCGAGGCTCTCATCGGAGTCGGCCCTTTTTCTCGGTATAAACGCCTCCAGGCCCATACGGACTTTGCCGGGCAGGGAGATCAGGCGGGAGCGGACCAAAGGCATGAGCATGGTCGGAACCATGAGCATGACGCCTTCGGGCAGGCGGTGGAGACGACCCCGGGAATAAATGTACGTGCCCTTATGCTCCTCGTTCGTCGCGAGGAGCCGGTCCTCGAGGCCGACCTTCCTGATGAGGTCCAGGGTCCAGGGCTTTTCGGAAAGAAAGCTGTCGGGCCCGGCCTCGATCGAGAACCCGTCCGCCTTTTCCGTGAGCAGCTTCCCCCCGGCCGCCGGTCCCTTCTCAAGAACCATGAAATCGACGCCCTCTTCCTTGAGGGCGACGGCGCAAGCCAAACCGGAAATGCCGCTGCCGACGATGGCGACCTTCTTCATTGCTCCTTCCCCAGATGCCTTTCCAGCACGCTCTTGAGAGCGGCGATAAAAGGCAAATAGCCGTTGAGGGAAGGCACGCGCGAAAAGGCGAGGCCCTTCGAGGCCGCATAGCGGGCGTGCACGATATCCATGTCGTACAACGTTTCGAGATGGTCGCTCACGAAGCCGATGGGAATCTCTATGAGTCTCGACGCAGCAGGCGCGATCCTGTCGATGACTGCCTCGACCGGCGGGCCTATCCACGGCTCGTCCGTGTTCGGCGGCACGCTCTGCCAGCCGATAGCGTATTCTGACAGGCTCAAGCGGGCTGCGACGGCCGCGACCGTCTCCTCCACCTGTGACGCATAGGTCTCGTCGCCATGCGAGCGGGGCAGGCTGTGGGCCGAAAAGAGACAGAAACCTTCCTCCGGCCGGGCTTCCCGTATCCTGGCGGCCCATGCGTCGATGAAGAGCGGCTCCTTGCGCCAGCTATGGATGAACGTTGCCTCGGGCCGGTAGGACGCGACGGAAAAATAGGAGAGATAGGCCGCGACCGCGTTCATGCAGGCGCCGACCGTCCTCGAAGAATAATAGGGAGACATAATGAAAAAGATGATCCTTTCCGTCCCTGACCTGAAGCATTCATTGATCGTCTCCTCCAGCGTGGGGGAAGAATGCCGATAGGCGCACTTTATCGGGACCCGACGGCCGGTCGCATCGGCAAGGAGGTCGGCCTGCTCCTGAGCGATCCGCGGAAGCGGCGAGCCTCCCCCTATGGCCCGGTACCGTTCCATGAGCGCCTCCTCCACGGCCCTGGGCGGAACAACCCCCGTCAGCTTCCTCAAGAAAAGAGGGACATCGTCCAGCGTCGCGGCCGCGCCGAAATTGACCAGGAGGACCGTCGTTTTCATTCCCTGCGCCCGTATTCGTGAACTTCGGCGATGAGAAGCTCCACGTTCTCGACCGGAGTTTCGGGCAGCACCCCGTGACCCAGGTTGAATATGTGGCCGCCGGCGCCTCCCGCCCGACGAAGGACCTCCCTCGCCTCCGCCCGCACGTGGCCGGCAGGGCCGAAAAGAACCGCGGGATCGAGGTTCCCCTGGACGGCGAGCTTTCCGCCCGTCATTTCCCGGGCTTTATCGATGGGGACGCGCCAATCGACGCCCAGCACGTCGATCCCCGCCCCGGCCATCAGGGGCAGCAGGTGGCATGCATCGAGGCCGAAGAGGATGCGCGGGACGGACGCGTCGAGAGAGGCGAAGAGTCTCTTCAAATGCGGCAAAGCATAGCGCTCGTAGTCTGCGGCGGAGAGCGCGCCGACCCAACTGTCGAAGACCTGGACCGCCTGGGCGCCGTGCCTGATCTGCGCGTTCAGAGAGGCGGCGACCATATCGGTCAGCTTTTCCATGAGGAGACGGAACGGATTTGACTCGGCATACATAAACGCCTTCGTTAACCGGAAGTGCTTCGATCGTCCCCCTTCCAGCAGGTAACTGGCGAGGGTGAAGGGACCGCCCGAAAAGCCGATCAGCGGCGCCGTCCCGGCCAGCTCCGTCCGGGCCATCTCGATTGCCTTCAGGAGATACGGCAGGTCCTCCTCGGGGTCGACGGCCTTAAGGGCGTCGACATCGCGACCCGACCGGAGGGTGCGGTCGAGCGACGGGCCCTGCGCATCGTCAAAGTGCAGACCAACGCCCATTTTTTCAAGGGGGAGAAGGATATCGGAGAAGATTATGGCGGCGTCCAGATCGAATCGCCGGACGGGCTGGAGGGTGACCTCGACGGCTATCTCCGGCGTCTGGCACATTTCTTTGAACGTGTGCCTCCGGCGGAGTCTGCGGTATTCCTGCATGTACCGTCCTGCCTGCCTCATAAGCCAGACAGGGGTGCAGTCGGGCGCCTCCATTTTGCATGCCTTGAGAAACCTATCGGCCCTTGCCATGTTCGTGGTCAGTGGGATAGTATAACCAAAAACGGGCTATTCTTCCAGAGCATTCACGATTCCCGGCATAATTTCCTGCATTGCGATCCTTAAGGTTTTTCTTAAATAGATGTTTACTCAAGACTGTAGGCAACTATTCTAAGCTCCGGGAAGCCATGGGAATTCCTCGCCTCGGCGACGAAGTTCCTTGCCCTGCACGCGGGGCAGCGGTAGAAAGCGCGGTTATCCTCTTCCTCGAGCTCGCATGTTTTACGTTTTTCAGTGGTCCTGGCCGTCGAGTCCCGGACAGGCTCATGCTCAAAGAGTATTTCGGCGCACTTCATGCACCTGACCATCCCACGCATTCCCCCTGCATATTATTTAGACCTGTTCCGAAATAAAAGCAATCCTAATAACAAGGGACACTTAGTTTTGCAAAACGGCCCATCCCTCACGGCCTCGGCTTCCCCCGCGGGGCTTCTTGCCGGGCGCGTTGATTGTTTTAGGCGGTTGGGGCCCTTATACTGATATAAGGAGGCCCGGAGAATCAGCGAATGCTTGACGAAAGCGAGGTGACCGAGGCTGTTTCCTTGCACTTTCTGGAGCGCGGGTACGCCGTCGAACGGTTGACCACGGACTGCCGCGGCGCCGATTTTATAGCCTATCACCCGGAATCTAAGGCGAAGATTTTCGTGAGCACGGCCGGCATTGCCCGCTCCAAGGCAGGCAGGGGAAAGCTTGAGGCGGCCTACACGGAATCCCAGGTGATGCGGGCCGTGTCGAGGGGCATATACAGCGCGCTCACCATGCGCACCCCGGACAGCTTTGTCCCGGGGGATCGGCTAGCGGTAGGCTTTCCCGATACGCCCGTCTTCCGTAAGTACCTCGAAGCGGAGAAGCCGGTCATGGATTCCTTCGGCATTAAGATCTTTTTGGTGTCCGAGGGTAAGGAGATTACGGTCCTCTAGTCGTTTCCTCCCGTTCCCCCAAGGGCTGCCAAAAAGGAATTTACTTTTTTTTCCGAAACCTGCACGTTTTTCTTGACAGAATGCGTCTGACAGAGTATAACATAAATAGCTGCTGAAAAAGCCAAACTATCCGTAAGGATAGGACGGAAAGCGCCGGGTCTTTCGCCTTAGATACTGCCTCCTTTTACGAGACCGCCGGGGCCGCCAGACAGCCCAAGAAAAGCTGAAGGGGTTTCTTTGGCGGAGGCGTTGGCGGTCGGGACAACCAGTATCGTTATTCGTGGGGAAAGGCGTTCGCCTTTCAGGCGCACTAACCTTATCCGCGCCATATGGACAAGACCCGATGTGGTTGAGGCGACGCCGGCTGCGTCGATGGCGGACATAGACCGGCGCCCGCGAGTCATTGAAGCCCTGAAACCAGATGTCAGCCTGAATGAGCCGTTCAGGGCCATGGCGATAGCAGCGTACCGGCGCAGCAACATGACTGCGCCAACTCCAGGTCCTCTCCTCATCGATACGTATCTCTAGAGACGCATCATCGTCTTCTTTTGCGGAGTCGATGCCGCCCGTTCGATCAACGTGGGAAAGGAGGCTGTAAGCTCTAGCCGGCTAGGGCCTTATCCGCCCATTCGAGTGCTTGTCTGTATATCGGAGGGATCACGTTCATGTCCATGTCAAGTCTGCACGCCGACGCCTCGCATTGTCCCCAGTCCGCCCGCTCATAGGAACACACGGCCGAAAGAAGCTCACCATAGGCGTTGCCGCCGGTCGTTAGAGCGATCCTCATCTCCTTAGACATGTTCAACATCGCGGTGATTTCTTCGAGGGGCCTGCCTGTGAGCACGTCGAGCAACGAGAACATGCCCATCAGGAATAACTCCATGGTGTTGTCCGAAAGATACGTTTTCTCGGCCAGCAGCTCGCACATTTTGGCCCTAATCAGGGATGTCTCAAGGACCTCCGGGGGTTTGCCGCCGCTTAGGAAAGTCAGCGTAACGAGGGCGGCCCATTTTCTCACCTCCCGTTCGCCCAGGAACATCAGGGCCTGCTGGATAGTGGCAATGCGAGTCCGTAGGCCAAAGAAGGCCGAATTAATGTAAGTCATGAGGGAACAGCTGAAATACGTATCCCGCATGATCGTCTTCTGGAGCTCTATGAAGTCGAGCTCGCTCTTGCTGATGTCGCCGAGCAGCCGCAAATAGTTCATTTTCGTCGTGGGGATGTTCTTCGCGGACAGGATTACCGGCTTACTGAAAAAATAGCCTTGGAAATAGGCGTAACCCGCTTCGCGGGCCTCGTGGAATTCCTTGGGCGTTTCCACCTTTTCCGCCAACAGTGCGATCTTTCCGCCGTTCTGCCGCCTGACAAAATCTTGTCGCTCGTCGGCGGTCGTCGCCTGAAAGTCGAATTTTATGAAGTCGGCGAGCTCGACAAGGGCCGCGCTGTTTGAGGCGCGCCCGTCGAAGTCGTCCAGCGCGATGAGATAACCAGCCTGTTTCAGCTCCCTGCAAACCCCCATGACAACGTCGTCCGCTTCCACGTCCTCGAGCACTTCGATAATGGTCGATTCCGGCCTCAGGACAAAGGGCATCCTCTTAAGGAGCGCGTCGCGGCAGAAGTTGATAAAGACTCTTTTCGATGCCGTCAACTGAGCGCCGAGAGCGAGAAACGCATGGTGGATCACACTCAACGTAGCATCCGTGGCATCAGCCACTTGAGAGGAGTCGGTGAACGAGTTGCGATAAAGCAACTCGTAACCATACACCGTTTGTTGCGCATCAAATATAGGCTGCCGCGCCACAAAAATCGCGTTGCTATCTTGGTCGGCCGTAACCATATCCTTATCTATTGTCGTCGTTTCTCTCTGACTCTTAAGTCAGCGGCGCTCATCTCCAACCGCTTCCACCTTTTGCTGAAAGTCTGAGGCAAGATTTCGCCCGCAGGGGTTTTTAGCATGCGTACGACCGTGCGCCGTGCAAGGAGAAACACAAAAATGCGGCAGGAAGGGGCTCCTCCTTGTCGCTTTGATAGAAAGCGGGAAAAGGAGGAGAATCTTTCCAGACGCGGCATAAGCTTGTGGGAGAGAAAAATATTGACGGCATGATCTGAGGCAAACACTAATCCCATTTTTTAGTTGACTTTCCAAGGCTGTTGCGAAATAATCAATCGTGGAATTATTTAACAACTTAACCAGTGCAATTTCCTAATTGGGAGGAGGTCCCGTGAACGATACGTTCTATTTTAAACCGGAAACCCTGAGCCGGACTGTTTTCGATCTATGCCGGGCATCCGGTTCACCTCAAGACGAGGCCGAACTCGTCTCCAGAAGACTGTTGAAGGCGGACCTCACTGGCCATCCGTCCCACGGTACAATCCGTATTCCTACCTATATGACGGCGCTCAGAGACAATTTGATAAAACCGGGCGCTATACCGGAAGTTGTTCGCGATAACGGCTCCACAGCCTTGATAAACGGTAATAGATCCTACGGCCAGGTTGGGGCCGAGAAGGCCATGACCGTGGCCATCGAAAAGGCCCTGGAACACGGCATTGCCGCGGTGGGGGTAACCAACCTGGCCCATATCGGCCGGCTGGCCGATTATGCCAATTCCGCCTCCCAAGCCGGCTGCCTGTCCTTGGTCTTTACCTCCGGCGCCGGAGTCTCCTGGCTCGTGGCGCCCTTCGAAGGCCTCGCCCGGCGCATGGCCACAAACCCTATCGCCATGGGTATCCCCAGTGACCGGGAATATCCTATCGTCATAGACATGGCCACCAGTGTCTTTGCCGCGGGAAAACTGCGGGTCATGCTTGCCGCCGGAAAATCCGCGCCGGAAAAAACCCTGATAGACAAGGACGGGAATCCTACCACCAACCCGGCTGATTTTTTCTCGGGGGGCGCGCTTCTCCCCTTGGGAGGAGTGCAAGGTTATAAAGGATACCTGCTCAATTTTATGGTGGAGGTCCTCGCCGGACTGCTGACTGGAGGAGGATACGCCGGCGGAGACAGTAAAGCCCCATTCAGTAATTGCACGATGATGATCGTGATCGACGTACAAAAATTCCGTGAACTGCCCGTGTTCAAATTCGAACTGGAAAACATGATAAAATTCCTGAAAGACACCCCCGTCGCCGAAGGCGGGGAAGTACTCTATCCTGGAGAAAAAGAGTTTCGGAGTGAACAGGCCGTCTTGAAATCGGGCGTACCACTGGCCGACAAGACTGTGAAGGCGATCCAGGAAGAACTGGACCGCTATAAGGCGCCCATCCGTCTGGCCGATCTGGGACGGCCCACCCCTTTCGATTCTTAAACGCTTCCGGATTGACGCAATTCGGAGGCAGCACTCCCGAAAACCGGCCGGCAGGTTCTAAAGCCGCCGTGAGGGCCATCTTCTTCCTGGTCCGGAAGCCGGCGCCGGAATGCTAAACCGACCCGAATAACTCCCTCATCCCCTTCCCCTGCCTCGAGGCACCAGGCGAAGATTACGGTCAGGTCCCAGCCGATGCAGAAATGACGGACACCCATGTCGGCAAATGGTTTGGCCTGTTCGAACCCGCGAATCTCAACCCGGGGGTGTACACCTCTTTCAAGGCCAGCTCTATCATTTTTTCATGTGCATTTTGCACCTCAGGGCTGCGTCCCTGACCTGGTTTGCCGATGCTGATAGAATAATCCACGGGGCCGAACTGGACCATGTCCACGCCTTTCACCTCTAAAATCTCTTCCAGGTTTTGCATGGCTCCTTTTTCTCGATCATTATAGCGATGACCACATCGTTCATAGCCTTAACCCATTCCTCGGACCCGGCGCCGGAAACATAGCCGACGTTGCGCCTCATGCCGGCCCCGTGGCTGCCGCCGGCCTCCGGGGTTTCCGGTCTCACCAGCCGGACGCAGTCTCTGACATCCTCGGCGGACCTGCAGTCGGTGAACAGGACGTTCTGGATGCCGGCATCGATGGCTCGGGTGGCGATGAAGCCTCGGGTCTGCTCCTCAACTTTCATCATGGAGGACATAGCCGGGAAAAGCTCGACGGCCCGCCCGAAATTGTCCAGCAACTCCAAGTCGAAAGGCGAATACTCGCCCACGTATTCAATGTAATCAAAGGCCTTTGATTGGCCGATTACCTCGACCATGCCAGGCCAGGGTGTAATCACATGTGTTCCCAAGGTAGGTTTGCCCTCATTCAGCAGTTCCCGCAAAACATTCTTTTTCATCTTTCCCTCCTTTCACTCCATGGTGTAAGCACAAACATACCGTATGGCTCGATTGAAAGTCCGGCTGATATTCTTGATTCCAGTTTAGAATTTGCCTGTTTTCAAGGTCTCGATACTGAATTCCGGTGATTTGCAGAAATTAATTATCCGCCTCTCCCGGTCCTCCACTTCCTGGCAGGCGCGAGGCACATCACGGGCTATTTTATGTGGGATGACCACCACCCCGTGTTTATCGGCGTGGATCAAATCGCCGTTGTTTACGACCAATCCCCCGACCTTTATTGGTATGCCGGAATCCACAATGTGGACATAGGCGTGGGAGGGGATCACATCGGCCGCGAAAAAATGAAATCCCAGTGCTTTGACCTCATCCAGGTCGCGCACACCGCCGTCCGTGACCACGCCCAGGCACCCCAGGGCCTTATGAATATTTGCATTCACTTCACCCAGAGAGATCCGATACAACGGGGCTGATCGAGATCATGAACGACAACCAC
Source organism: uncultured delta proteobacterium (assembly GCA_963733345.1). Lineage (GTDB taxonomy): Bacteria > Desulfobacterota > Syntrophorhabdia > Syntrophorhabdales > WCHB1-27 > BOG-1155. Next base: position 22,798 of record CAVTDX010000024.1, read on the forward strand.
TCTGGGACCGGGGGTGTTTAAGATATTGTCCCAGTGGGCCGGCGTAGCTCCCCGATCGCGTCCTGCAGCCGGGTGGTCGGCTAGTATGGCAGCCGTGCAAGCGTAGCCAACCATGGGCTTCAAATCCGGAAATACACATTTTACGCCCAGCATGAATCCCTCGTTTCTAGGCCGCACATTAAAGGTTTCTATCGCATTGCTGATCGCCGGAGTAGACCAGACCTCCAGGTTCTCCAACTCCTGGTCAGACAGCGGTTTCATATCCAATCCTCCTGTTTGGTCCTCTTGAAATGTCTAAGACTGGTTTTTTGATCCCCACAATTTGAAAGAATCTTTCATTTAAGTGGGAAGAGTATAAAGCAGGAAAAAGACGGCTTCAAGGAGAAAACAAGAGTGGAAGGGAAGGGAACTTTAAGAAAAAATCCGCAGGGGGGACATTGATTGAAATACTGCGATTCCACCCCCTGCCGCCTCTACATATTCAAGAAGGCCCGCCCCCCGGCCCTTACATATCATCCGGCGGCGGCGCTCCGCGACCGGCCGCTCACGTGTTCCGTTTCGAAACCCGTCTCGGGGGGCGGCCGACGTGGGCGGTCGGTAAAAAAGCGTGCACAACGGTCCTCCCTTTCCGCTGGAGGGGACCAAAAAAACACCCGCACGCGCCCCGTAAGGGCGCGGGTCGAAAAGCGTTGGATACGGCGCCGTCGGGAAAAAGATGTCCAATTCAGGATTTGCCCTGCAGGATGCTCTACGACCGGATCATGACGAGAAGCATTTTGAAGGGCTGTACGGCCTTCACCGTGTGGGGAACGTGGGCCGGCATGACGATCGCGTCGCCCTGTCCCAGGAGGTGCGGGGTCCCGGCAATGGCAATCTCGACGCGTCCCTCCGGCACGTAAACAAAGGCGTCGAAGGGGGCGACGTGCTCGCTCAGGGCCTGTCCTGCGTCAAAGGCGAAAATCGTCACGCTCCCGGTCTCCTTGCCGATTATTTCCCTGCTTACTATGGCGTCTTTCTGATACGCCGCGAGGTCCGCCAGTTTTTTGGCCTGTGTTGTCCTGTCGCGTTCCATGGTTTGCCCCCCTTGTCTAAGAACTGAAAGACTACCTACGTTATTTAAGAATAAGCCTGCCGCCATGGACATGCAAAACGACGGGTCGATAAGCGTTTTTGAGGGATGATTGATGTTTCTTGTCGATTTTCCCTTGACTCGCCGCATCTTATCTGTTATTGTGAGGCCATGAACCAAGAAGAGGTAAAGGATATCTACACGAAGTATTCTTCGGTCTACGACAGGATTTTTTCCCATTTTTTTTTTCCGAGAATAAAAATAGGCATCAATAAATCTGAGATCGCAGAAGGCGACCGGGTCATCGAAGTGGGCGTAGGAACCGGAATATCGCTTTCTCTGTATCCCGGCGGCTGCCAGGTTACGGGCATCGACCTCACGAGAAAAATGCTCGAAAAGGCGCGAGCAAAAAAGGAGAAGCATAAGCTGGACCACGTAGACCTGCTCGAGATGGATGCGGAGAACATGACGTTCGACGACGACACTTTTGACCATGCCGTCGCCGCCTTTGTGATAACCGTAGCCCCGAATCCCGAGAAGATGGTCTCCGAGATGAAGCGGGTCACGAAACCGGGCGGCAACATCGTTATCCTCAACCATTTCTGCAGCAACGACGGCTTCTTTTCAAAGGTAGAAAAAGTTTTTTCCCCCCTGTGCGAGAAGTGGGGCTGGAGGTCGGACATCTCGCTCGACCTCCTTTCAAACCATTGCAACCTTCAAATCAGCCAGGTGCTGAAAAAAACCAGACTCGACCCCTGGTCCATCATCATCGCGACAAACAACAAGTAAGATGAAGATAGCCGGCGTACAGTTTGCGTGTTCGGGCGACAAGGAGAAGAATACGGAAAAGGCCTGCAAGACGTTGGATATGGCCTTTGAGGGCCGATGATAAGAAAGCGGATTGCGGAGATGCTCAAGGAATCCCTGGAGCGCTGCAAAGAAGAAGGCGTCGTTCCAGGGGACGTACGGGTTGATCCGCTCGTGGAGATACCCAGAGAAAAGGAACACGGCGATTATGCCTCGGCCCTCGCCTTCCTGCTTGCGCGGAAGGCAAAAAAAAGCCCCGAAGAGATCGCCCGCTGCCTCGTCAGGCGCATGCGGTCGGAATCGATATGCAGTGAAGTTGCCGTAGCCGCCAGGGGCTTCATCAATTTTCGCGTTGCCGACGACGCCTTCAGGTCGGAGCTGGCGGAGCTGGCGCGGAGCGGCCTCGATGCGTTCTTTCCCGACGTGGGCGGAAAGAAGAAGGCGATAATCGAGTTTGTCAGCGCCAATCCCACCGGGCCCCTCCACATAGGACATGGAAGGGGCGCGCGGTTGGCGACGTGCTCGCCAATATACCTAGAAAAATCGGGCTATCGGGTAGTGCGCGAGTATTACGTGAACGATGCGGGCAGGCAGATCGAAACACTGGGACGCTCCGTTTACCTCAGATGGAAGGAGCTTCAGGGGGAAAGCGTCGACTACCCGCCTGACCTCTATCAGGGCGACTACGTGAGAGACATTGCGAGGATGCTTCTCGAGGGAAGAGTCGAGCCGCCCGCAGGCGAACGTCAGGCCGTTGCCTTCATGGCCCGGTTCGCTGCGGACCTGGTGCTCGCCGGCATAAAGAAGGACCTTGAAAGCTTCCGGGTCTTCTTTGACTCTTTCTACAGCGAGGCCGGTCTCTTCGAAAAAGGGCTCGTGGACGAGGCCATACGGGAGCTGAGAGAGCGGGGGCGGCTCTATGAGCAGGACGGGGCGCTCTGGCTGAGGACGTCCTCCCTCGGCGACGAAAAAGACCGGGTAATCGTCAAGTCGGATGGCGAAAAAACGTATTTTGCGTCCGACATCGCCTACCATCGGGAAAAGTTCGAGCGCGGCTTCGATACGCTCCTCGATATCTGGGGGGCAGACCACCACGGGTACGTCGACAGGTTGAAGGGGTCGATCGAGGCGCTGGGCAGGGACAAAGAAGACCTCAGGGTGCTCCTTATCCAGTTTGTAACCCTTCTCAAAGAGGGCAAACCGGTAGGGATGTCGACAAGATCGGGGCAATTCACCACGCTGCGAGAGGTCCTCGACGAGGTGGGAACGGATGCGGCAAGGTTCTTCTTCCTCATGAGGAAGAGCGACGCCCATCTGGAGTTCGATCTCGACCTCGCAAAAAAGACCTCCAACGAAAACCCCGTCTATTACGTGCAGTACGCCCACGCGCGCATCGAATCGATATTCAGGATGGCGCAAGGCGAAGGCATAGACCTCTCGGCAATCAGTCGCGCCGATATGGGGCGGCTCGTCCTCCCTGAAGAGATAGGGTTGATAAAGGAAATCCTCAATTTCTTCGACGTCCTGGAAGGCAGTTCGAGGAGTTTCGAACCCCACCGCATCACCTTTTACCTGATCGATCTCGTCGGCAAGTTCCATGGCTACTATAACAAAGCGAGGGTGCTGGGCAATGAGCCCGGGCTTACAATGGCCAGGCTTGCGCTGCTTTCCGTCCTCCAAAAAACGGTCCGGGAGGGCTTGGGGCTGCTCGGCGTTTCTGCCCCTGAGAGGATGGACAGGGCGGATTTGACTTAAAGAGGCCGCGCAATCGCTTTTTTGCTTCATAACGCCTCGGTCCGGAGGCCTCGTCCAAGATAGGCTTTTCTTTGAGGGGGAGGCTCCGGTGGGAAGCGGCTGGGGGGACACTCCTCTCGCCCCTTGTCTTTCGGAGGGGCGTCCCCCCTCCAGATTTATCGAGGAGGCGACGCTAGCCTCAGTAATAGGGGCGTGATAAATTCTTCATTTTGGGTTATCATGTACAGACAAGCCCGCCGCGGGCGGGCAAAATGTTTCGGGAGCGTAAATGAAGCGAAAAACCAGAACGCAAGAGTATGTAGAGTCGCTTCTCATCGCGGCGCTCATCGCCTTGTTTGTCCGCAGCTTTTTCATACAAGCCTTCAAAATTCCTTCCAGCTCCATGGAGCCGACGCTCCTGGTAGGCGATCATCTCCTCGTCAATAGGCTCAGCTACGTCGTAAAACTGCCCCTTACGGACATCTTGCTCTTTGACGTCGGCAATCCTTCGAGGGGCGACGTGGTGGTCTTCCGCTACCCGGCCGACAGGAGCAAGGACTTTATCAAGAGGGTGATCGGGGTAGGGGGCGACGTGATCGAGATAAAGGACAAGGCGATCTATCTCAATGGGAAAAAGATGGACGATCCCCATGCGCACTTCGAGGATGACGCCGTCGTCCCCGAGGTTGTCGCCCAGCGCGACAACTTCGGACCCGTCAAGGTTCCGGCGGGTTCTTATTTTGTCATGGGCGACAACAGGGACCGGAGCCTCGACAGCAGATTCTGGGGGTTCGTGAAGCAGGACGACCTCGTCGGACGGGCCCTCGTCATTTATTTCTCCTGGAACGGCCAGGCCGACGACTTGCTCCACTGGGTGCGTTGGGAAAGGTTCGGCAAGCCGATACGGTAGCAACCATTGACTGCGCCATTCTTTAAAAAGGGGTATAACATGGCGCCGTATGAACAAGATTTTCACCGTCGTTTTTTTGGTTTTCCTTCGCGGCCTCTCCGGCTCTTGCGGCGAAAGGCGGCGGCTCTTCTTTTTTCTATTTCCTGGAGGGCTACAGAAGCGCGGAGGCCGGCAAATACGATGAGGCGCTTCGATACTACAAGGCCGCTCTTTCCCTCGATCCCGGCGTCCGCGTCAGATAAAGAACGAAATGGCCCTGCTCTACGTGAGGAAAGGCGATCTGGACAGCGCGGAGAAGCTCCTTAAGGAATCGGTCGCGGCAGAGCCTCAAAACCGTCATGGCCTCATGCTGCTCGCAGGCATCTATTCATCGAGGAATGAGTTCGACAAGGCGCGGCAGCTCTATGAGCGGTGCATTGCAATCGACCCGGAGGACACGGAAGTCTACCTGCTCATCGGCTCCGTCTACATCGCCGAGAAAAAATACCAGGAAGCCGCCGCAGCCTACGAAAAGGCGCTCAGCTACGACGGCGAGAATATCCTGGCCCTTTACTACACGGCCAGGCTCCACGGCGAGATGAAAGAGTATGCGAAGGCGCGGGCGTATTATGAGAAGCTCCTCTCCATAAAGCCGGATTTTGAGCTCGCCCTGATCGACATGGGGACTCTGTGCGAGATGGAAGGCAAGCTCGACGCAGCGGTCGGCTACTACAAGAAGGCAGTGCAGGCAAACCCGGCGAGCAGGAAGGCGAGGTCGAGAATAGCCGCCATCTATGTAGAAAAAAAGGATTACGACAGCGCCATCTCCGAATTCGAGAAGCTGTCCGACCTCGACAGGGAAGATTTTTCGATTAGGGAAAACATCGGTCTTCTTTATCTGGAAAAGGGGAAGTACGAAGAGGCAATCCGGGAATTCTGCCTGGTCCTCGCTTCGAAGCCCGCCGATGACAAAGCGAGGCTTTACCTCGCTATGGCGTTGCAGGAGAAAGGGGACCTGAAAAAGGCGATCGAAGAGCTGTTGAAGGTCGATCAGAAGGCGGAGGAATTCCAGGCGGCCTCGCAAAATCTTCTCGCCCTTTACATCAAGGCCGGCGCCGTCGACGAAGGCGTACGGCAAGCGCAAAAGCTGATTGAGACGAACGGCGAGAACGTCTCCCTCTACCTCCTTTTGGCGGGTCTCCTCGAAGAAAAAACGGAGTACGGCAGGGGCATAGCCGTCCTCCAAAAGGCGAAAAGCCTGGCGCCGCAAAATGTCGACGTCCTCTATCAATTGGGCATGCTTTATGAAAAGAACGGGGATAACGACTCGGCGATGAAAAATATGGAAGAGATAATCAAGGTGGATCCCGACAATGCCGGGGCGCTCAACTTCATCGGCTACAGCCTCGCCGAAAAGGGCGTCAATCTGGAAAGGGCGGAAGCGCTTGTAAGAAAGGCCCTCGAGAAAAGACCCGACGACGGTTACATACGCGACAGTCTCGGCTGGGTATTCTACAGCAAGGGAGAGTATCCAAAGGCCCTGACCGAGATATTGAGGGCCTGGGAGAGCGTCCCTGACGACCCTGTTATCGCCGAGCACCTTTCGGACGTTTACGCGAAGCTTGGTCAGCGCGACAAGGCAATATATCTCCTGCGCCAATCGATAGAGCTCGACAAAAAGGGCGAACGAAAGAAAGTCCTCGAAGAGAAGCTGAGGAGCCTAGAGCAAAAAAGCAAGTGAAAAAGGTTCTCTTCGTCTTCTTCCTCATCTTCGTCTCGGGATGCGCCCTCCTTCAGAGGGGGGGCGAGAAGATGCCCTGGCCTTTCGACGTCCAGTCCGTCGCCGGCGAGGGGGACCTCGACGCCGCGTGGGGGAACGAGCGCTTTTCGGGTCCCTTTGTGGTCCGGGCGGAGTATCCCGACCGGTTCCTCCTGGAGGTGTTCGGGCCTTTCGGAGAGACCCGAGTCTACGTCCACAAGGAAGCAGGCCGATTGCTCCTCGTTGCCGGAGACAAAAAGACCACCGATGAAGCGGTTTTCGAGCGCAGATTCGGCTTCGGGATAAGCCAATTCGTCAATGACCTCGCCCTGGGAGCGGACAAACAGGAGACGCCCGAAGGCCGGACAACGGAGCATGAGCGCTACCGCGTCGAGTATGGCCGGGATAGCCATGGCAGGAGAACGATACGCTGGGAGAACGGAGACGGCTCGGTCTGTCTAGCCTTCGATGAATTGACCCTTGTCAGACAATGATGCAGAAGATCGCAGCAGAAGTGCGCGATAGCCGCGACGGCCTCTTAGGACTGTCCGGTCGCAGCCGACGCGCGCTTAAAGAGCGGCTGCCTGCGCTGCGGTCCTCTTGAGGATGAAGCCGGCCTGAAGGGCAAACCGTGCGACGAGTCCCCGGGTCTCGAAGGCGAATTCCTTGCAAAGAATATGTTTTTAGTGTAAAAATGTATCTGTAAGAGGAAGTGCCAAGGCGCCTGGTGGGCCTCCTGGTCTTCAAAACCAGAGTACCGGCGACGAGC